>CAZYPK010000073.1:0-1387 GCA_964649195.1 uncultured Phycisphaeraceae bacterium
TAAATTGCGCAAGCGCTAATAAATCGGGCGTCAAGGGGCATATGCGATTGCCCTGCCAGATTCCGCAGCACGGAGATGGTGTCCGAACCAGCGTTCGCCGTGATCAGGTCGATGCGCCCGTCGCCGTCCACGTCCGCCGCCGTCACCGAATACGGAGCGCTCCCCACCGCGTAGTTCACGCGGGCGGCGAACGTGCCGTCGCCCAGATTCCGCAGCACGGAGACGGTGTCCGAACCCGCCGCGATCAGGTCGATGTGCCCGTCGCCGTCCACGTCCGCAGTCGTCACCGAAGACGGGCTGCTCCCCACCGGGTAGTCCACCCGGGCGTCGAACATGCCATTTCCCAGATTCCGCAGCACGGAGACGGCGTTTGAACTCCGGTTCGCCGTGATCAGGTCGATGTGGCCGTCACCGTCCACATCCGCCGCTGTCACCGATTGCGGATCGCTCCCCACCGCGTAGTCCACCCGGGCGACGAACGTGCCATCCCCCAGGTTCCGCAGCACGGAGACAGTGCCCGAGAAGGAATTCGCCGTGATCAGGTCGATGTAGCCGTCACCGTTCACATCCGCTGCCGTCACCGACTCCGGGAAGGATCCCACCGCGTAGTCCACCCAGGCGGCAAACGTGCCGTCCCCCAGGTTCCGCAGCACGGAGACGGCGCTCCAACCAATGTTCGCCGCGATCAGGTCGATGCGCCCGTCACCGTCCACGTCCGCCGCTGTCACCGAAGATGGATAGGCCCCCACCGTGTGGTCCACCCGGGCGGCGAACGTGCCGTCGCCCAGGTTCCGCAGCACGGAGACAGTGTGCGAGAAGTTGTTCGCTGTGATCAGGTCGATGTGCCCGTCGTCATCCACGTCCGCCGCCGTCATCGACCACGGGCTGCTCCCCACTACGTAGTCCACCCGGACAGCAAACGTACCGTCATCCAGATTCCGCAGCACGGAGATGGCGTTTGAACTCCGGTTCGCCGTGATCAGGTCGATGCGCCCGTCACCGTCCACGTCCGCGGCTGTCACCGAAGACGGGACGCTCCCCGCCGCGTAGTCCACCCGGGCGGCGAGCGTGCCGTTCCCCATGTTCCGCAGCACGGAGACGGTACCCGAACCAGTGTTCGCCGCGATCAGGTCGATGCGCCCGTTACCGTCCACGTCCGCCGCCGTCACCGACACAGGGGAGTCCCCCACCGCGTAGTCCACCCGGGCGGCGAACGTGCCATCACCCAGATTCCGCAGCACGGAGATGGTGTGCGAATACTCGTGCCCCGTGATCAGGTCGATGCGCCCGTCGCCATCCACGTCCGCCGCCGTCACCGACCACGGCCAATTCCCCACCGCGTAGTCCACCCGGGCGGCGAACGTGCCATCCCCCAGGTTCCGCAGCA
>CAZYPK010000073.1:1487-24436 GCA_964649195.1 uncultured Phycisphaeraceae bacterium
CGGAGACGGTGCCCCCCGAACTAAAGTTCGCCGCGATCAGGTCGATGTGCCCATCACCGTCCACGTCCGCCGCCGTTACTGAAGACGGGCTGCTCCCCACCGCGTAGTCCACGGGGGCGGCGAACGTGCCATCCCCCAGGTTCCGCAGCACGGAGACGGTGCCCCCCGAACTAAAGTTCGCCGCGATCAGGTCGATGTGCCCATCGCCGTTCACGTCCGCCGCCGTAATCGAAACCGCGGTGTTACCCACCGCGCCGTTACCCACCGCGTAGTCCACCCGGGCGGCGAATGTGCCATCACCCAGATTCCGCAGCACGGAGACGGTGCCCGAAAGACTGCCGTTCGCCGTGATCAGGTCGATGTGCCCGTCGCCATCCACGTCCGCTGCCGTCACCGACATTGGGTCGCTCCCCACCGCGTAGTCCACCCGGGCGGCGAACGTGCCATCCCCCAGATTCCGCAGCACGGAGACGGTGTGTGAACTGATGTTCGCCGCGATCAGGTCGATGTGCCCGTCGCCGTTCACGTCCGCCGCCGTCACCGACACAGAGGAGTCCCCCACCGCGTAGTCCACCCGGGCGGCGAATGTGCCGTCTCCCAGATTCCGCAGCACGGAGACGGTGCCCGAAAGACCGCCGTTCGCCGTAATCAGGTCGATGTGCCCGTCGCCGTCCACATCCGCAGCCGTCACCGAAGACGGGACGTTCCCTACCTCGAGCACCTCTCCCGGAAAGTCGAACCCACGCTCGCCGCTGAGCAGCAGGCGGGGCTCAAGCGACTCAAGGGAATGCCGGGGAAAGGAGGACTCTTGCAGCGAAAGCGCATTCCGCATCCGGCGGATTCGACGGCGGCCGGCATGATGACCTGATCGGGCGAAGAAATGCGCAACAGTCCGGGCGTGTTCGTACAGGCGTGAACTCAGGGACATGCCAAACTCCTCATGGGCGGGCGATGCGTTTGAACGGATCGTCCCAACGGACCAGCGCTGCAGGCTCAACCGAACCGGGACATGGCACGCGAACAGCCTGAACCCCCCCGAAACTCCCGACCCCCCGGTCCCCGGAACCCCCGAAAAGGAGGTTGTAAATCCCTGCTTCTCCAATGGAACCTGACCATACCACAGGCGACGTGAGCGGTCAATGAATTCAGGCGATGGAAGTGCACGTACACGGGTGTTGCGGTCCGTCCAACATTCATGGATGGCCAGGGGGATATTTTTGAGAAACACTTCGATTCTTCGTTGACAAGAAGTGGCGGCCCGACCTGTTTGCATATGTCGGTCCTTCGCAGAATCGCCACCCCCTCGAATTTCCCCATGCTCGGCAACCATTGTTTCACGAACCTCATCTCGTGTCAATAGTCATCGACACTAAACTGCGTTCATGGGTACCAAAGCTCAGCACGCCCCCGGCTACTCCTCCTTGCCCGGATTCCTCAAGGAATTGCGGGAAGAGGCGGGCTTCACCCAGCGGCAACTGGGGGCCAAGCTCAAAAAGCCTCAGAGTTACGTATTCAACTGTGAAACCGGGCTTCGACGAGTCGATGTGGCCGAGTTCGTGATCTGGACCCGGGCCTGCGGGGTGGAGCCGCGGTCGGCTTTCGGGCGGTTCCTGAAACGGATCGGCCGGACCTGATCTTCGACATTTCAATTGACACTGAAACGAGGTCGGTTAGGCTCTCTTGAGAGAGCCGATGCCCACCGGACGCCCCCGGACAAAGAGCGGACGCAAGCCGCCCGCCGCCCGCCGCATCGCCCAGGCGCTGCGAAAGGCGCGCATCGACGCCGGCCTGACGCAACGGGCGCTGGGCGGACGATTGAACAGGCCGCAGAGCTGGGTCTGGAACTGCGAGATGGCGCGGCGGCGGGTCAACGTCGCCGAGTTCGTGATGTGGTGCTGCGCGTGCGAGCTGGATCCGATGAAGGGGTTTGATGAGGCGCTGGCGAGTCTTTCACGGCGGTAGGATCGCTCTAATTCGACAGAAGCGATCAAGCTCAACACGACTGAGCCGTTCCAGAAGCGACTGTTTCCGCACCAGCCCCTCGCCGGATGGACCAAAGCGATTCTCGCGGATCGCATGCGGCGCCTCGATGACTGCGGCGCGAAAAGGACTCGTCGGGTTCGACAGTCAAGATCACTTACGCCATCGAATCGAATTGATGGACTATCAGCGAATCGCGCAAACAGCAGAGCCAAACGAACCCGGCCTCTTATCGCCGGAACCGGGCCAGCTTTTTCGCGATCGCAGCCTCAAGCCGGCCGACGTATCTCGACAGCAACATGAGTTTCTCAGGCGTAGCAGCCCATGCGGCCAACGAATCTTCGTGCCGGTGATCCAGCCGGCGCTGCACATCGTCTTCTTCCTCTTCTGCGTCACCGAGAACCTGATCGACAAGCGTCTTGAACAGGGCGAGAAGGAACCTGGCCCTAGCTGTTGACCGGCCACCCCCGATAGGGTGCCATGAAGTCGATGGCGCGGGCCAGCCGCTGGTGGTGGGGGTTGATGTTTCCGCGGCGCGTCAGCTTGAATGCAGTCTCCGCGAAGATAAGATAGGATTCGATCAGGTCGCCGATGGTTTCGATGTCGCTGGCCAGTGACATCTTCCCGACCGCCTCGAACGGCGACCCGTACGACAGGCACTTATGCGGATTCGATTCAAACAGCTTGAGCCATCGCCCGAACAGCTCGTACACCCGGGCTGCGTCGCCGGCGTTGTCCGCCACGGGGCCAAAGTGGACGGTGGTCCGGATACTGCCGGGGCGGCGCACGTCGGTGACAAAGTAGCCGGCCTTTTCACGGAGCCTGGGAACTTTCGGGGTCAAGCCATGGCGGCCTCCTGTGCTCGGGATTCCCAGTCATTGAACATCCCGTATATTGCGGCACAATGCCGCAAAATTACGGGACATCAAGGGGCAGGGAGGGATAGAACGGGATGAAGTGAAATACTTTCTATAGTATAACTGGCAGTTGCTTACGACATAAAAATCGAATTTTGCGGGCGTAACTCAACGGTAGAGTGTCAGCCTTCCAAGCTGAATGTTGCGGGTTCAAATCCCGTCGCCCGCTTTGGAATTTAAATGCCCGGCCAAACGCGACTTCCGCGTACCCGCCTGTGTTGGGCGGCGTGGCCTTGAAGCCCTGGAAAAGTGGTAGTACTACCACTTTTCATCACGGGGCTTGAGGAGCCACGCCATGCCCCGCAAGAAGCAAGTCCCCCGTTACACCCTTCACAAGACCACCGGCCAGGCCCGGGTCATTATCAACGGCAAACATCACTACCTTGGCCTGCACGGATCAGCCGAAAGCAAGGAGCGATATGCCTCGCTCATCGCTGAGCAGTTTCTGAACCCGAGAGCCGAACCTGTCACCCCACCGGGCAGTTTCCCTGATCTCTCGATCAATGAGGTGATCCTCAAGTACATCCAGCACGCCGAGCAGTACTACGTGAAGGATGGTCAACCGACCAAGGAAGTGGACAACATAGACAACGCCATGCGGTCGCTGCGAACGCTGTTCTCCCACACCAGAGCAAGCGAGTTCGGCCCCAAGGCGCTCAAGGCGGTCCAACGGTACATGATCGAGCACGAGGATATCTGTCGGAAGCAGATCAACGCGAGGGTCAACAGGATCCGCAGGATGTTCAAATGGCTGGCGAGCGAGGAACTGGTGCCCGCTTCCGTGCACGCGGCGCTGACTATGGTGGATGGGCTGCGCGAAGGTCGCACCGCAGCGAGGGAGACCGCGCCTGTGGAAGCAGTCCCGGACGAGCACGTCGAACTTACGCTGGCCTTCTTGTCCCCTATCGTCAGCGATATGGTGCAGATTCAGAGGCTCACAAGTGCCAGGTCCGGTGAAATCGTCATCATGCGACAGTGTGACATTGATAAGACCGACGATGTCTGGGTTTACACCCCATACACCCACAAGACCAAGCATCGGAAGAAGAAGCGGAACATCCCCTTGGGTCCCAAAGCTCAGAGCATCCTCCAGAAATATTTCAACAGGCCCGCCGACGTATTCCTGTTCTCTCCGCGGGAGAATCTGGCCTGGGTCAATGAACAACGCAAGCTCAAGTCACCGCGCACGTCAAAAATTTTTCCCTGCGAAGTCAAGCGGTTGAAGCGTGAGCGCGAAGCTCGGAAGCGACGCAAGAATCATCGAGTGGTCGGTGATCGCTACACAACCGAATCGTATTATCGTGCGGTACAGTACGGACTGGTGAAAGCTGCGGCGGCCGGCGTCATCATCCCGCACTGGTTCAATCATCAGCTGCGTCACGCTGGCGGGACCGCCGTCCGCCGCGATCATGGCGTTGAGGCCGCCCAGGTTGTGCTCGGTCACGCGAAGATTGACGCGACTGAACTTTACGCCGAGACCAACCTGAAACTGGCGAAGGAACTGGCGCAGAAGGCGGGATAGCGGAGAATGGCTAATCTACTTGGACGGAGGTATTCGGCGATGGCACAAGCACCATTGAGTTCGTGGCATGAGTATCTCGCCAAAGCCCGCGATGATACACACCTTGCAGCAGGTGCAGACTGGCCACATGAGACGTTACGCAACGAAGTCGTCGGAGCTTGGAACGCCGCGGTTCAATTGGTCATTGAGAGTATGGAACCTAATAGCGTCCATCGCATGATCAACGCTTACGCCAAGCTGGTCGTGCGTCTTGCAGCAGTTGACTCCGTCGAAAATATCACCGGAATGCTGGCGAGCTGGCCAAAGAGGTCAGTTGATGTTCGGTTTCAGAAAGCGAGGGGTGCGTCCGCACTTGAAGCAGGTCTCGTGTTTGCACGATCGGTTTGCAGCGCTGCTGATGCACCCGTTTTCGGATTGCCTGCTCAAACTGCGCTCGCGAATGCCGATCAAACTGCGAAGAAGCGTGGAGAACGATCAACCTTCCCTGAAGATCCAAGCACATGGAGAATGTGGGCCAATGCGGTCACCCATCTCATCCCGTCGTTGGTACTCCTTTCGCCCGCAAGCACGGCGGATCAGTTCCGGGCGGAATCGAATGAGTTTGCTCGCGTGATCGCTGATGAAGAGGTCGCCTCAATGGTCGGTAGAAAGAAGCAGGTGAAGCAACTGGCCAGAGAAGCAGACGACTGGGCATTCATTCCCGGGGGTTTCGAGTTTTTGGGGTGCGAAGGGAGCTTGTCGGGTAAGCCATTAAGATGCCTTCGTGCACTCGTGGAGTCCAATGGCCCCATGACACTCGAAAGGCTAACCGCCAAGGTGTGGTCAGAGCAGAAAATTACCAGGAAAACTGTTCATACCCATCTCAGCAAAGCCCGCAAAGCCGTTAAAGAAGCACTTAGTTTACCTTCCAACTTCGATCCGATGCCGGCTGTCGACGAAGGTCCCAATCTCGCATGGGAGTTTCGACGAGATCAGATTCGCGATCACTTCAGAAATGCAAATTAAGCGCAACGTGGAACCAACATGGAACGTGGTTAAGCGCTCGTACTCGATAACACCACCTCGCAACTGATGGCGACACATGTCGTCCTCATACAACGAGGTGAGTCATGACAATTCTGAATGAGCAGCGATATTCCCTTAACGCAGTGGCGAAGCTGCTCAGCGTTCATATCGCCACGATCTGGCGATGGATCCTTTCTGGTGTGCGCGGAACGAAGCTCAAAGCTGTCAAGATCGGCGGACGCCGCTTTGTGCTTCAGCGCGATCTCCACATCTTTCTCGCCGCGCTCAATGACGGCGATCCCATCGAGAAGTCAGACATCGTCGACCGCGCCGATGCTGCGGGCAAGGTACTGGATTCGAGACACTCGAAGTCACGACGGGAGGAGCTGTGATGCCCCGACGCTCCTTTGCCAACACCATTTCCGCCAAATCGCCTAGCCGAGTGGATCGCCTCCGCGAGCCAGTCGTCGCCGACCTCGCCGTCACCTCGCTCGCGATGTATCCAGCGCAGACCGCCATCTACGGTGATCTGTCAGGCACGGCGATGCAGATGCTTCTCCAGAGCATGGAGAGCAACGGCCAGCGTGATCCGATTCATGTTCTCCCCCTCGGCAACGCCGCCGGCCTTCCTGCCAATACGATCCTTGATGGTCATCAGCGCGCTGCGGCTGCCGGGGAACTGGGCTGGCAGACGATTCTCGCAATCATTCGTTGGGATCTGGCTGAATCGAGCGCCGAGGAAATCCACCGTCTTTTTCTCCGCCTGAATTTCGAGCGCCGGCAGCTTTCGCCGATGCAACAGGCGATCGTGATCGTGGCGATGCGGGAAGCGATGACAGACCGGCGGCGGAAATATTTCAACGCAGACGACTGGCGCGCTGTGCGCGACCAGATCGCTGAGCAGCTTGGGATCAGCGGGCGGAACGCGATGCGATATGTCCGCGTGTTGAATACGCCGATGGCCATCCAGATCGCGGTGCGCGACGGCAGACTCGCCTGCCTCTCTCTGGCCGAGCGTATCGAGACGCTGCCGCAGGAGCAGCAGGAAGAGATCGCGGCTCGCATCGAGACTATCCACGATCTCGCTGAAGCGAAGGCGCTAGTCAAGAGCTACCTGCCTGAGCCGTGCATGAAGAAATCGCTCAAGTCGGATTTGGAGAAGCTCGCCAAGGCACTAAGCGAGGCTCAGGAGCACTTCGGGGATCTCATTGAAAGCATCACCCACGCATCGTGGCGCGAATACATCTCTCACCTGGAGCCGGGCCTGCGGATGCTGGAGCGGCTCCTGACGCAACTGCGTTCGATTGATCCGAACGCCGACCCGCTTCGCGAATTGGCGAAGGGCATGAAGTAGGAGCTGGACACCCTGTCACATTCAAAAGAGGCAATCGTGACAGGCATGATGACGGGCTCTTGAACGTGACCGAACTCCACACACTCCAATAAACAGGGAAACGATCATGAACATTGACGACGATGATGAATTTGCCGAAGCGGAACCCAGGCCTGCCTGCCGCAGCCCGCGCCGGAACGCAGTCGAGGTTGACACGGATATCGACGAGTTCGCGGATGATGAGTTCCCTGACGAGCCCGCCCCGGTCAAAGCCGTCGATGAATTCCTCGATGAGCCTGACGGTGACCAGAACCTCCTGTTTCCCGCCGGGTGGGAGAAACAGAACGACGTGAACCTGCTGCGCAACAGCAGCGAGTTGATGCCGGGGCAATTGGCCGACGGATCATATGAAGCCGGCGATATCACTCAGGAAATACTGGAGGAGTATGTCGCGATCAGCCGGAGGATCACCAATCTGAATTTCGACAAGTCTGAGTTGCGGAGCCGGATCCTGCGCAGCCTTGAGGCCGGATACGGTGTCGAGTCTGGGCTAATGGAGCTGAAACACTACAAGCGAAATGTGAAAAGCAAATCATACGACGCCATCACCAGTGTGCTTGGCGAAGAGGCGACGGATCACCTTCTCGCCAATCTGCCCACGTTCGAGCGGGACGTCATCACCGTCCGCGAGAGCACGCCCGGTCGCACGAAGGGGGCCAAGTGAATCCCTCCTCATCCAAAACTTCTGGTGATGAGCCTATCGCCAGCCTGCGCCATCAGGCTCGATGCGCTCTTGAAAAATTCCGCCACCAACGCAGCCGGTTGGTTCAAACAGGCCAGAAACCACCGAAGCTGAAACCCCGCCGCGTGCGCATTCCCTACTGGACGGTGGCGGTGGCGGCGCGGGTTCTGGATATTGTCCCCGACACGGGCACCAATACCGTCGTCGCGAAGACCACCGGCGGTCACATGGCCGCGGCCGTGCTCTCACAGTTGCTGTTCTGGCTGCTGGGTGTCGGGCGGAACGGCAAGCCGCGTGCACATGAGCCTGACTACGATCGCGGACTCGATCATCCTTGGATTGGCACTACCGCCGCCGAACTTGCCGGGCAGATCGGTGCGACGCGGAAGCGGGTCGAACCATGTATGGCCGCGCTGCGTGCCAATTGCTGGATCGGTTCACACGCCATGCGATACCGCGGCAAGGGCAGGCTGCGCGGGCTGGTTGTTTCGCACATCTGGCTTGGTCCTCGATCGCTCGAAATGGTGGAGAAGCTCAGCAGGGTGAGCGGAAACCCGCCGGCGATGTGGCTGTCCCTGTGGAGCATGCTGGGCACTGACGGCGACATCAATGCCGCTCTGGTGATGAGCCGACTTTACCACCTGGCCCGTCGCCAGCGTGATGCCGGCATCAGCCACGACGATGCGTTTCGTGTGACCAACGAGGAGCTTCGCGAGCGGCTCATGCTCTCCCTCGACCAGATCAAGCGCGCCAAGGCGGTGCTTCGCGAACGGGGCCTGATTGAAATGCCCGGGCGCAGCCTTGTTGTCGTGAATGTCGAATTCTGCGCCGGCCTCGCCGTGATGAGCGCAAACCGCACGACTGAACACCATCGCCGAGATGAATCGAAATCTACTTCGTGATGTTTGATTGGTGCAGAAACTGCGCATTGAAAAGTGTGCCAATAGGAATTGCAAGGTGCATGATGAGGAACCGCAAGGTGCAAATACAGGAACTCCTAATACATAGAGTTACATATATCTCTGATAGGGAAAAGATCATGCAGAGTCGCCAAAACGCGACTCTGCGTAATTCTTTTCTGTTCGGTCGCTGGAAGATCAGGCAATTACAAGACGTCGAAGTGAAATGACATATCAGCGATGCCATCCGCGATGCCATCCGCGATGTCTGCGACGTTCACGATGGCCCCGCCTAATGCGAGGACTACCGTGCGGATTCCCGAGAATATCGACCCGTTCTACTACGACCCCGAGGTGCACGCTGAACATCGGCTTGTCGATTACACCTTGCGCAAATTGCACCGGCTGTACAAACGCCCCAAGCTCGCGAAGAAGCAGAAGCCAGACGAATTTTTCAGTGTCTTTAACGCCCAGAAGGACCTGGGCGAGTCCGGCCGGATGACGCTTGACGCCATGCACGAGGTCGTTTCGCTCCCAATCCGTCTGTACCGCGGGAACTTTTCCAGCTCGACGACGACGGTCCAGCCCAACGGCACCGTCAAGATCGCCGGCGGCGGCACCGTCCCTGACCAGGTTGGCAAACTCATCGTCCGCTTCCAGAAATCGGCGATCGGTAAGGCCTTTCGCCAGATCCAGATCGCGCATCGCGCCAGTCATGATCTTCGCCCCGTCGGCATGCTCTTTCCGTTCGACCATGTACCGGGCGGGATGATTCTGCACAGTGGCCAGTTCAACACGCCCTTGCCAACAATCATCACGACCGGCAGCGGTCATGTTCGTCTGGAAAGGTACGAGCACGTCCTGAAAGCCATCGTTGCCGGGGACCGCGGCCTTGGCACCGGTCCCACCGCGACGGCAGAGCGTGACATTGCCGCCATCACCGCCGTTGTTCGCAAAAGCATGAGGCACACTACCGCCGCCCGGCTGGTGCACTACTTCGCCGCGCACTTGCTTGGCCGGCCCACGTCTGACAACCAACAACACATGCAGCTTCACGGCGGCGTGCCGTGGGTCGTCATGACTGTGCCTCAACTGGCCGCAGCAGTTGATGCTTCGGCCAGAACCGTACAGGCAGCCATCGAGAAACTGAGGACTCAGGGCGTGCTCCAGGTTCAACGCGGCGGCTTCGATGGCGATGGCTGCCGCAACGGCTACCGGCTTGATATTGACTTGCTCATGACCATCGACGACGCCGATCAGGAGGATGAACGATGAATGATGACGATTTCGACTCATCTATCCAGTACTGCGTACCCTCGAAGTCGCCCTTGGTGCCAACGGGCGTTCCGTTCATCGACAAGATGCTCGGCGGTGGCCAGATACAGGACGGCGTTTATGGTCTGCTCGGTCCATTTGGATCCTGCAAGACGACCACGGGTGTCATGCTGGCGGTCGAAGCGGCCCGTCGTATGGAACTGGACGAGGGCAAGGCCGCCGGATCCTTCGTCGTGATGTTCAGCTATGAGCAGACCAGGGTTGAATTACAGGCGCTTGCCCTGGCCTGTGCCACAGGGATACCCACCAGCACATTCAAGAATTGCCACCAACCCGCGGTGCTGCGTGAGTATGAAGTCAAACCGCACCAGATATCGTTCCTGAGTCGGCTTGTATTCGTCAATTATGTCGATGCCGATGGGGACCTTCGAGGGCAACTGGATAGCGGCATCATCGGTATCGCCGATCACCTGAAACAACTTCAGACGTCAAGAGATGCCAACGTGGGCCTCGTCATCGTGGACTACATCGGAGCCATCGCCACCATCAACAACATGTCATCCGTTGAAGCCGAACGGTTCGTCGGTTCCGTCGGCCAGGAAGCATGCTTACGTATTGCTCGTCCCAATGGCTGCCCCGTCTGGCTGATCCATCAGCTCAGCGGCGAAGCGAATCAGATTGCTTTGCACGGGCTTCGTGCGCGGAGCGAACAGACCAGCGACAGCACGAGGTTTGACAGTCGCCTGAATGCCACGTTTGTTATGGGCAGGCCCAATGATGCGAACCTCCTCACTGTGCGATGCACAGTCAAGGAAAATCACACCATCCGCACCCTGGACCGCATCGCATCACTTCGGGGCGACATCTGCCGAATCGAGGAGACTGCCGAATCGTACGTGGTCCGTCGCGCTGCCAGGCATCAGGTGAGCGGTGACAACGCGGCCACGTCAAAGCGCGTAATGGAGATCGACTGCGACATCTTCATTTGAGGCCGTTCGGAACGGGACATGCTGTCCAAGTGCTTTCAAAAACCAGATTCAATGCCACAAGTGTCAAAGCATGACGTTCATACTTATCCCAGGAACAACAATCACAGGAGCAATCGCCATGAATGAAACGCAAACTCAGAGCATCACGTTTCTCACACTCGTCGACTGGCTCGGCACGGAGGATCCGGTTCTCATCAGCCGGGCATGCGAGGTGCTTGTCAAGCTCAATCCCATTCACCTGCCGAGAATCGTGCACGAAGCTCTCGACGCAAAGCGCAGCATCCGCCATCGCGTTCGCCTTCTGGATGTCATCGAGCACATGAATCACCAGTTGCCTCCGGAGTCTTGGATCGAACTGATGATGGCCGTAGCAAAGATCAAATCGCCCGAGCTGCGATTCAAAATCGCAAGCGTGATGGCGATGCACCAGAAGCAAGCTTGCCTGAAACCGACGCAAAGTGATTGCCTGTCGAGCGACGAGACACCGCTGGCTGGAATCAACGACCCTACGATGCAATGAGGGAACGCATGTTTGCTCGAACAACGAACCGCAAAGGAGGCACGATGCCCGATCAGCCCCGAAAGCCCACGACTGAAGCGCCAAAGTCCAATCATGAAGAAAATGATCCGTTGTATGAGCGCCGCGTCATGACCATGCGCAAGGCAATCATCCCTGGGATCACCGCCAGCGCTGCCCACCTCGAAAAACATGTCAGCACGCAAACGGTGGGCGCTTACGTCTACGACTTCGCCCAGCGCGCCGGCGGCTGCAATGATCCCGTTGAGGAGGTCATCGTTCGGCAACTCGCCCAGGCTGATCTCGTGGTCGGCCAGCTGCTGGGCAAGGCCAACAACGCGGACAATCCACTTGCGGCTGCGGCTTACGGCAGCACTGCCTGCCGCTTGATCAGCGAAGTGCGCCGGCTCGCGCTTGCCCTAAAAACATATCGCGCCAGCGACGAGCCGAGGCGAACGACGATCGTGCATCAAGTGTCACACATTGGCCAGCAGAACGTTGCCGATCGCCAGGAGGTCGTCTACAACCGCGAGGGCGGTGATGGCACTAATGAAGGGAGGGTCTCAATGAAATGCGAAGACAGCAAACTTTTCAGCAGGAGCAACCATGAAGACCGATTCGCCCAGGAAGAACCCAGCTCGCGTCGCAGCCGGCAAGCTGAACCATGCCAAGCGTAAGGGCCTGACGGAGGCTGGCCGGCAGAAGCTACGCGAGACGGCACTGAAGAGCCGACTGTGGGAACACAGCACCGGGCCGAAGACTGCCGCCGGCAAAGCGAAGGTGGCGCTCAATGGATTGAAACGTCAGTGCGTGCCCGGTCCCTCCGTGCGCCAACTGCGCCGCGAACTTTCAGGAGCGGGTTCGCTGACGAATCAAATGGCTGAACTTCGCAAGCTGCTTGCCGGCTGACTTGCCTAGCATCACACGGCGCATCCGTCGCTCAGGTTTTCGTTGACAACTGGTGACGCTTTTGTCACCTTAATTAGTGGCTAACTTCCCCGATCTTTGGCAAGTCAATATCGCGTTGTCGAAACATCCTGTGGCGATGGCCCGCTGCACTCTTGCCGCGGTTCCCCATCGACCACTTGGATACGCACTTGAGGTGCGGAGTTGCCGACTGTCCTAGTCGGCCCCTATCAGGCCGGGCTCCCCCGGTCAGAAAGGAATGTGAGTGACACCACTCATTCGTTTGGTTTCTATCGTTTTAGGCATATCCCCAAAGGATTTGAATCACCGCCAGCTTCCCTCTGAAGATCGCGGTTATCTCGGGAGCCTCAGTCAGAAACTGGGACTCCTGTGCGACCATGTCAAGAGCACCGCCTTGGGATACTCCAACGGGCTGTTCATCCACGGAAGGCCGGGCACCGGTAAGACCTACACGGTCACCAGCATCCTGAACCAGCTGAAGCGCAGCTGGATCCCCTGCAATTCGCAGATGACACCCCGAGGCCTGTTTGATTTGCTGAAGGAGAATCCGAGTAGCATTTTCCTCCTTGATGATGTTCACTCATTCCTCGTCAAGCCGGAAGCGCGTCAGGTTCTGCTTGCAGCATGTGGCGGCGATCTCGGCAAACCCCGGCTCGTGACTTACACCACGGCCAATGGCCGTGAAGAGTTTAAGTTCAAAGGCGGCGGCATTGTGATTTCAAATCGGAAGATGCGGGATAACGACGAGATTGCGAAGGCGATAACCAGCCGTCTGTTCCCTTTTCATTACGATCCCTCTGACGGCGAGATTCTTGCAATGACCCGGGTGAGATGTCTTCGAGGCAAAGACGGGCTGACTGCCCGCGAATGCTTCAAGGTTCTCGACCTGGTTGCAAAGTCTGGGAAACGGTTCGACCTTCGCACACTGGACAGGGCTCTGTCATCGTTCCGGTTCAGCAGGGATCACAAGACCTGCCAGACATGGGAGGACCGAGTTCATTCGATGCTGGACGAACATGTTGATGACGAGCCTGTGTTGGCGGTTACACGTCAGGATACGAAAGACCACGAGCTGAAAATCGCCTCGGACCTTCTGGATCGGTTCCCCGATCGCAAGCAGAGGGCCGAGCGTGAAAAGCAGTGGTCGAGCATCACCGGAAAGTCGCCCGATTCGCTGTACCGCCGGATGCGAGAGCTGAAGGCGAAGAAGCGGGCGGCCTGAATCATCAAAGGCAACGCGGTATTGCAGATCTGCAAATTTGCAGATTTGCCGATGTTCGTGGATTGAGCTTCATTGACTGCCCTGCGGCCAGCACCGTGGGGCAGTTTTCATTTCGCCCCTGCCTGGCCATTATCACGCCCCATCGGCCAACGCATTGAGAGTTGTAAATGTGCATATTTGCAAGTTTGCAGTTTTTCACATTTGCAGATCAACGGGGTGGCCCGGGACACGATGTCCACTGCTCTCAAAAAGAGGTTTGAGCGTCATGTAAGTCAACATCTGCCGCAAGGACGGACAATTCACCCGAATGTCCGCCACGTGGGTGTTGCCCGGACATTGCCCGCAATGCCCATGTCCGGCTTACGGTGGTCGACAATCCAGAGTCCCGTGATCGCTACCGGCCTGACACCATCGACGCGGCGCTGGCCGGCGAGTTTGACCGTTGGCGGAGTTTCGCAAACCAATGGCTGACTTGACAGGTATCACCATGAAGGCGTGCACGGAGTTGGATCACAATCATCTGCCAAGCCGCATTCCATTATCATGCGCGGACTTTTAAGAGAGGTGGACATGGCAGGTCCTTCGCTACCGGACAACCCTCTGACTATCGCGGAAATGGACTTGGAATCTCTCGCGCTGCTGATGCTTCAAATTTTAA
This sequence comes from uncultured Phycisphaeraceae bacterium, assembly GCA_964649195.1. Taxonomy (GTDB): domain Bacteria; phylum Planctomycetota; class Phycisphaerae; order Phycisphaerales; family Phycisphaeraceae; genus JTS-RE9. The sequence continues at coordinate 15,474 of CAZYPK010000073.1, forward strand.
AAGGCATCGGGGTTGAACCGCGCACAAAGACGCCGAACGTGAATCGTGTGAGGCAGTCGGCACTATTGAGCAACGTCCCCGGACCAGCAGAAGATCCGAACTACTACCCGGCGCGCCTCGCGGTCCTGGAGGCATTGAACTGGTTGGAAACCCGTGAGTTGATCGCGCAGCTTGATATTGAATTCAATGCGTATTTCGTCACTCGGCTTGGATACACTGTCGATTCCAAGACGGATCTTCAAGGTTTGTTGAACGCCCGCCTGCTTCCAAAGGGATTTCTCCATTACGACTTGTGTGCTTCGGCTTGGCCAGCGTTCATTCGTGGTGATCTGGATACCGCTGTGTTCTCCGCGTTCAAGGCCGTTGAAATTGCGGTTCGAGATGCCGGAGGATTTGCAAAGGAATCGGTGGGTGTCGATCTGATGCGACAGGCTTTCCACGCCAACACCGGACCGTTACGCGATGCAAACGCACCCGTGGCTGAACGGGAAGCCTTGTCACATCTGTTCGCTGGATCAGCAGGTTACTTCAGGAATCCGACAGCTCATCAGGATGTTCACCTGACTGATCCTCATGAGGCGATGGAGATGATTGTTTTCGCGAGTCATCTGCTGCGGATCACTGAACAACGAAAATTGGCCCGCGGGCAGTGAGGTCACTTGCACTGCGTTTTAGGCTGGCCGCCTCTTTTTCTTCGGCAAGCCGCCGCCAATCTTCCTGGTCAGCCCCAACACCGCTTCTTCTGCATCGACGTCACACGCTTTGAGCCAGGCCAGCAGCTCGATGAAGTCCAGCCGTCGTTGCTCGGTCTCGACCCTGCCCACATAGTTCTGCGGCTTACCCAATCGCTCCGCGAGTTCACGCTGCGTCAAGTCCGCTTGCTTGCGGGCATCAACGACCGCCGCGATGAGTTGACGATTAGGCGAACTGAATAGGGTCTTGGCCATTGGCCAAGATGGTCATGGCGGCAAGGTCTTGACATCGAAATGCGATCACGCTAGGATCGGTTGTTGGGATTGGACTTTCTCGTTCCAAAGTCGGGGTGCGATACGGAAACACAAACACATCGGGAGGCATCGCGATGATTTCAAATATTCCTCGCTACTGTCTGAGCCTTGCCGGATTGATCGCCGTTGCCATTACACATTCTTCTCTTCTTGCCGATCCTTCTGAGTCAAGCGGCAATGAAGCCAAAGCGTTGAAGCTATTCGAGTCCGTCTACGGTTCCAGACTCCGCGCAGCCGTTGCTACGCTCACGCCCAACGACGATATTGAATTGGCAAAAGAGTTGATTAAAGTCGCCGGGGATTCGAGCGGTGATGCCGCCCTTGTGACTGTGCTATACGACCGAGCCGCCAGTCTGTCTTCCTCGAACCCGGCTGGATACAGCATTGCGGATGAAGCGCTTGAACTGTTGTACAAGCACGTACCGTCGAGCAGTTTGCAGACATTGGAACGACTGGTTGACATTCGGCTGCGGCAATTCAATGAATCGTCAGGCGATCAGAAAAGGAAGGCTGGCGAACGGTTGATCGACGCACAGGTAAGCATGGCGCAAGAGGCAAGGTCCTCCAATGATCTGGATAAGTCTGCGTCGTCCTACGAAGCCGCCCTGCGAACCGCCGGGATCATTCGATCATCGCGACTTGATGAGATCAGAAACGAGATTGTCACTCTCCGTACAGAACAGCAACGTTCAGCTCGCATCATGCAGCTGAGGGAGCGGATTCTGCGCAATGCCAATGATGAAGCATCCATTACGGAATTACTGAGGCTGCTGGTTATTGAGGAGGACAATCCTTCTGCGGCCATTGCATATTCGCAGATGGTTTCGGTCGACGGATGGAAGAGCCATGTCCCACTCGCAGCCAAGAGTGTCTCTGATATCGACGCAACACAAGCGCTGATTCTTGGCGACTGGTACATAGACTTGGTCAAGAAGGCCGGGAATGACGCCGGTAAGCGAATGTCATCGCGGGCAAAACGATACTACGACCGATTCTTGGAGTTGCATTTAACGGATGACCTGCTACGCAAGCGCGTGGAACTTGCCGTCAAGACCATCGACTTTCAGACAAACACGAAGCAACCGTTGACCACGTTGAAGCCAGTCAAGCATACGATCTGGCTCAAGCCGGAGCCTCATGTAAGCCCCAACAAGATCTGGGCGCATCCCTTTCATGATCGGTCCTCCATCATCGAATACGACCTGGGTGGGAGTTGGAATTCACTTGCCGGCTCAGCCGTCCTGAGCAATAAGGGGCCGACTCAAGGCACATTGGTGTTCAGGATTGTCGGCGATGGCAAGGAACTTTGGAGATCACAGCCACTGACTAAAGTTAAACAACCGTCATCTCAGGAATTCACCGTCAGCATCAAGGGTGTTCGCACTCTGCAACTCTTTGTGGATTGCAAAGGGGAGGCAACGAACGCGTGGACATCGTGGGACAACGTGACGATCGGCAGCGGGACCACGACGCCGGCGGCTGGCGGGGCCGCTGGAAGCGCTCCCGCAATTGATCGGTTGAGTAAGGCACTCTCGGGAACAACGTGGAAATTCACTCAAGCCAAGGAACCGACGACTCTTACCTTCAAGGACGACATGACGGTGACGCGAAGCTGGATTGCCGGCAAGGGCCGGTGGCGTGTAGAAGGTCCTACCACCGTCAAAGCGAATATTCTAGGGAATATTCCAATGGACAACCGGGAAGTCACGATTGAATTCAGCAAAGATGGGAATGAATGCACCATGAGCGGATGGGACAAATCACGCACCCATCTTGTGCGCGTGCGTTGACACTGGATGTCACTCGTCCAGTAGGTAATGAAATCCGTCCTGTTGGAAATGAGTCAAGCCATTCGCCTTTGTCCGGCCTCAGCCGCCTCGAAGGCAGCCAGGGCTTGGCACCGTTCACCCAGCGCCAGGCAAATCCGCACGGGACAAGGCGGTTGTCCGTTCCACCGGGCCACATCGTAAAATCCGGATTACCTTCTGCGCACTCACCCCACCTGACCCCTCGCAAGCATCCCGATGCCTGCTGACCCACGCGGCAACCTGCACCTGTTTCGCATAACGACCGGCTTCAATTACACTCATTTCACTGACCGGAGCATCCTTTCCTGATGGCAGATCCGCACGACCAACCAGTGACCGACCTGCTGGCCCGCGCCGACGAGCCTGCTGCATTCCGCGCCTTGCTGGAGCGAACCTATGCAGGTATCAAATCCCGGGTCGCCGGTGCCATGCACCGCAAACTGGGGCCGCAACTGGATCACTTGACTTCCGGCCCGACGGATCTGGCCAACGATGTCGTCCTGCGTCTGCACGATCAGCGGAAACTTGGGGGCAACAGCAATCAGTACTTTGCCAATGTCATGCTTCAGGTCACACGTGTTCTGGGTGACTACCTTCGCAAACGTCTCAGCAAGGTGAAGCGTCGTCTTTCCATGAACGATGCAGACGGAGCGAACCGGCCGCAACCCGGCGATCACGTGCTGGACCTTTCCAACGACGAACTGGCAGCGCGGCTCATGCAGGAACTCGACAATCTCTCAAAGGATGAGACCACGCAGCCCCAGGCACAGGCTCTCCATCTCAAGATTGTCGATTCTCTGACGTATGATGAGATCGCAGAGATTCTGGGCGTGGCTGGCATCACCGTTCGCCGCCTTATCGACCGCGGCACCGCCACGCTTTTGCAACGAATTGACTCAACAACATCATGACCCGGGAACAGCAGCAGAAAGTTGATGAGCTTTTCGATGAGGCAGTGCTCCGTCCTGCCGCGCAGCGCGATGCCTATATTCAGAAAGCGTGTGATGATCCGGTGGTGCGCGAAGGAGTGCTTGCCAGGCTGGCTTATCACGCGACTCAGACACGTACACAGTCAATCACACCGGAACCATCAGACCATCATCATGAAGCGATGATCGGTTCTCATGTCTTTCATAAAGGTGACCGCATCGGTCCGTACACCTTGCGAAAGGCCCTCGGTGGCGGCGGGTTCGGCACGGTCTGGCTGGCGGAGCGCCGCGAACCGAATATGACCGTCGCGATCAAGGTGCTCAACAGTGGCAGGCTTGATGAACAAAGCAAAGGCCGCTTCCACGCGGAAGCCCAGGCACTGGCCATCCTTGACCACGAGTGCATCGCCAGGATCCATGATTCGGGGTTCAGCGACAGCGGCGAACCGTTCATCGCCATGGAGTATGTCGAGGGAGAGAAGATCACTGCTTACTGCGACCGCCGCAGCCTCTCCCTGGAACAGCGGCTGGAACTGGTGGCCTCCGTCTGCGAAGCAATTCATCATGCCCACGTTCGCGGCATCATTCATCGCGACCTGAAACCCGACAACATTCTCGTCAGCGAAGTGCGCCGCGATCCGAAGTCACTCAAGGGTCGCGAAGCACTGTTGCAGGTCGGCAAGGAAGGCGAGCAGGCGATCGTCGCCCGGCCCAAGATCGTGGACTTCGGCCTGGCCAAGGCGCTGACGCCCAATATCCGTTTGACGGACATGACGCTCACCGTTGATCTGGGCAAGCTGATGGGCACGCTGGAATACATGGCTCCGGAGCAGACCGACCACAATCCTCTTTCGGTGGACACACGCTGCGACATCTTCGCGCTCGGGGTGGTGATGTACGAGTTAATTGCCGGCACATTGCCATTGCCCAAGGAAGAGTTGCGCCAGCGGGCTTTCGACGAAGCCGTGGCCCGCGTGCGTGGCACGCCGAGGCCTGCTCCTTCGACGCGTTTCAGTTCTCTGGATGGCGAGGCCGCCGCCACCGCCGCCCGGCTTCGCGGAGAATCCAGCCCCGAGCGCCTGGCGCGAACATTGCGCGGCCGGCTCCAGCACCTGCCCGGCACCGCGTTGCGATTGGAGAAGGAGCATCGTTACACCTCCGCGGCCGCCTTCGCAAGGGACATCCGTCATTACCTGGAAAATGAACCGTTCGAGGAAGCTGTGGCGGAACCGCTACGGCGAAAACTGTGGCTGGCGATGCGCCGCCGGCCGCTGCCTTATGCCGCCGCTTCGTTGTTGCTACTCTCGCTGGTCGCGGGCATCATCGGCACGACCTGGGCGTGGGGTAAGGCGGTCGAGGCGCGGAGCGAAGCGGACAGGCAGCGACTGACCGCTCAGTCAAATGAAAAGCGGGCCAATGATGCAAAAGAGGAGGAGGCCAAACAGAGGAAAATCGCCGAAACCGAATCCGATCGTGCCCGGCGATCGGATTACGTGCATCGCATCGCCCTGTCGGATCACGAGATCGAACAAGGAAACTTCGAGACGGCCGGCACCCTGCTCGCCGGCTGCCCCGAGAACCTGCGTCACTACGAGTGGCATCGGCTGTGGACGGTCATGCACGGGTTCGTCACAACGCTGCGGGGGCACGGGGGTACAGCCACTGCCGTCGCCTTCAGCCCCGACGGCAAACGGGTCGTGTCGGGAAGTTGGGACAACACCATCAAAGTGTGGGATGCGGATCGAGGCGGCGATCCCCTGTTCACCCTCAGCGGACACAAGGACAGGATCAGTTCCGTCGCGATCAGCGCCGACGGCAGGCGAATCGTGTCGGGCAGCGCGTATAAGCTCGCCGAGCATCTCACCGATGACCTGACCAAGTACGGGTCCGATGCCAACGAAGCGTCGAGGATCGCGGCGGGCAGATCGGTCATCGCGATGATAGCAGCCAGGGGACGGCCCATGTCGCGAGACGGAACCGTCCGGGTCTGGGACGCGGCCAAAGGCGGCGAGGCGCTGCTGACACTCAGCGGGCACGAGAGTGGGGTTTCCTCGGTCGCGATCAGCGCCGACGGCACGCGGATCGTCTCCGGCGGCGCCGACGGAGCGATCAAGGTTTGGAATACGGACAAGGGTGGCGAGCCCCTGCTGACCCTGCGCGGACACACGATCTGGGTTGTTTCCGCGGTCGCGCTCAGCCCCGACGGCAAACGGATCGTATCGGGCGCCATTGATGGAACCATCAAGGTCTGGGATGCCGAGAATGGCGGCGATTCCCTGCTCACCCTCCGCGGGCATGACCTGTGGGTTTCTTCCGTCGTGTTCAGCCCCGACGGCAGACGCATCGTGTCAGCAAGCGGAGACAAGACGATCAGAGTCTGGGACGCGCATCAAGGCGGTGAACCCCTGCACGTCCTGCGCGGGCATACCAACGGCGTGAACTCCGTCGCGATCAGCGCCCGCGGCGAACACATCGTGTCGGGGGATGGCGATGGAATCATCAAGGTATGGGACGCGAACAAAGCCGGCGAGGCCCTGCTCACGCTCCGCCGCGATGTGCGTGCCCTTTCATGTGTCGCCTTCAGCCCTGACGGCCAGCGGATCGTCTCGGGAAGCTGGGATGGAAGCGTCAAGATATTTGACACAGGCAAACGCGGCGCGAATTCGATCACTTTGCACGAACATAGTCATTGGGTTCTGTCCATCGCGATCAGCGCCGATGGCAAACGGATCGCATCGGGAAGCCACGACAAGACGCTCAGGGTCTGGAACGCGGAGAACGGTCGGCCCCTGCTCACCGTGGACAAGTTTGCGGGCAGCGTCACAGCCGTCGCCTTCAGCCCCGACGGCAAGCGCATCGTGTCGGGAGACAACGACCGAGTGGTCAAACTCTGGGACATGGAGAAACGTACCGAGATCCCCATCTTCCGGCATAACAGACATAACGCGTATATCCGATCCGTCGCGTTCAGCCCGGATGGCAAGAGGTTCATGTCGGGCAGCAATGACAAGACGATCCGAGTGTGGGACGCGGAGAAAGGCGGCGATCCCCTGTACACCCTGAGCGGGCATGAGGGCGGGGTGTGTTCCGTCGCCTTCAACGCCGACAGCCGGCGGATCGTGTCGGGCAGCGACGACAAAACGATCAAGATATGGAACGCGGACCAGGGCGGCGAGCCGCTGTTCACGCTTCGCGGCCACGAGGGAGCCGTCAACTCCGTCGCGGTCAGCCCGGACGGCAAACGGATCGTATCGGGAAGCGGCGACGGAACGATCAAGGTGTGGAACGCCGACCAGGAGGGCGACGCTCTGCTCACCCTGCGCCGGCACGAGGGGGCGGTCAAGTCCGTCGCCTTCAGCCCCGACGGCAGGCGCATCGTGTCGGGAGGCGACGATGGAGCGGTCAAGGTGTGGGACGCGGAAAACGGAGGCCAGGCCCTGCTGATCCTGCGCGGTCACCGCAACGCCGTCACCTCCGTCGCCTTCAGCCCCGACGGGGGGTGGATCGTATCGGGCAGTGGGGACAATACGATCAAGATATGGAACGCGGGGACAGGCGACGATCTTTCAATTGATCCGATCGCCCCGACGGGAACAGGCGACCGCGATGCCATAACCCGCAAGCCCTAGACGGAAGGGCGCGAGCCAAAGGTCACGCGGACGAAGCCCCTCGTGGATCACACTGAAATCCACGCTGATTTGGGATTATCGTTCGCCTACGTCTTCAATCACTTCGCTTTCATGCGAAAAGATGTCATCTCCTGTGTGGAAGTTCATTGCTTGCCCTTGGCCCGCGCCCTTCCGGGCGGGGCTTGCTCGAAACTCAGGTCCGGAAGACCTACCTAGGACTCACGTCATCGCGGGCGAATCTGCCCGGCGGCGGCGCGATAGAGGCGGACCATGTCCGGATCGCTCTGTCGCTGGGCCATGCGTTCGTACCCGTCTGCCAGGTCGTTCATGGCGGTACGGGGCGAGCAGATACTTGGCAGAAACTCCGCCAAGCGGCGCAGGAAGCGGGTAAACATGCCGTCATTCGTCTGACGGTGCGAAGTGGCGGGAGCGGAACTTTTCGCTTGGTGTCGCACGGGGGACACTGGGGACACGCACGTCGAACCGGTCTCTTTCGGGGACCGGCCCATCCCCCCAAGATCTGACATCAGGTCAATGAGCGTTACCCGCGAGTCATCGGTCAGCTCATAAAGCTCTTTCGACAGATGCGGCAATACTGCAACGACGACGACACACCCGCCTGCGACAAGAATGGAACGCAAAGGAGCGGCGTACGCCCCCGCGTGGCCCACGACGATGACAGTGCGCGGCCCTGCGTGCATCATGCTGCGGAATCGCAGAATGCATTCGATGACACTCGTCTGCACAGACGTGCGAATCATCGTTCGATTCATTTCGCGTGCCTGTTTGGCGTGGCTGCTCGGCATGGCCCAGTCCGTGGCGAACTGACAGGCGGCCAGGACAGGCGTGCGTTCGACAGCATGGCGGTCTTCCACGCCACACCAGCGCCAACCGGCCTCCCGCACGGCCTTGATCAGCGGAGCTGGATCCGTCAGAGCAGTAGATGATTCGACGTAGTTGCACCAACGTGTGCCATAACGCGACCGCAGGAAGTGGCGAATCCGGCGCAGGTCGAGATGGTCGGGCAGAAACACTTCATTCGCTAGAATGTGCTTTTGCTGGCCGATGATCGCTCGCATCTCCGCTGCATCCAGGACGGCGACGGCCCCGCGATCATCCAGCCAGCGATTGAACTGGTTGTCGCGCTCGGGAGTCGCGCTGGCGATTCGCACTCTGTCATTGCCGGATGAATGACCTCCGCTGCGGGCAAGCAGCGGGATGTGAATGGCGTCGAGAGCAGGCAACACGGTCGGGCAGTAGATCGTTTCCATAACGGGTCTCCATGTGTCCAGGCGGCCTATTCCGCTGGGGTATATGAAGACGCGATGACCAGCAGCCAATCTGATCAGGCAACGCGAAGATTTTCTTTCAGATTGTTGTTTCGCCGTGCCAAACGCCTTTCTTAATAGGTAAAGAAAACCCATCAGTATGAAGGCAGGCAAAGTCAACGCCCTCGCCCGGCCCCAGCCGCTCTATGGCAGCCAGGGCCGGGCACAACTCACCGAGCGACAGGCACATCTGCCCAGCACACAGTGACCGACCAGTTCAACGAATCCCGAAAAAACGCACAGATCAGCGCCTCTGCTCTCC
>CAZYPK010000074.1:0-24341 GCA_964649195.1 uncultured Phycisphaeraceae bacterium
TCGTGTCGGGATCGAACGGGAAGCGCGAGGGTGCTCGAGGCTGAAAGCACAGGGCGCATATCACCACCCTTGAGGCTGTTTGCGTCCGCGACTCGTTGAGTCGCGGCTCACTTGCAAAGCCTCACACCGGCGCGCAATGAAAAAACTCCGCCATCGCGGCGGAGTTTGCATGGTTTCAGGTTGTTGTCCAGGCCGATCACACGGTTCGCCTGCGGCGAAGCATCAGGGATGCCAGGCCGATGACGCCCAGGGCGGCAGTGGCCGGTTCGGGGACGGACAAGGCGAGGATGACCTCATTGGTGTCCGCGTTGACGAACACGGAGGCGATTCCCCCGCCGTTGACGAAGTTGATGTCGAAGTTGGGCAGGGTCGGGTCGGCGCCGGTGTAGGTGAAGAGAACGTAGTTGCCCGCGTGGACATAACCATCGAGGCTGTTGAGGTTGAGGGTGAGGTTGGCGCCGAAGAGGAGGTTGCCGGTGACCTCGGTGAGGTCGCCGGAGCCGGCGAGGTAGTCGTAGTTGTAGATGGCGTTGTTGGCGAAGGTGAGGTTGCCGGTGGCGAGGGATTCGATGACGCCGTTGCCGCCGGGTGCGAGGGCGCCGTTGGCGTTGATGGTGGCGTTGCCGGTGAATCCGCCGGTGCCGCCGAGGGTTCCGGTGGCGTTGACGACGGCGTTGCCGGTACCCAGTCCGGAGCCGGAGGCGTTGTTGAGCAGAAGGGTGCCGCCGCTGACGGTGGTGTTGCCGGTGTAGGTGTTGGCTTCTTCAAAGGTCCAGGTGCTGGTGCCGATTTTGTTGATGGTCATGACCCCCGAGCCGTTGGTGATGACGCCGGTGACGATGTTGTCATCGCTGGTGCCGCCCAGTTGCAGCGTGCGGGTGAAGGTGCCGTTGGCGATGCTGCCGATGGTGACGTTGGCGGTGGTGGGGTTGATGATGGCGGTGCCGGCGTTACCGCCGCCGGTGGTCATGGTGGTGATGCCCAGGCGGTAATCGTTGGCGCCGGTGACGTTCATGGTGGCGTTGCCGAGGTTGTAGCTGCCGCCCATCTGGATGGTGTTGCCGGTGTTGGCGCCGTTGTTGCCGACGAAGTAGGTGGCGGTGTTGCCGGAGTTGGTGGTGAGGGCGGTGGAGTCGTAGTTGATGACGCCGTCGTTGCCCGCGCCGTTGTTGAGCAGTTCGAGGACGCCGCCGTTGGTGACGACCCCGCCGGAGCCGAAGCCGAGGTTGTGGGTGACGCGCAGGACGCCCTCGGTGAGGGTGGTGGCGCCGCCGTACTGGTTGTTGTTGTTGAAGATCAGCGTGCCGGTACCGCTCTTGGTGACGGAGACGCTGCCCCCACCGGTGTGATCGATGGCTCCATCGAGCACCCAGGTGCCGCTGCCGGAGAAGGCCGCGACCTGATTGGTGCTGGCGCCGCGTCCGAGATTGGCGTTGGAGGCGAAGGTGACGGGGTTGACCGAGTTGTTGATGAAGGTCGAGGTGCCGCTGGCGCCGCCCATGTTGATGATCATGGCGCTGCCTGAACCGCCGAAGGTGAGCGCCCCGGCGCCGGCATCCACAACGATGCCTGAGTTGCCGGTCGTGCCGGCGAGGCGAAAGACGATGCCGGCGGCTCCGGTGTTGGTGATGGTCAAGGGCGAAGTCTGACCGGCGGTCAGGGTCATCAGCCCGATGCCGGCGCCTGCCCCTTGGAAAGCGGCTGCAAACGTGGGGTTGTTGTTGATGCCGGTGCCGTCAAACGTGACGACATCGCCGTTGCCTGGCACGCCGACAGGGCTCCAGTTGCCCGCCGTGTGCAAATCAGCGGTGTTGCCCAACCAGGTCGCGGCATGAACATGGCTCGATGCCAGCAGATTCATCGATACGACAGCCGCCGTGCCTGCCAGAACACGTATAGATCGCGCAAATTTCATCACAATCCCTCTCTGAATTGGAACGCTCATGTGGACCCGAACCCGCGACGCTCGCAGATCGAGCGGATGAAGCATACCACAGGCGTCATGGATTGCAAAGTTTTTGGCTCATGTACCGAATGTGGTGCCAAGCCCGATGGCGAGGGCCGCCGAGCCGTCGGGGTATTCTGTGCGCGGCGCCGATACCCCGACGGCTCGCCAAGCCTCGCCATCGGGCTTGGCACCACATTCGGTACATGAGCCAACTTCTCAAACCCCGGCTTCTGAAATGTCCGCAAAGTCACCGGCGGATGCCTCCCGTCGGCGGCAGGGGCTGGTCGTCTTCGGGGCGTTTGGGGGCGGCGGTTTCGGCGGGCAGATCGACCTTCCAGACCTTGGCCAGCTCTTCGCGGGTGGTGGGGGTCACTTCGCGGCCTTCGCCCAGGTAGCGGCGGGTGAGGTTGCCTTCGCGGTCGTATTCGGTGACCTGTTCCGGGGAGTCCGGCGAGGGCCTGGAATAGACGCGGAAGTTGCCCGCCTTTCCGCCGTCGGCCACGACGCGGAGGGTGCGGAAGGAGATGGTGCCGGTGTTGGGGTAGTAGGCGTAGAAGCCGCACTCGAATTGTTCGCGTGGCAGCAGGGGGGCGAGGAGGTAGAGTTCCGTCTGGGTGATGTATCCATCGACGGGTCGTCGATAGTTGACGCGATCGATGCCGGTGGGGCTTTCGCGGATGATGGTGATCTGTTCGCGGTTCTGGACGCCGGTTTCGAGCCAGGTTCGGATGTGATGCCGGTGCGGGGGCGCGGCCTTGGCCGGCGCCTTGGAGGGATTCAGCGCGGGTCTGGGCTTGGCGTCGGGATCGGCATCGATGCGGTCGCGCACGGTGGTGCGGATGGACCACGATTCGTACTGGCCATCCTCGGCGAGGAACATCTGGCTGTGGGAATCGACGGCCCGGTTGGCCACGTGCAGCCGGGCATAGACATCGACGCCGATGCCGTTGATGCCTTGCTCGCGGGTCTGGGCGTCGCGGACTTTCCTCATGCGTCCGGTTTTCACATCGAGTTCCTCCTTGACATCGACGACGACGATCTGATCCCGCCTTGCGCGGTTGACGATTTTCATCCATCCGATGTCCTTGCCGTTTTCGAGCACGCGCAGGTATTGCAGCCGCAGCGGCCTCACGCCGGCGGGTCGGCCTTCGTCATCCACGATGGGCGTGCTCACTTCGGGCAGCATCGCGTCCAGCAGCCGGCGGTGGTTGAGCGTCTTGTCGAGCGTGTCGCCCTTCTTGATCAGGTCCTTGCGCAGCTCGTCGAGCTCCTTGGGGTTCTGCACCTGAAGGCTTTTGACGACCTCCTCGAAGATCGGCTTCACCTTCTCGAAGGATTCCTGCCCCACCTCCAGTTGGACCACCACGAACGCATTGGGCGCCAGTTGCATGAAGGCCTGGGCCATGTACCAGCCCTTGGCGTCGCTGTCCAGATGATTCCGCTGCCTGCGGGCCGCCTCATCGAGCAGGTATCGCTGCATGAACTGGCGATCCACCTCATACGCAGCCACCCAGTCCCTGGCCTTTTTCGCAACGGCCTTGTCGGGCGAGTTCGAGACGATCGCCCGGTACAAACGGAAGGCGGCGATGTCCTGCCCCTTGATGCGAAGCTGGTTGGCCGTCTCGAACTGGGTGCGGGCGATCTCCATCATCGCTTTCACATCCTTGCCCGCCTCCGGCTTTTCCTTGAAGGGCATGTTGACGCCGAAGTAAACAATCCACCCCGGCCGGCCCGCGGGCTTGGCCACCCGCTGATGCTCGATGACCGCGGTGGGCTGGGCGAAGCCGAACTGTTCGATGGCGCTGTTGACCACCTGGTTGATCGTCAGCTCCTGCTGAAGGTTCTTGATGAACACGGTGATGGAATACTCTTCGCCCTGCTGAATGCGCAGGATCGCATCATCGATGTTGCGGCTCATCAGCCGGCTGCCCAAAGGCGGACGCAGCGAGATGCCAAAGCCCATCTCGCGCCACCGCTCCTTGGCGAGAATGGCGTCCACATCGACCTGCGCCTGGGCCGGAGGCAGGGGCAGGAGCAGGAGCAGGAGCAGGGGCAGCGGCAGCGGCAGGAGCAGCGGCAAAAGCCCCGCCCGGAAGGGCGCGGGCCCAGGGGTGATCGGGCGCAAGGGCAGGAGCAGCGACGACGAAAAGGAGGGGCGGTGTTTCATGGCTGATCGACATCCTGTTGCCAGAAGCGAAGGAAATCCCGTGAGGCGTACAGGCGATAAACGGTCTGGAGGTCGGTGGGCGTCAGGCTCAACCGGACGCCGCCGGTGGGCGACTTGGTGGAATCGCTCCACTCGCCGGCGATGACCATGCCTTCACGATCGAGCCAGAGCCGCTGCCCGTCCATGTTCATCATCGGTCGAATCCGGACATAAGCGAAGCCTTGCGCAGGCAGGCCGATTTTATCCGCCGGCGGCCCTTGGGCGACGGTCGCGTATTCAAGCCAGTGCGGCTGGGGCGGCAGCATTTCCCGGCTGCGCCAGATGAGGACCGGGCCATCGGCGGTGAGGCGGGCCAGGGCCGCCAAATCCCACGAATCCTCGGCAAAACCGGGCAGATAACCATCATCCACCTTCACCGACCAGATTGGAGCGCCCCCTGGCCGGGGCGGAAGCGTCGAGGCCGACAGCGTCTGATTCTTCAGGCTGAAAGCATAACTGTCGCTCTGCCGAATCGGCCCATCCCGGAGATCGCTGGCCATCGTGCTTTCAATGGTCCGGCCATCGAGCGAGACCAACCAGTTGGCCCAGGTCACGCGCGTCTCGTTGCCGATCACCACGGCCCGCATCTTTCGGCTGCGAAGCGGAAGCCCCTGTTCGGGCATGTGCATGCGATCGGCGATCTGCGTGCCGATGATCGCCCCTTCCCGGCGAAGCAGCAGGGCCTGCCGCTGCGCCGTGAACCGCCCGGTCATCTGCTCGCGCTGGGCCGTCGCCAAGGCGCGGCCGCGCTCCATCGCATGTTGCAACGCGGTCCCCGGCGCCCGGGCAGGTGACGCGGCTGGCTTCTCTTCCTTGAGCATGTCCTGAATCAACCCGGTCATCCTGGCGTTCATCGCCTCGACCGCTTCCGTCTCGGCCAGCATGTCCAGCAGCAAGGCGTGATCCTCGTCGAGGTTCACATGCAGCAGTTCCCGATGCAGCGATCGTTCCCGGCCATCGCTGAGCATCAGCCGCGTTGCCGGGCGGTCGGCAACCTTCAGCATCGACAGGTCCGTGGCCGCCGGCGGGCGGCCGTGTACCATCGCGTAATGCCGGACCATGCCGGCCAGCGGCGAAAGGGGGGCGGCAGGGGTGATGTTCCGGGCATCAAGCTGCGGCTGCACGCGCATCAGGCCCAAGTGAGGCGTCGCGGGATCGTCCAGGGTGATATAGAGCGATTCGCCTTCGATGGCGTTGCCGCTGTGCCGCACCCGCGCACCGGTCCTGGCCAGCGACGCCAGACCCGCCGCCTCCAGCTCCGGCAACGAGGCGTCCCGGCAGCCGGTGTCCACCGCGCTCAGGGCCATCTCCATCATCAGCGCATCCTGCGCCGCCTCCACCTGCGGCGACGGATGCAGCGGCATGTGCATCGCCATCACCCAGTGCCGCCGGCCGTCTTCGGTCAGCACCACGAAGCGATCGCTGAAGATCGTCGCCTTGCCCGGCGCCTGGCTCTGGGCCATGTAGTAGGCGCCGGTCATCGTGCCCGTGCGAAAGCGGCGGACCTTCTCCTTGTCGAAAAAAAGCCGCGACCGGCGGAAGGTCACAATGTTGAGCGTGTCCCGCAGCACCTCATCAGGACTGCCGGGCGCCAGAATCACAGGCCGCGTGATGATCAGGTAACGACTGGGATTGGTCAGATCGACCAGCGTGACCACATTCCCCACGAACCCCTGCCCGGTGCCATCGGCCTGGGCACGCTCCCAGGCGGCCGGCAACAGCACCTTCAGATCGCCGACCCGCTGTTCGCTCAAAGGCGCGCTGAACGTGGCCTGATGGGTTGACGTGTAGAGCTGCGCCAAGGCCAGCGCGACGGCAAAGGCCGACAGCGTAACCACGCCGACGGCCACGCGCTGCGCAGCCGGGGTTGCAAATCGAGGAGACTTGGGCATTGACGAATCTTAACAGGGGACAGGGGGCGGTGTCATAACCGCAGCGTCCTCGCTGCGCGTCTGCGGGACAGGGAACAGAGCGAAGCCGCAAGCGGCTGTGGTTTTTTTCCCCAACGAACTCAGCTCATTTCGCATCCGCCTTGGCGTCGGGTTTGGGGGCTTCGATGGGTTTGGGGCCGCCGACTTTCTGGTTGGCGGCGAGGACCATGTTGCCCAGAAGGGAGACGGAGGATTCGCGGCTGTAGCCGAGCAGTCCTTCGAGGCGGACACCCAGCGTTCCCAGCGACATGTCCTCGCTGGAGATGATGACTGCCGGGCGGTTGTTGACGGCGAAGACGGCCAGCCGGGGTTCGTGGCGGGCGTCGAGGCGGATGATGGAGTAGTGGCGGTAGCTGACCGAGCGGTTGTTCCAGCCGCCGGTGATGCCTTCGCCGCTGATGATGTTGGCGCTGCGGCCCAGGGGTGCGGCGCCGGTTTTGAAGAGGGCGCCCAGTTGTTCCTCCATCTTGCCGGCGAAGAGCCGCTTGCCGCCGACGGTTTCGACGAAGATCGTCCCGCCGTTTTCGACGTAGGTTTTGATGGCTGCGGCCTGGGCGTCGGTGAGCTTGATCGGGTCGGTACCGGCCAGGTGGACGAAGGGGGAGGAGCAGGTCCCCAGTTGATCGAGGGCGACATCCTCGGTCTTGACCGTGTTGCCGGTCTTGTTGAACAGGTGGGTGTCCATCACGCTCCAGACGGCCGGTTCGGGGAGCCAGTTGCCTTCGTACTTGGCGCGGGCGACCTTGAGTTCGCCGGTTTTGGTTTTGCCCGCCTGCTTGCGGAGAACGTGGGCGTCCAGGCGGTTGGCAAGCTGGCCTCGCTCGGTGGCCATGACGAAGAGGTTGACGGCGGCGCGCCACTGCGGGTCGTCGGTTTTGGAGGTCTGCCAGAGGATGCCCCAGTCGCGGTCGGGCATGATGACCAGGTCGCGTGCGCCGTTGTTGAGGGAGGTGATGTTCAGGGCCGAGCCGTTGTCGATCTTGTTGTGGACGCGGAAGAGGTAGTTGTTGTTGTCCATCCGGGTGAACTTGTAGGGATACATTTCCTCGAACATCTTCTTCATCTGGGCCTTGAAGATGCCCGCGCCGCCGGAGCCGGCCTCGGTGTTGACGATGAGCGTGCCGCCCTGGTCGATGAACCGTTTGAGGCGCGCCTTCTGCTCGTCGGTCAGCTCGATTTTTTCATCGCCCGAGAGCCAGGCGATGGGGGCGTTGAACCAGTGGGAATCCTCGTCATCGATGGAGACGGTCTGGAAGTTGACTTCGCCTTCGATGTATTCGCCGATGTCCTTGGAGAAGAAGTAAACATCGTTGGGGCGGTTGTTCCAGGCGAAGTTGTCCACCTTGAGCTTGGTGGCCCAGACGGGGACGCGGCCACGGGTGAGGAAGAGCAGGGCGAAGCAGGAGTCATAGACCGGTCCGACGGCGCCGTCGCCCTTCTGGGCCTTGATGATCTGTGCGGCATGGACGGCGAACCAGTCCTTCTTGTTGAAGAACTTGATGCCGGTGCCCAGTCCGACGCGCTCGATGGAATAGACGCCGTAGAGACCCCAACTGGAGGCGTCGTAATTCTTGTCCAGCCAGAGCAGCCCCTTGTCCATCGCC
The DNA here is from genome assembly GCA_964649195.1 of uncultured Phycisphaeraceae bacterium. Classification (GTDB taxonomy): domain Bacteria; phylum Planctomycetota; class Phycisphaerae; order Phycisphaerales; family Phycisphaeraceae; genus JTS-RE9. Next base: position 7,690 of record CAZYPK010000074.1, read on the forward strand.
TTGGCCAGGGTGCCGTTGCGTTTCTGGCTGCTGCGGTAGAGTTCCTGCTCGGCGACGAGCAGGGCGGTGACGCCGGCGGCGGTCATGTTGAAGTAGCTGGGGCGTTCATCGCCCAGGCGGTAGTTCCAGCCGCCATCGGGCGCCTGGGCCTCGACGAAGTGCTTGACCACGTTCTGCCAGAAGGCGGCGGGAACGGTCACGCCGCGCTTGGAGGCTTCCCACAGACCCAGCAGGCCGTACTGCGTGTTGGAGTGATCGTGAGGCGGGGTGGCGTTGCCGCTCATGTTGGCCGGCGACGCGCTGACCTTGTACGAGAACACCCCCCTGGGGCCTGATGCGCTGAGGATGTTGCGGTCCTTCTGCATCTCGCTCTTGTATTCATCGGGCAGTTGCCCCCACGCATGAGCCCGCAGGCCCACTTCGTAGGTGTGATCGCCTTCGACGCCGCGCAGCACCTTGATCGCCTCCTGAATCTGCGGATGCTGGACGGAGATGCCGCTGGCGACCAGGGCATAGACCACCATCGAGGTGACGCCGCTCTTGCCGGCGTGGGGGTTGTTGTACATGTGCTCCCAGCTTCCCTTCTGCTGCTGGGCCAGCAGATAGGTCTGAAGCTTCTTGATGGCGCGATCGACATCATCATCGGTAAGCTGGGCCTGCGAGACCGCCGGCGCGGCAACAAGCGCCAAGATCAACGTCGCAACAAACAGGAGGCGGTGCAACATGGGAACCCCTTTCGTGTACGGGGGGATGGTGAACGTGCAAGTATAGCAGTCGAAGGCCGGGCCCACCAGAGGCCCTACTGATAAAAACGCAGATATTGCAGCAGCGTCCGATGGGAGGAAAGGAAAAGCAGGAAAGCAGGAAAGCAGGAAATTCAAGGCAACGGAAGGTGAGCGTTCAACGAAGTCCGAAAAGCGGGAAAGCGGGAAATTCGGACTTCGTTGGGCGGTGAAGGGAAAAGCAGGAAATCAGGAAAGCAGGAAAGCAGGAAAGCAGGAAAGCAAGAAATTCGGACTTCGTTGAACGGTCGCCTTCCGTTGCCTTGAATTTCTTGCTTTCCTGCTTTCCTGCTTTCCTGTTTTTCCTTTCACCTCCCCGCGTGCGTCGTCTCCGGCTTTTCGCCGGTGCTGGGGCGGTTGATCTGGGCGATGGCCATGCCCAGCCGCTGATGGACCTGGTTCATCGATTGCGGGCGGTCCGCAGGCTGGAACTCGATGCAGTTCATCACCAGGCTCGACAGCGCCGGCGGCGTCTGGGGGTTCAACTCCTTCACCGGCTTGCATTCCTTGGTCGGCTTCATCGCCACGGTCGGCTCGGCCGAGGGCATGATCGAAGGAACGTGCTGCCGGGTCAGCAGAAAATACATCGTCGCGCCCAGGTTATAGACATCCGTCTCCGGCGTGATCTGCCTTCGCCGCACCTGTTCGGGCGCGATGTAATCCGGCGTGCCCTGAATCCGCTGCTTCACCGTGCCGATCGGACAGCTCTGACCCAGGTCGATGATCTTCACCACCTGCTTGTCATCCACCATGATGTTGTTGGGCTTGATGTCCGCATGAACGTAGCCGGCCGCGTGAAACGCCCCCAGCCCCTCGGCCACCTTCTGCATCACCTGGCAGAAGTCGAGCATGTCGCGGAACTCGTACTGCTCCAGCGTCATGCCATCGACCAGTTCCATGAGCACATAGACCTCGGTCGTCTTGATCATGCCCTTGCGAATCATTTTGAAGCTCTTGCGGATCGTCGGATGATCCACCTTCTGGGCGATCTGGTGCTCGGTCACCACCTGATCGATGAACCGCTGCTGGTCGGCGCTGTTGCGGACGACGTGCTTGATGGCATAGACGTGGTTGTTCTTGTCCTTGACGGCATAAATCGTGCTGTGCGCACCCGAACCCAGAGGCTGGGCGTTCAGCACTTCGTACTTGCCGAGGATCTTTTCGAAGCGATTCATGCAGCCGGTGATTCCCGCCGTGGCAAACCGGGCGCATGACAAGCCCTCTTCGCCGCGACCCAGGTTGTCTATGAAAACTTATGAATCTATGCCGTCAAAACGCCGTCAAAACGACCGTCAAAACGGAACAAAAACCGCTTTGGAACGGACGAAGCAATCGCTTCGAGGACCAAAGTTTAGGGCAATCCGGCAAGCTTCACAAATCCCTCACTTGGATTATCGACCCATGCCCCATCGGACTTCACACACCGCCGGAACCCACGGCAAAGCGGGAAGGCCCGACGATGAGAACCTCGATGAATCCGGTTCGACGATGCAAGACCCATCATTCACAACCAGCGGGGGATCGCCGCACCAATGGGTCTGCGGGACAGACCCCGGCGACGGCCCCATCATAACATGTTTCTCACCAAAAACGGCGACGAATCTTACGCCATCAGCGCATCTGAGGAATGAACCCCCCGGGCGCGCATTGTCATAGCCGCAGCGTTCTCGCTGCGCGTCTGTGGAACAGGAAACAGAGAACAGGGAACAGGAGACAGGGAACAGGAGACAGAATCTCAAATTTCAAATCTCTGTCCCCTGTCTCCTATCCCGCAGACGCGCAGCGAGGACGCTGCGGCTTTGACACTATCCCCTATCCCCCGTTCGCAGGGCGCACCCCGCGTCGCTGCCGGTGCAGACATCGCATTCACCGGCCAGCCCCTGGGCGTGGGCCAGGCAGTGCGCCACGCGGGATTCGACGATCTGCATCATCATCGGGTGCAACCCGAACGGCGCGGCGACCATGAACTCGATGCCCGGATGATTCGCCGCCGCCTGCTCCGTCAGCCGCGGAATGTCGCTGCTCCAGTGCCTGCCGGGAAGGAGAAAATAGGGCATGACGATCACCCGCCTGGCCCCGCGCTTCACGCACTTATCAAAAGCCTGCCCAATGGAAGGCTCCGCCAGTTCCATATGTGCCGGCTCGATGATGGCGCAGCCCGACCGGGCGCGAAACCGCTGAACGAAGAGTTCGAGCATCGCGTTGGATTCGTGCCGCCTGGAGCCGTGATCCACGATGATCAGACCGGTGATGGGAGAGGAATCGTTGGGCATCGTGGTGATGTGTTCATTCAAGCCGCTTGCGGCAGACGCGCAGCGAGGACGCTGCGGCTATGACACTGTCTCCTGTCCCCTGTCCCCTGTCTCCTGTCCCCTGTCTCCTGTCCCCTGTCCCCTGTCCCCTGTCTCCTGTCCCCTGTCCCCTGTCCCCTGTCTCCTGTCCCCGTCTCACCGCGTGCCCAGCTTCACTTTGATCTCCGCGTCCTTGCCCTCCCGTTTCAATCCCACGCTGATCTCATCGCCCGCCTTGCTTTGGGCCAGCAGGGCGGTGAGGTCGTGGAGGTTTTTGACGGGCTTGCCGTTCCATGCGGTGATTTTGTCATCGGGCTTGAGGCCGGCCTTTTCCGCCGGGCTGCCGTTGCTGGTGCCGTCGATGAGGCAGCCATCGGTGGCTTCCATGCTGGCGTAGTTGGGAACGATGCCCAGGTAGGCCCCGCCGCCGCGCGGTCCGCCTGCCGCGGGGTGGGCCATGCGCACGGCCTGAAACTTCATCCGCTCGGTCCTGTCCCACAGCTTCAGCGTCATGCCGCTGACCAGGTGGGCGGTTTTCGTTCCGCCTTCGAAGTTGATTTTGTCCGCGGTGTCGGTGGGCTTGTGATAATCGGGATGGATGCCGGTGAAGAAGTGGACCGCGGGGATGCTCCTGGCGTGGAAGCTCTGATGATCGCTGCCGCCGATGCCCATGCCTGCGGAGCTGACGACATTCAGGTTCAGCGGTGTGGAGACCTCCTTGATCAGGGCTTCGAACTGATCGCCCGATCCGCTGCCGGAGGCGATGAGCTTGTTGCCTTCCATGCGGCCGGTCATGTCGAGGTTGAGCATGACCACCATCTGTTCGAGCTTGACGCCCAGTTCATCGGGCTTGCGCAGCAGGTGCGCCGAGCCGAGCAGGCCGCGCTCCTCGCCGGTGAAGAGCACGAAGAGAATCGACCTTCGATCCGCCGGCGCGCCCTGGGCCTTGGCGGCCTGGGCGAGGTTGGCGGCGCTGATGACCACGCCTGCGGTGCCCGAAGCGTTGTCGTCGGCGCCGTGATGCGTCTGCCTCAGTCCGCCGCGCGCCAGGCTGCCGATGTCGCCAAAGCCCAGGTGGTCGTAGTGCCCGCCGATGACGATGTATTCATCCTTGAGCCTGCCCGCGCCAGGCAGCACGCCCGCGACGTTATGCACCGTCGCCTTGACCCGCTCCATCTTCACCGCCATCTTCGCCTGCACCGCTTCAAAGTGATGCACTTTTGTGGCGCCGGCGTTGGCGTCCTTCTCCCACTGCCTGGCGGTCGATTCATCACCCAGGCCGCCGGAGCGGAGGATCATCCGAAAAACATCCGGCTTGATCTGAATCACCGGGATCGAAGCCGCCTGCCCCTGCGTCGCCGCCACCGAAGGCATCGCCCCGCCCTTGTCCTGCGAAGGTGGATCGACCACCAGCAGCGCCGCGGCGCCGTGCTGCGCCGCCCACTTCGCCTTGTTGATCAGGCTCGACGCCTCGCCCCACTGCCCCGCCTTGGCGTTGAGCATCAACACCGGCTTGCCCTCTTCATCCACCGGCTCAAAACGGTAGGCCACCGCGATCCGGCCCTTGAGCCCGTCCTTCTCCAGCGTCTTGAAACTGTCGTACCCGCCATGCGCGTTGACCGCCCCGTAGCCCACGAAAACGAGCGAGGCCGTCACCTGCCCATCCCCGGAAAACCCGCGGGCGCCATACTGCTCGCCCAGCCTGGGTTCCAGCAGCGTCTTGCCTTCCTTGTCCAGCAGCGCCAGTTCCTGCTGTTTGGCGGCAATGCCTGCGGAGATTTCAAACTCCTGAAGGAACGAAGATTCGCCGTTGTTCGTCTTGAACGCCGGCACGAGGCCGATCTTCTCAAACTCCTTCACCAGATAATCACGCGCCCTGTCCAGCCCCTGCGTGCCCGGCCCCCGGCCTTCCATCTCCGGCGAAGCCAGATCGATCACCAGTTGCTTGTACCGTTCGATGTCCTTCGCCAGCGCCGCCTGGCTGACCAGCGCCGCATCGGCCTTCGCCGCCGTCGTCACCGCAACCGGCGGCCTGACCTCCGGCGACAGTTGAGCCTCAAGCGCCATCGACGTGCCGATGACCACCGCCAACAACGCAGAAAAAGTTCGAGGACGAATCATGCGAAAACCTCCGATGAGTCGAAACATGATACCCGGCAGAGCGGAATGAGGATAAACAACCGGGATTCCTGAATAACCTCACCCCCAAGCCGCTTGCGGCTTCGCAATCCCCTGGTTCACGGTACATCCGGGGTTATTCAGAAGTCCCGACTCTCAAAACACCAGGGGAAAAGCCACAGGACAAGTCACGGGACAAGTCGCAGGACAAGTCACCGGGGAAGTTTTGCGGCTTCTGAAGGTCATGGCCGACGAACAGAACCGTACCGCACTCCAGGCGAAGCTCAAGCTCAGTGGCAGGGCGAACTTCTTGAAATTGTATCTGGAACCGTCCCTGAAAGCCGGATTGATCGAGATGACGATTCCCGATAAACCGAAAAGCCGCCTTCAAAAATACCGACTGACGGACAAGGGCCGCACGCTGATTGGACGATAGAATCACCGTCCTGTCCTCTCCCCCTTGCCCTTTTGCGGCGGCTGCGATTTTCCCGGCTTTTCATCGGGAAACTGCCGCCAGTAAAGCTCGTGAAAAGGGTTGACGGCAGGGCCGTCGAGGTCTTCGTTGATCATCATGGGCAGCACTTGCCGCCACCACGCATCGTATGCCTGCCGCAGTTGGGCGACGATCTGCGGGTGCTCATCGATCACGTTCTTCTTCTGGGCAAAGTCGGTCTGAAGATCGTAAAGCTCCTTGTTGTTGACGAGGGTGAACCGGCTGTTGCGGATGGACATGTTGCTGAACTTCGCCTGAGCCGCCTTGCCGCGCTGCCAGCGGCCCACGTGGGTCACCAGCGTGCGATCAGGCCACGGGGCCTTGGCATCCTTGAGCAGCGGGACCAGGCTGCGGCCATCGAGTTCCAGATCATCAGGCAGCTTCGCCCCGGCAAGGGCGGCGAAGGTGGGCAGGTAATCGATGTGGGCGGTGAGCTGATCCACATCAACCCCGGCAGGGAGCGTGCCGGGCCAGCGCCAGAAGCCGGGCACGCGCGTGCCGCCGAGGAAGGGCGAGCCTTTGGCGCCGCGCATCCCGGCATTGAAGACCTGCGCCCCGGTGGCGGTGCCGTTGTCGGTCATGAAGATGAGCAGGGTGTCACGTTCGATGTCCAGTTCCTTGAGCTTTGCCAGGAGCCTGCCGACGTTGTCGTCGATGTTGGTGATCATGCCATAGAATTTGGCGACATTGGCATTGACCTTGCCGGCGTACATGGCCTCATATTCGGGCGGGACGATGAGCGGGCCGTGCGGCGCGTTGGGTGAAATGTGGCAGTAAAACGGGGCTGATTTGCCCTCCTTTTTCGCCTTGGCGCGCTCCTGGATCCACTGCATGGCCTGGTTGAAGAAGACATCGGTGCAGTAGCCTTTGGTTTTGACGAACCTGCCGTTGTGCAGGATGGCGGGGTCGAAGTATTGGTTGCCCGGCGCATCGCCGCAGGAGCCGGGGTAGCTTTGCCCGATGCCGCCTGCGCCATGGGTGAAGGCTTCGTCGAAGCCGCGCCTGGCGGGCCGGTATTCGGGTTCATCGCCCAGGTGCCACTTGCCGAAGATGCCGGTGGCGTAGCCCGCCTGCCGGAGAAGCTGCGGGTAGGTGACGGACTTGAGGCTCATCCGTTCGCGTTCGAGGATGGTGTGCGTCACGCCGTTCTTGAACTCGTGTCTGCCCGAAAGCATGGCGGCACGGGTGGGGGCGCAGGTCGGGCTGACATGAAAGTCGGTCAGCCGCAGCGATTCGCGGTGAAGCCGGTCCAGGTGCGGGGTCTTGATGATCGGATTGCCGTGGCAGGCCAGGTCGCCGTAGCCCTGATCATCGGTGATGATGAGGATGATGTTCGGACGCGGGCCGGTCTCTTCGCACAATGCCTGCCTTGGTGAGATGGTGTGCAGAAACAGCCCCGCGGCAAGAGCGAACGCCGCCAACGGGTGGAGCAAAAATCGCTGCTTCCGCGAGGCCGGGTTGCTTGATGATCTGGAGGGAGATGAGGTCATGCCGGGTTCCTGATGTGAAGTCGATGGTTCTTTACCACCGCAGTATCGGCCTTGAAGATGATGTGGTCAACGGCACGCGGATGCCACGCGAAGGGCCCCCAGGGCCGTTTCATTCATGGTTGACATGCGGGCTGAAATCACAAATCGCAATCACCCCATTGGATGAAACGCACGGATCGAATAAACTGCGGTGCTGGTGGTATTGAACGGTCTCGTCATGAACTGCAATGCGGAATCAGCCGATCTTTGATTGCATCGGTCCGTTTTGCTCGTCTTGACCCTGCGATGCACGCATCATCTTTTTGGAGGAACGATTCGATGTCTCAACTGCTCCGTCACTGTGCCATTTTCGCGCTGGCTTTGATGTTCGCGGCGCCGGCGGCTCTGGCCGAGGATCAGCCCAAGGCCGACGCCAAGCCGCGCAAGGAGCCGGCCAGGGAGGGCGCCAGGAAGAAGGAAAAGACGAAGGCTCCCGATGCGCCCGTCAGGGAACCCGTCGCGGCTGATGCGCCGGCCAAGCCCGAAGCCGTCAAGCCGGTTGATCCGCCCAAGCCTGTTGATCCACCCAAGCCGCCCGCGCCGGCCACGCATGTGGTCAAGAAGGAACCCTTCAGGATCGAGCTGAGCCTCAACGGTGTTCTCGAAGCGAAGACCGCCAGCGAGGTCGCCTTGCGTCCCGAGTTCTGGCAGCAGTGGGTCATCGTGAAGGTGGTCGATCACGGCACGCGGGTGAAGAAGGGTGACGTGCTGATTCAGTACGACACCAAGGCGCTGGATGAAGTCATCCGCGACACCGAAGCCGGCCGGGCCTTGTCGGATCTGGAGTTTCAGGCTGCGCAGGAACAGCTTTCGATGATGGAGGAGACCGTGCCGCTGGACATGGCCGCCGCCGAGCGGGCCAAGCAGTATTTTGACGAGGATGTGAAGCGGTATTTCGAGGTGGAGGTTCCGCTGACCCGCCGCATTCTCGATGAGAACCTGAAGAACGTCGAAAACGTGCTGGCCTACGAGCGCGAGGAGCTTCGGCAGCTTGAGAAGATGTACAAGGCCGATGATCTGGTCGAGGAGACCGAGGAGATCATCCTCAAGCGGCAGCGCGACACCATCGCCCGTCTGGAGTTCAACCTCGAACGCAGCCGCATGATGAAGGATCAGGCCTTCAAGGTTTCCATGCCTCGCGAGCAGTTGCAGGTCAGGCAGAACGAAAAGATCAGCGAGCTTCGCGTCCGCACGGCCAGGGTTCAGTTTCCGCGCGCCTTGGCGCAGCAGCGGCTGGCGGTGCAGAAGATGACCCGCGACCGGGAGAAGTCGCTGGAGACGCTCAAGAAGCTCAGGCGCGACCGCGCGGCGATGACCGTGAAGGCGCCCATCGACGGCATCGTCTATTACGGGCAGGCGGTGCGCGGCAACTGGAACGCCGTCGCCGGCATGTCCGCCATGCTCGCCCCCGGCAACGCACTCAAGCCCGGCATGGCGCTCATGACCGTCGTCGCGCCCAGGCCGCTGGTCGCACGCACCACCATCGCCGAGGCTTCGCTCGCCCTGGCCAAGCCCGGCATCAACGGCCAGGCGACGCCCGTCGGCTACGGGGATGTCAAGCTGCCCGCCAAACTCGAAACGCTCAGCCTCGTCCCCCTGGCGCCGGGGCAGTTCGACGCCGCCGTCGCCGTCAACACCGATGCGGCCGGCCACCTCGTCCCCGGCATGAACTGCGCCATCAAGCTCACCGCCTACGAAAACAAAAACGCAATCGCCCTCCCCGCCAACCTCATCCACAACGAAGGCGACGGCGATGACGCGAAAAAGATCGTCTATCTCCTCGAAGGCGACAAGCACCGCAAGGTCCAAGTCACCCTCGGCAAAAGCGGCGGCAACAAAACCGAAGTGCTTTCAGGCGTCAAGGAAGGCGACAAGGTCCTCGTCAACAAGCCCAACTGATTCCGTTCACGATTGCACGCCCAAAGCCCACGGACTCCCGTCCGTGGGTTTCCGATTTCTCCGTGATCCCTATGAAGCACAACATCCCGTTCATCATCGCCGCGCTCTGCGCCATCGCCTTCGCCCTGCCCGCGGTGGCCGATGACATCGACGCAATGATCGCCAGGTCCGATGCCCTGGTCACCGGCCCCAAGCCCAAGCCGATCACGCCCCCCACGCGGGAGGCGATTCAATCCGCCATCGATCGCGGCATCGAGTTCCTCATCGAGGACCAGAACAAAGACGGCTCATGGGGCAACGCCACCCAGACCAAGCGCCTGAACATTTACGCCCATGTCCCCGGCTCGCACCAGGCCTTCCGCGCCGCCACCACCGCGCTGTGCGTCTCCGCGATCATCGAATCGAAAACGCAAAACGCGGCAGCCCTCAAATCCCTCGAACGCGGCGAAGCCTGGCTCATCGAAAATCTCCCCAAAGTCCGCAGGCAGGACCCCATCCTTCTCTACAATGTCTGGTCCCATTCCTATGGCATCCAGGCTCTCGTCCGCATGCACGAACGACTGCCCGATGACAAGGAACGCCTCGAGAAAATGCGGAAGCTCATCAAGGAACAGATCGATTTCATGGTGCGATACGAATCGATCAACGGCGGCTGGGGCTACTACGACTTCGACTACGGCACCCAGCGCCCCGGCGCCAGCTCCACCAGCTTTGTCACCGCCACCGCGCTCGTCGCCTTCCACGAGGCCAAAGCCATCGGTGTCTATGCTCCCGAAAAAATCGTCCGGCGCGGCATCGATTCCATTCATCGCCAGCGCAAGAACGACTTCACTTACATCTATGGCGAATACCTCAAGATGGTCCCGATGGCCGACATCAACCGACCCGCCGGCAGCCTCGGCCGAAGCCAGGCGTGCAACATCGCCCTGCGCCTGCATGGTGACAAACGAGTGAGCGATCACGTTCTGAAAGTTTGGCTCGATCGGCTGATCGCACGCAATGAATGGTTAGGGATTGGCCGCAAGCGACCGGTGCCGCATGAAGCCTGGTTCCAGGTCGCAGGTTACTTCTATTATTACGGCCACTACTATGCCGCGCTGTGCATCGAAGCCTTGCCCAAGGAAGACCGCCCGCACTTCCAAGGCCACATCGCCAAGCTCATGATCGACCTTCAGGAGAAGGATGGCTCGTGGTGGGACTACCCGCTCTACGCCTACCACCAACCCTACGGCACCGCGCTGACGCTGATGACGCTCGAGCGCTGCAAGCACTGACCGCCGCTTGCGGCGTAGCACGATCAGCGCAAAAGCTCATCTTCACCCAATCAACTGTCGCACAATTCGCGCCTCTTCCACGCCGGTCAATCGCGCATCAAGTCCCTGCCATTTCACCGTGAACTGCTCGTGGTGATAGCCCAGCAGGTGCAGAACCGTTGCATGGAAGTCGCGGACATGCACGGGATCCTTGACGATGTTGTAGGAGAAGTCATCGGTCTCGCCGTGGATCGTGCCGCCCTTGGCGCCGCCGCCGGCCATCCACATGGTGAAGCAGCGCGGGTGGTGATCGCGGCCGTAGTTCGCCTTCGACAAGCCGCCTTGTGAATAGATGGTGCGGCCGAACTCGCCGCCCCAGATGATGAGCGTGTCGTCGAGCATGCCGCGGTTTTTCAGGTCCTGGATGAGGCCGGCGCAAGGTTGATCCACATCCCTGCACTGCGCGGGCATGCGGCCGGCGATGTTGCCGTGGTGGTCCCAGTTGTTGTGATAGATCTGCACGAAGCGCACGCCGCGCTCGACGAGTCTTCGCGCCATCAGCGCGCTGTTGGCGAAACTGCCGGGCTTCTTCGCATCCTCGCCGTAAAGCTCGTAGGTGCTTGCCGGTTCCTGATCGATTGCGGTCAGTTCAGGCACGCTGGCCTGCATGCGGAACGCCATTTCGTACTGGCTGATGCGCGTGTGCGTTTCCGGGTCGCCGACCTGTGCATAATTCATTTCGTTCATGGCCCGCAGACCATCGAGCGTCCTGCGGCGAACTTCCGTCGAAACGCCCGGCGGATTGTTGATATACAGAATCGGGTCGCCCTTGCCCCGGAACGCCACGCCCGCATGTTCGCCCGGCAGGAAGCCGCTGGACCACAGCCGCGCGGAAATCGCCTGCTCCTGTTCGCGGTTGGAAGGCGTGGCCACCATCACGACAAAGGTCGGCAGGTTGCTGTTGAGCGAGCCCAGGCCGTAGGACATCCACGAACCCAGGCATGGCCGGCCGGTGACCTGATTGCCCGTCTGCATGTTGCAGATCGCCGGTTCATGATTGATCGCTTCGGTGTGCATCGACCGGATGAAGCACATGTCGTCGGCATGCCTGCCCAGATGCGGCAGAAGCTCATTCATCCACATGCCGCACTGGCCGTTCTGCTTGAACTTGAACTTTGAGGGCGCGATGGGAAAGCGCGACTGGCCGCTGGTCATGGTGGTCAGCCGTTGGCCGGCCCGGATGGAATCGGGCAGGTCCTTGTCGTACCAGTCGTTCATCTGCGGCTTGTAATCGAAGAGGTCCATCTGCGAAGGGCCTCCGACCATGTGCAGATAGATGATGTGCCTGGCCCGCGCGGGGAAGTGCGTCCTCGCCGCTTGCATCCCCGCCGCTTGCGGCGTAGCACCGTCAGCGCCCTGCGCCGCCGCCTGCCCCAGCAGCGAAGCGAGCGCCGCATACCCCACGGCATTCCTGCCTCGCGCGAAAAACTGCCGGCGTGTTTCGGATTGAATGTAGGACTGCATCGGGTTCATGACATACCTCTTCAAAAAAAACTTCGTGCCTCACTTGTTCAGCGCCTCATCCAGATTCATCATCTGATTGCAAACCATCGTCCACGCGGCCAGCAGCGAGGGATCCATCTTCGCATCCGCCTTCATCTCGCCCACCGCGATCAGCAGTTTCGCATCGGCGATGTTGACCTTGTAATGCGACAGCAGATCGCGCTGCATCGCGAGCACCACGTCACGTTCATGGGGAGCCAGCGGGCGGGACAACACGCGCTGCGCGATCACATCCAGCACGGCGGCATCATCGCGCCCCTGCCCGATCGCCTGCTGTGCCAGCACGCGGGCCGCTTCGATGAACTGCACATCGTTGAGCGTCACCAGAGCCTGAAGCGGCGTGTTCGTTCGCTCGCGACGAATGCAGGATATCTCCCGGCTGGGTGCGTTGAAAATATCCATCGAAGCCGGCGGCGCGGCACGCTTCCAGAACGTGTAAAGACTTCGGCGATACAAGCTCTCACCCGTATCGCGCTTGTAGAAGTGGGTGTTGCTCTCGCGCATCGCCACCGCTTCCCATACGCCATCGGGTTGATAAGGCTTCACGCTCGGGCCGCCGATCTTGTCCACGAGCAGGCCGCTGGCGGCCAGGGCGTAGTCACGAATCACCTCGGCATCCATGCGGAAGCGCGGACCGCGCGAAAGCAGCCTGTTTTCCCGGTCTTTTTCAAGCTTCACCGGCGTGACCGTCTGAGCCTGTCGATACGTCGCGGACATGACCATCGTCTTGATAAAGGCCTTCACGTTCCACTTGCCGCTGTTGCCTGAACCATCGCGGAACTCGGCGGCCAGCCAGTCGAGCAGTTCGGGATGCGAAGGCGCATCGCCCATGATGCCCAGGTCATCACTGGAACGAACGATGCCCTGTCCGAAGATTTCCTGCCAGTAACGGTTGGCGACGACGCGGGCGGTCATGGGATTCTCCGTGGCGACAAGCCACTGCGCCAGACCCAGGCGATTTTTCGGTGCATCGGCGGGCACGGAACCCAGTGCCGCGAAAACCGCAGGCTCCACCTTCTCGCGCTTCTGATCGTATTCGCCGCGATGCAGAACGAAGGCCGTCGGCATGCTGTTGGGTTTTTCCTGTTGAATGTACGCCACCGCGCTGCGGCCGCGGATGGCCTTCTGCTCGGCATCGAGGGCGGCCAGCTTTCGCTGAGCATCACCGATGGAATCATCGCCGGCGAGAAATGCCTCGAAGAGTTCATCCTTCTCTTTCGCCGTGCGATCCTTCGCAGCCTTGGCGAGCAGGTTGCGAAGCTGCGCGGATTGGGCCAGGGCCTTCGCTTCGATCGCGCTGAGCACGCGCTGATAGAGGCGGACATCCTGCACGCTGCCGCCGTTGAATTCGCTGCCGTTTTCACGGCGGCCGATGCGCAGCGGCAGGGTGTTGCGCGTGGTGTTCTTCAGTGCATCGCGATCCGCTTTCAGGGGCACGTTCTGACCATCGAGGTAGATGCGGAATCCGCCGGCCCTGGATGAGCCGTCATAAGTGACCATCACATGCTGCCAGGTGTCGGGCTTGATGACCGCCCTGGTCGAGGTGACCTTGATGGCGTCATGGGGCCAGTTGTGAATCAGGTGCGCGGAGATCAGGTTGTTGGAGATGAAGATGTCCCAGCCTCGGTGCTGCGGGGCGCCTTCCATGCGGGCGATGACTGCGGCTGAATTGCCGGCCCCCTTGGGCACCTTGAACCAGGCGCCGTAGGAAAAGGCCTGATCGCGTTCGAAGTCGCCGAGGTTGCCGGCATCGATGGCGTTGCCGCCGGCGATGACGGGCGCGGCGCCGAGCTTTCCGCCGGGCCGCCAGACGAGAGGAATGGTTGACTTGATGGCGGCGTTGTCCTTGCCGGCGATGTTCGAAATCTCATCACCCTTGCCTTCGTTAAGCGGCAGATGCGCCAGCAGCGCATCGTTTTTCACGAGCGCCTCCGCATCCTCGGCCTTGGCGGTCTCCAGCCATGCATCGAATTCCTGCCGTGCCCGGGCGCGTCCGGTGCTGACGGCCATCTGCGCCGCGGTGATTTCGCCGGGGATCGCCGCCATCCGTTCCTTGTCACCGGCCATCGGAATCGGCAGGATCGGGGCGGTGTCGCGGATGTTGCCGTCGAGCGCGCCTTGCGTGGTGTTGCGGAAGTAAGCCTCCATCGAATAGAAGTCTTTGGCGGTGATCGGATCGAATTTGTGATCGTGACAGACCGCGCAGTTGGCGGTCAGGCCCAGCCAGACCCACGAAGTCGTTTCGACACGATCACGGGCATAGCCCGCGAGATTTTCCTCCGCGATCGTGCCGCCTTCGTTGGTGGTCATGTTGCAGCGATGGAACCCGGTGGCGATGAGCTGATCCTGCGTGGGATTGGCAAGCAGGTCGCCGGCGATCTGCTCGATGGTGAACCGATCAAACGGCTGATTGCGGTTGAAGGCGTTGATCACCCAGTCGCGGTAAGGCCAGATGTCGCGGAAGTTGTCGAAGTGCAGACCGTGCGTGTCGGCATAACGAGCCGCATCGAGCCAGTAGCGGCCGCGATGCTCGCCATAGCGCGGTGAAGCAAGCAACTCATCCACAAGCTTCTCATAGGCATCCGGTGAAGCGTCGTTCACAAACGCATCCACTCGCGCAGGCGTCGGCGGCAGACCGGTGAGGTCGAGCGACAAACGACGCGCCAACGTCCGGCGATCGGCCTCGGGTGCGGGAGTCAGCCCCGCCGCTTCAAGCTTCGCCAGCACGAAACGATCGATCGGATTGCGCACCCATTTCTCGCTCTTCACCGCAGGCAGTGCAGGCCGCTGCGCGACGATGAACGACCAGTGCGGCTGCCAGGGCGCGCTCTGCGCGATCCAGTTCCTGATGAGATTCTTCTGCTCCGCCGTCAGTGATTTGTGCGACTTCACCGGCGGCATGATGTCGTCGGGATCGGTGGTGATGATCCGCTGATACATCGGGCTGTCATCCGGCTTGCCCCGAACAACGGTAGGGCCATCTTCACGCTGAGCGAAGAAGCCATCCTCGATATCGAGACGAAGCTTCGCCTTGCGCGAAGCGGGGTCCGGTCCGTGACATTGAAAGCAGTTGTCCGCAAGAATCGGGCGGATGTCGCGGTTGAAGGAGATGTTCCCCGCTCCATCAGCCCCATGCAGCCCAGTGCAAGCCGACACCAGCACGGCACAGACGAAAAACCCTTTGAAAATTCGATCGGTCATCATTATGAATCCTCGGTTGAACTTGCAGCACCCTATTGTATGAGAAACCGCGCCGGTTTCGACATGGAATCCCCGATGGGGAAGTCCAGGCCACGGAGGGGGATGAAAAGTTCCGGGTTCCGAGTTCCGAGTTCCGAGTTGAAAGGCAAGGGGGAAGAAGGGCATGAAGGCATAAATGCCGAATGCTGAAGGCATGAAGGCTGAATGCTGAAGGCTGAAGGCTGAAGGCTGAAGGCACGGAGGGGAGAGATTGAAAAATTGGACTTCCCCATCTCCTCCCTTCGTGCCTTCGTGCCTTTCTTCCCCCTTGCCTTTCAACTCGGAACTCGGAACTCGAAACTCGGAACTTGCCTTTCCCTCCGTGCCTTCGTGCCTTTCTTTCCCCTTGCCTTTCAACTCGGAACTCGGAACTCGAAACTCGGAACTTTTCATCCTTCCCCTATTTCGCCATCAGGTGATGCAGAAAGATTCCCGTCGCCATCGCCACGTTGAGCGAGTCGATGCCGTGATGCATGGCGATGGCGACGCGGGCATCGCACAGATCGATCGACTCGGGATCAAGCCCATCGAACTCGTTGCCGATGAGCAGGGCAACGCGCTGACGGCGCCTGAACTGGTGCAATGGAATCGCATCGGGTGCCGGGATGGCGCCGACCAGTTGCAGATGATGTTCCGATTTGAGCCTGCGCAGATCCGCGTGAATGTCACTGGAGATGGCGATGGGGAACTGAAACGAGGCTCCGGTTGAAACGCGCACCGCCTGCCTGGAGAAAGGGTCCGCTCCGCGATCGCTGATGAGCAGGCCATCCGCGCCCAGGCCGGCCGCGGCACGAAGAATGAGGCCCAGGTTTTCGTTCTGTGTAATGAACGGGCAGACCACCAGCGTTGTCACCGGCAGCAGGTGATCGAGCGACAACTGCGCCGGCGCCGGCCGCCTGACGCAGGCCATCACGCCGCGATGAAAGTTGAAGCCGAGGATGGCGTTGATCTGCGGTTCCGGCGCGCTGAGCAGCGTCAGCCGATCGCCAAACTCCAATGCCAGCCGATCGACGATGCGATCGGAGCAGAGCAGCGAGATCACCTCGAAACCCGAATCAATCGCCCGGCGAACAAGCATTTCACTTTCGACGATGAACACGCCCAGCCCTTTGGGATCATGCCCCTTGATCCGCGAATAAGGCAGCGCCAGCGGATCATCAAGAGATGTGACGGGAATGACTGGCATGGCGGGGATGGTAACGCGAGACGATGTGATCCGTCCCGTGTTCCCGTAAACTATGGTCCGTTGAAAAAGAGGTCAGAAGTCAGAGGTCAGAGGTCAGAGGTCAGAGGTCAGAAGTCAGAGGTCGGAGGTCGGAAGTCAGAGGTCGGAGGTCGGAGCGAAGCCGCAAGCGGCTGTGGGATTCTTCCTGTCCCCTGTTCCCTGTCCCCTGTTCCCTGTCCCCTGTTCCCTGTCCCCTGTCCCCTGTTTCCTGTCCCCTGTTTCCTGTCCCCTGTTTCCTGTCCCCTGTCCCCTGTCCCCT
>CAZYPK010000075.1:0-24159 GCA_964649195.1 uncultured Phycisphaeraceae bacterium
GCCTCGTGAAGAACGGCTCGGCGGGAGCCTCGCCCTCCCATATGCGCCGGTCCTGAAGGTCTCACGCCCAGAACGATCATTTCCCTTGCCTCGGCCCGTACCAGCCGATATCCTGTTTATGGGACGAACTCTTTTTTCGCTCCGCTCCGGATTGTCCGGGGTTGGTCAGGCCGGGAGGGTTTCGTCGTTTCGCAGCGGTCGCGCGTGGGTCAGGCGTCGGCTGCCGCTTCCTTTAATAAGATGACCCGCAGGAGTCACGACCATCAACAGGCGTTTCACACCGACCGTCAGGGAAACAGGCAAGCGTCTCCGCATCAATGATGCCATTCGCACCACACCCATCCGGCTGATCGACGACAACAACGAGCAGATCGGCGTCATCGAAATCGCCGAAGCCAAACGCCGCGCCAAAGAGGCGGGGCTTGATCTCGTCGAGGTGTCGCCTCAGTCGTCGCCTCCCGTTTGCCGAATCATGGATTACGGCAAGTGGAAGTATTCGCAGAAGAAGAAGGACCAGAAGGCCCGCAGCCACAGCAAACAGAGCGAACTCAAGGAGGTGCGGCTGCGCCCGCAGATCGACCCGCACGATCTGGACATCAAGACCGCCCGTTCGCGCGGCTTCCTCGATGAAGGCCACAAGGTGCAGTTCACCATTCAGTTCAAGGGCCGCGAAATGGCGCACCGCGAACTGGGCATGGACCTGATGCGCGAGGTGGCCAAGAGCCTGGAGGATGTCAGCCGCGTCGAGGCGGCGCCCAGGAACATGGGCCGTCGCATGACGATGATCCTGATCCCCGAACGCAAGACGACACCCAAGCCCGGCGAAAAACCCAAGAGCGATTCGCCCGCTCCCGCCGCGGTCAAGCCCGCAGCCAAGACAACGCCTGAACCGGCCAAGACGGGTGCGTGAAGCCTTCGTGACCTGAGTTCGGATAAGAGCCGCGACTCAACGAGTCGCGGACGTGAACAGCCTGAAGGGGTGGCTCTGCGCACCTTTTTCTTTCAGCCTCGATCAGTGCCCGGTCGTTTTCGCATCTCGTGATCCGCTGCGCGATGGTCGCTCCATTCTTGTCGCTCACGTCCGCGACGTGTTACGTCGCGGCTCACTCTTATCCCGAACTCAGGATACCCCGACGGCTCGCAGAGCCTCGCCATCGGGCTTGGCCATCGGGCTTGGATCGGATGATGATGTTTTCCACGAAGCGCGGCGATCCCCTCAACCAACCGTTTGAACAGGCGCATCGGGCTTCGGCTTGCGTTTTCCCAGCAGGCAGATGATCAGTGCCGGGATCATGGCGATGAGCATGCGCCAGGGGAAGGCGATCAGCCGATACTTGGCGGCCATCACTTCGAAGCGCATCCGCAGCGGGATTTCAACCTGGCCGATGTCGATCGAGTAATCATCACCCGCCAGTTGCGCAGCCACCACCCAGACCGCCGGCTCATACGCCAGGGCGATGGCCATGCCCACGAACAAGGCCGCGACGGCGCTGAAGGTGTTGCCGCGATTCGTGAAGACCGCCACGAGAAACACGGCAAGCAGGCCGGAGTAGGGAATGACCATCACCTCCAGGGCGAAGGTGATCAGCGTCTGGTTCCTGGGATCGTAAATCACCACGCAGAGCATGGCGAAGCCGCCGAGCATCAGCCCCCAGAACACCGTCGCCCAGCGGCCGGCGATCATGTAATGACGCGGCGAACGGTCGCGGACGATGTGACGATAAAAGTCGCTGATCAGCGTGGAGGACATGGAGTTGAGCGCGGAGTTGAGCGTGCTCAATCCCGCGGCGAACAGGCCGGCCAGCAGCAGGCCGCGCATGCCGGCGGGCATTTCCCGCAGAATGAACTGAAGGAAAATCCTGTGCGAACCGTCGGGTTCGTAAGTCGGCGCCGCGTCGCCCATCAGCGCCGGCTGTTTGTAAAAGATGAACAGCCCCAGTCCGATGGCGAGGAACAACGCCTGCACCGGCACGCTGACCAGAATGGAGCCGATCGCCGAGGCGCTGCCCTTGAGCGAGCTGCGGCAGGTGAGCATGCGCTGCGCCATGTCGTGGTTGGTGCCGTAGGCCGCGATGTTGAACAGCGCCAGCCCGGTGAACGCGGCGATGAGCGTGAACGGGCTTGCGGTATTCACCACGGCCTGGCCGTCGGCGACGGTGATGCCGCCCTCGACGGCGAACTTTCCCGATGTTTCCAGCGTGTCACGAATGGCCTGGAAATCGGCGGGGATGTCGGACAGCAGCAGCCACAGCGCCGCGACGGCCGCGATCACGAAAATGAAAAGCTGAATCACATCGGCCCAGATGACGCTGCTGATGCCGCCCACGAGGGTGTAGAAAATGCCAGCGACGGTGACGACGCCGATGGCCAGCGCCATCTCGCCGGGGGTCTGCTCGCTGAAGAGGATCATGGCGGCGGGGATGCCCACCATGAACAACCGGGCGCCGGAGGAGAAAACCTGGCCGATCATGAACATCGCGCTGGCGGCCTGCTTGGCGCCGCGGCCCATGCGGACTTCCAGCAGCTCGTAGATGGTGGTGACGTTGTTCGCGTAGAACGCCGGGATGAAAAAGAACCCGACAAACAGCACGGCAATGGTCGCGCTGATGATGACATGGGAAGCCAGGTAGCTCAGATTGCCCCCATAGGTGATCTGCGGCGCCCCGATGAAGGTGGCGGCGGACAGCGCGGTGGCGACGATGGAGCAGATGACCGCCCAGACCGGCATGTTGCGGCCGGCAAGAAAGTAATCGGTCGCATCATCATGCTTGGTGCGCGAAATCCACCAGCCGGTGACGATGAGCGTGAGCATGTAGGCCGCCAGCACCGCCCAGTCGAGCGGAGCGAACGTGGAGGCCGGCAGTGGTGGGGCATGGAGCATGTGCATCGCCGCATGATCGTCGAAAAATCCATCCGTCCAAGCCGCGCGGCACCCCGGTCAGGGCGAAAGCATATGCTTTCACCCTGGCCATGCGGATCAGTTGTCGGTCGTCGCATCGATTCGTTTCAGCAGGACGTCCCTGACGACAGGCTCGTCGTCGGCATGGGCCAGCAGCGTCACCTGATCCCAGCCTTCCAGGTGGGTGTTGCCTTTGGGCACGACGACTTCGCTGCCGCGGGTGATCATGATGATCACCGCGCCCGGGGGGAGTTCCAGGTCCCGAATGCGCGGCCCCGGCATCCCTTGCGGATCGGGCATGTCCACCACGATGAGGTCCAGGTCGCTCTTGGCCATCGTGATCAGCTCAAGATTGTAAAGAGGCTTGGGGCGGGACACCGTTGACAACCTCAGCCACTGGGCCACCCATCCCAACGTGGAACCCTGGATGAACACCGACAACAACACGGCGAAGAAGACCAGATTGAACACTTCCTGCCCGACAGGCATCCCGGCGGCCACGGGATAGGTGGCCAGAATGATGGGCACGGCGCCGCGCAAGCCGGCCCAGGTGATGAACACGCGGTTGTTCACGGGGATTCCCATGCCCAGCGTGCCCAGCCAGACGGCCACGGGTCTGGCCACGAAGGTCAGCACCAGAAACAAAACGATGCCCTGCCACCAGAGGTTGGACCATTGCGAGGGGGAAATCAACAGTCCCATCATGACGAACATCCCGATGTCGGCGACGACGGACAATGCGGATGAGAAATTGGAGACGCCCTGTTTATGCACGAACGAGCTGTTGCCCAGGACGTAGCCGCCGACGAAGACCGCAAGCATTCCACTGGCCTGCGCCAGTTCCGCGAGGCCGTAGATGAGCAGCGTGAATCCCAGGGTCAGGATGTAGTAATGGCCGCGCTCCTGGGGCGCCACGCGGTTGTAAAGCCAGTTGGCGACCTTCGCCAGCGATGCGCCGATCACAATCCCGGCCGCGAACTTCCAGATGAATGAAAGCACGATCATGTACCACTGAACGCCGCCGGAGGTGAGGCCTTCGACGACGGCAAGCGTCAGCAGAATCGCCATCGGATCGTTGGCGGCGCTCTCGATCTCGACCGTGGATGAAAGGCGCGGCGGCAGCGACTGCCTGCGCAAAATGGAAAAGGTCGCCGCGGCATCGGTGGAGGAGATGATCACCGACAGGAGCAACGACTTTTCGAGCGACCAGTTCAGCACGCCCCACAGCACCAGGAAAATGGCGACCGCCGTGAGTACCACCCCCCAGGTCGCCAGCCCGCCGGCAACCAGCGCCACGGACCTGAGGTTCTCCCGGCGGGTGCTGAATCCCCCCTGAAACAGGATGAAAACCAGGGCGATGTTCGCCATCTCGTTGGCCGTCTCGGCATCGCTGAATTCCCAAAGGCCCAGCACGTCGCTTCCAAAGCAGATCCCCGCGCCCAGTGCGATCAGAATGACCGGGACGCTCCAGCGATCCAGAAACGCGGCGACCAGCACGACCACGATGAGGATCAGCGGCGCAAACAGATACGTTTCATTCATGTCGGGCACCTTGGAACATTCATGGGATCGAACCGCGCAAAGGAAACCGCGATTATAGTAGGCCCCAACCGTTGAAAAGCCGCGACATCAGGCGGATGACAGGGCCGTTTGGTTTTCCATCCGGCTTGCTTTTCACATCGCATGACGGTGCTAGAATGTCCGATCATGGGAATGCCTGATTCTCTCCAACTTCTGCGTGACACCTTGAAACCATCCGCCTTGCGCAAGGCGTTGCCCAAGTCGCCCAGGGTGGTTGACATCAAGTTGACGCCCTACACCGATTCATTGGGAGATGCGGCCCTGAGCGTCGATGTATTGCTGGATGAATCCACATCCGAAGACGAACGCACATGGCGGAAGCTTGAACCCATCGAACGACTCATCCAGCAACGTGTTCTCGCAAGCGGAGTTTCCTTGTTTCCTTACACCCGGTATGTGAAGCAATCGGAAATCGTGAGTGGAGCGGTGGCCTGATGCCCGGCGTGCTGTATCGTCAACTCCTGAGTCAGGCTGGAAGGCTTGCGCGACTGGATGCACGCAGGCTCAAACAGGGGAATCTGCGACGGGCATTGTCTTCCGGTTATTACGCGCTGTTCCATTTTCTGATCGACCAATCAACCCGCAATCTGATCGGCGTCGCTCCCGCAGACACGTCGTTGCGGCATCTTGTGTCGCGGGCCTATGCACATGAAGAGATGGCGTCGGCTGCAAAGTCATTTCGATCCGGAAACCTTCCTTCGATCGTTCAGCGCACATACGGCGCTCCAATGGCCATTCCTCCGGCGCTAAGAGACGTTGCGGCATTGTTCGTCGTCGCGCAGGAGCGAAGGCATCAGGCGGATTACGATCTTGCCGTCAAATTCGTGCGATCGGATGTGCTGGCGTTTGTCTCGCGCGTCGAGCAGGCCATAGCAAACTGGCCATCGGTCAGAAGTGATCCGGCTGCCCGACTGTTTCTCGTCGCCTTGCTTCTCTGGAAGCGGGTGAAGGACCGATGATCGAAGCGGCCACAGCGAGCCGGGCCGTGTCGGCCCGAATGTATTCCGCAGTGATTTGCAGGCACTTTCGGGGCGAATACGCCCCGGCTCGCTGGAGTTGTGATGACCGCGATGCGAGGCCACCTCATCATCATCGGCGCCAGCGCCCGTGCGGCGGCGCAGTCGGCGATCCGCGCCGGTTACTCGCCGTGGTGCATCGACCTCTTCGCCGATCGTGATCTTCAAGCCATCGCACCGGTGAAACGATGTCCGCGTGAGTTGTGGCCGCAGGGGATTCTTGAACTCATGAGGGATGCGCCGCCCGGGCCGGTGCTCTTCACGGGGGCGATGGAGAATCATCTGGAAGTGGTGCGGGCCATTCAGATCGAGAGGCCGACGTGGGGACTCGACGCCATGCGGATGGCGGTGCTGCGCGATTCCAAGGAACTTGATCGATTGGGCGGTGATTGCCTCTTTTCGCCGCCGACGTACGAACGTGTTGGTCCATTCTTACGTTTGAGAATGCTTGCCTGTTATGCGCTGCTAAAACTCTTGCGAGTGCGAGGCCCCATCTGGCTGCAAAAGCCCAGGCGCGGCGCGGCGGGCATCGGAATTCGTCCATGGCGGCCTTGGCAGAAAGTCGAGACGGATTCCGTCGTTCAGATGTTCGTACAAGGCATGGGGCAATACGGCGTCGATGGGATGAGCGTTCTTTTTGTCGCTCGCAGGGGCAGATGTAAAATACTCAGCGTTCAGGATCAGATCAACGGAGCTGCCGAGTTTGGAGCGCGACCGTTTCAGTATGTGGGAAATATCGGGCCGATTCGGGAGTTCATCATCGAGGAGTCTTTCATGGGATCGCTGCGGATTCTGGGGGCGCGACTGGCGGAAACGCTGAATCTTTCGGGCATCTTCGGAGTTGACCTGGTGCCGACGGTGAATGGTAATCTCATTCTTGAGATCAACCCGCGATATACGGCGAGTGTCGAATTGTGGGAGCGCGCGACGGGGCGAAGCGCCATGCTTGCGGCGGAGACGATGAAGCGAGGCTGCCGTCGGGCGACGATGGGAGCATGGCGTGGCTGCCAGGGCAAAGCGATCGTTTACACGAAGTTCGACTGTGAACTTCCGGACCTTTATGACATCTTTGAGCGCAACGAGGTCGCCGATGTTCCCGTTGTCGGATCGCGGCTTCGCAGGGGCGAGCCGATCTGCACCATCTTCGCTTCAGGAAATCGGGCCGAATGTGTGGAGCGATTGCGTGCAAAGGCCCAGTTGCTTTACACTCGCCTTTCTCCCGCATGAGTACGCAGTCCCGTCACAACTTGCCGCCGGTCTCCGCTGAGCTTCGGCGGGATTTGTCGATGGTGTTGCCGATGGGGAAGGTTGCGGAATCAGCGGAGATCGGGGCGTTTGTCGAAGGACGCGCCGTCGAGCTGGATGAAGCAGTAGGTTGCGCGACCGCGCTGCTGCGCGAAAGCCAGGCCCCGGCGATCGTGGGATTGAACGGGCTTTCCATCGAGGCGATCCGCGAAGCGATCGCACTGGCCGAGCGAATGCGGGCGATGATCCTGCCGCTGCCGGCGCGTGATCCCGTCGCGGCGCGAATGAACATCGTGCAGACGGCGACGCTGGGCCACGCGATGAGTGCCGATCTGCGCGTGGCGTTTCGGGATGATGCGACGAGGCGGGAGAGCCCCATCGATCAGGCGATCGCGCAGCGCGTGCCCAACACGCTCTTTGTCGAAGGCGACGATCTTGATGCGCTGCTGCGGCTGCGGGCGAAGGTGCGCGAGCAAGGCGCCGCCGTGTTCACCGGCATGACCGCGCTGCCTGTGAAGAGCGTGGCGGTCACGCTGCCTGCGAATGTTGATCCGCGCATCGAGGCACAGTGGCACGCGCTGGCGGCCGATGCGCAGCGGTCGATTCGCATCAGCGTGCTCACGCTGCCTGATCTGCGCACGGCAGGCAATCATCGCGGTGTCATCGAAGCGCTCACCTGGCAGACCGGCCTCAGCGGTGCGAGCTTTGCCGATGGTTCGCCGCGGTTTTGCGGTAATGTCCATGAACTGATGCGGCGCGGCGCGATCGATGTGGCGCTGGACACCGGCCTGCATCCGCTGACCACCGAGCAGTGCGGCAACCTGAAACATCGCATCCGCATCGGCGATGCGGTCGATCCGGCTGCCGATGTCTGCTTCGTCACGCCCGGCTTGTCGCCGGGGCTGCGGGCGCGGGTGATGCGGTTCGATGGCGCGGTGTTGTGGCTGTGTGATGATCCCTCGCCAGGGAGCGATGCGATCGATGATCCCGTGGTGGGGTTGATCGCCCGGCTGGGAGGCGTGCATTGATGGCCGACCGACTTCGCATCACGAATGGCCGGGTGATCGACCCGGCAAACGACATCGAGGATGCCGTGCGCGATCTCCGCATCGAAGATGGCCGAATCGTGTCCGCGTTCGATGAAGCGGTGCGCCCCGGTTCCGTGCGCACCATCGATGCGCAAGGCATGGTCATCATGCCCGGCGGCGTCGATATCCACTGCCACATCGCCTCGGCTTCGGTCAACCGCGCCCGCATGATGCTCGGTGAAGAGCACGCCACCCATGTTCACCCATGCAGTGAAACCGCAACCGGTTTTCTGCGCGGCGGCACCGGCTCGCTGACGCCTTCCACTTTTCTCACCGGCCACCGCTACGCGGCGCTCGGATACACCACCGCCATCGATGCCGCCGTCGCGCCAAGCGGCGCCCGGCAGACGCATCTTCAACTGCACGACACGCCCAACCTCGATGCGGGCTTCTTCCTGCTCGTGGGCAATCACGCGAAACTCATCGAGCTCATCGATCGCAACGATGAGGCGGGCGCCATCGCCTTCATCGCCCAGATGGTACATCGCACCGGGGCGCTGGGCATCAAGGTCGTGAACCCCGGCGGCGTCGCTTCATGGCGAAAGGATGCCGCGCATCACACCGTCGAAACGATCGATTCCCCCGTGGCCGGGACGAATACGAAGGTGAGCGCCAGGCGGATTTTGGAGGTCACCGCCGCTGCGGCGGCAAGACTCAGGCTGCCTCATCCGCCTCATGTGCATTGCAATCGGCTGGGTTTGCCGGGCAATGTGAACACGACGCTGGACACGCTGGCCGCGCTCGATGGTCAGCGCGTGCATCTGACGCATCTGCAATTTCACGCCTACGGCAAGAGCGACAAAGGCGACTTCACCGGCGAGGCGGCAAGGCTCGTCGATTACATCGACGCCCATCCGCTGGTCACGGCGGATGTCGGGCAGGTCATGTTCGGACATGCGATGACGCTCACGGCAGACACGCCGCTTGAATATGTGCTCTGGCAACTGACCGGACGACGCGCGACTTCCCCTTATGTCTCGATTGAAAGCGAACTGGAAACCGGCTGCGGCCTGATGCCCATCGAATACTCGGACAAGAATTATCTGCACTCGCTCCAATGGGCCATCGGCCTGGAACTGATGCTCACCGCCAAAGACCCGTGGCGCATGCTCCTCTCGACGGATCATCCCAACGGCGGATCGTTCATGACCTATCCGCGCATCATTGCGGCGCTGATGAGCAAGGCCATCCGTGACGAACAGATCGCCAGGGCCAACCCGCGGGCGATGAACCATTCGAGGCTGCGCGACATCACACGCGAGATGACGCTCGGCGAAATCGCCATCCTCACCCGCAGCGGCCCGGCCCGGGCGCTGGGCTTGTCGCACAAGGGGCATCTGGGCGCGGGTGCGGATGCGGACATCACCATCTATGATGCAGGGCTTGCCGCATCCGGCGACTGGCAGAGGATGTTCGAGTCGCCGCGTTATGTGATCAAGGCAGGGCGGGTGCTCGTCGAGGATGGCCAGTTGCGGCAGGCGGTGAGCGGTTCGATCCTGCGTGCCGATGTGGGTGCGGATGATCGCGGCGAGCGCGAATTGTGCGAATGGTTTGAATCGCATGGCAGCCACAGCGTGAAACAGTTCGGGCTGCATGATTTTGAACGTGAACGGTTGCGAACGGTGTGATGATTCGCCGTTCACCAAGGCGAACGGCCAACTATTTTTGACCTCTGACTTCCCATGAAATCTGTCGCACGCATCGAGAATGTCGCCAAGGTTTACCAGAAGGGCAACGCCCCGCCGGTTTATGCGCTGCGCAAGGTTTCGCTATCGATTCCGCGCGGGCAGTACATTGCGATCATGGGGCCGTCGGGCAGCGGCAAGAGCACGCTGATGAACATTCTCGGCTGTCTGGATCGGCCCACCAGCGGCGGCTATTTTCTGGCCGGCCGCGATGTGGCGAAGATGAACGACACCGACCTGAGCAAGGCCCGCGGCGAGCACATCGGCTTTGTGTTTCAGGCGTTCAACCTGATTCCCGAACTGACGGTGGAGGAGAATGTCGAGGTGCCTTTGTTTTATCAGAGCGTGCCCAAGGCCGAGAGCCGAAGGCGATCGATCGAGACGCTGAACATGGTCGGGCTGGGCGAGCGATTGGGCCATCGCCCTTCGGAACTGTCCGGCGGCCAGCAGCAGCGCGTCGCCATCGCCCGGGCCCTGGTGACCAACCCCAGCATTCTGCTGGCCGATGAACCGACGGGCAATCTCGACAGCACGACGGGGCAGGCGATTCTGGCGATGTTTGACGACCTGCACCGCAAGGGACTGACCATCATCATGGTGACCCACGACGACTCGATCGCCGACCGCTGCGAGCGCGTGGTGCGACTGAAGGATGGCGATATCGACCGCGACGAGATCGTGGGAGGTTGAAAGCGATCAGCGATCAGCGATCAGCCATCAGATTTCAGATTTCAGATTCGTGCTACACGCCTTGGCCGCAGTGGAACGGCTGTCGTAGCTGATAGCTGATAGCTGATGGCTGATCGCTTCCCTACGCCGCGACGGTTTTTTTCGGGGCGAAGACCCGCACGCAGTTTCGGCCTGCTCCTTTGGCGGCATAGACGCCGCGGTCGGCGGCCTTGAGCAGTTCGTCCGCGGTGCGGAAGTAGGTGCCGTCGTGGGAGGCGACGCCGATGCTGGCGGTGATGGAGAGCGTCTGGCCTTCGTCGGTCCTGATGGGCAATGCGGCGATGAGGTGGCGGATGCGTTCGGCTTCGCGGGCGGCGGCGATGCGGTCGGTGTCGGGCATGACGACGGCGAACTCCTCCCCGCCGTACCGTGCGACGAGGGCGCCTTGCGGGGCGTTGTTCTTCAGCAGCGCGGCCTTTTCGACGAGGACGCGATCGCCCAGTTGGTGGCCGTAGGTGTCGTTGAACTTCTTGAAGTGATCCGTGTCGAGAAAGAGCACGCTCAGCGGCCTGCCGGTTTTGGAAGCGGCATCGAACTGTTCCTTGAGCCATTCATTGAAGTGGCCGCGATTGGCCACGCCGGTGAGGGAGTCGGTGGTGGCCTTGGCGTAGAGCTGTTGATTCTTCTGCGCCAGCTCGGTGGCCTGCTGGCTCTGCTGGAGGCTCAGGTTCATCAGGGCTTCGTGGGCGCTGGCGAGGATCTGCGAAGGGATGCCCAGGTTGCCGGTGGGCAGGGCGAAAAGGCGGCGCATCTCGACGGTGTTCTTGTGAATTTCCGTGAGCAGCGGCTCGGCCTGCCGGCGCGACAGGTCGAACCACCGGGCGGCCTGCTGGTAGTAGGTTTCCAGGGCTGCGCCGGGGGATTCGAGAATGAAGATGTCCGCCACGCGGTTGCCCAGCGCCACCGTCTGGATGATCGGCATCAGTTCCGCCGGTCCCGCGTCGGGGTTCTCGTGGAACTCGATGGGCGCGATCAGCAGCGGCGGCAGCTTCCATTTGGCGGCGAGCAGGGCGCCGACCTTGGGG
This sequence comes from uncultured Phycisphaeraceae bacterium, assembly GCA_964649195.1. Classification (GTDB taxonomy): domain Bacteria; phylum Planctomycetota; class Phycisphaerae; order Phycisphaerales; family Phycisphaeraceae; genus JTS-RE9. The sequence continues at coordinate 11,269 of CAZYPK010000075.1, forward strand.
TGATCCATGCCCAGGTGGGCGGTCTCCAGCTCGACGAGTTTGCGGTGGTCGTTGCCGCATTCCTGGATCAGGTCCAGGTAATCATCCTCGATGGTCTGCGCCATGGCGAGCATGCCCAGGTCCTGAAGCAGTCCGCCCAGGAAGGTTTCCTCCTGCTGGACCAGGCCGACGGTCTTGGCCAGCAGTCGCGCGGCGACGGCGGTGTAAAGGCTGCGCTTCCAGAAGGTCAGATGATCGAACCCGCCATCGTCGTCGTTGGTCTTGAGATTGCCCACCAGCGTGAAGCCCAGCGCCAGCGTCTTGATGCTGTTGAGACCGAGCACGACCAGGGCATGGCTGATGGTGCTGATCGACTGCGCCTGGCCGTAGAAACTGGAGTTGACCGTCTTGAGGATTTTGGAGGACAGGGCCGGATCGTGGCTGATCGTGTGGGCGATCTGCTTGATATCGACATCGCGCCGTTGCACGAGTTCGATCACCTCCAACGCAATGGTTGGCAGGCTCGGCAGTCTGGGTGACTGAAGGACGCGATCCATAAGTTCCGGATTCAATGGCGTGACCCCCACGCATTTTTTTGGGAACGATGTTCTTACCGGTCCATCGCAACAGCGTGATGAACCTCGGGAACCGGGGTATTGACCCCCCGGCATCTCTTTCATCGTCGAGGTTTTCACGCGACTTGATGCGCCTGGCGGAAACAGAATGAAGTCGGCGGAGATGAACAGTCTGAAGGGGTGGTCAAACCCCACCTGTTGCGTACAGCCTTAAACCATGTCCCGGTTGTCTTCGCATCCCATGATCCTCCGCATGACGGACACGCCGGCTCTCCGTTCATCTCCGCGACGTGTTACGTCGCGGCTCACTCTTATCCCGAACTCAGGTAACAAGGTCGAGTATTGTGGTGATCATGCGAAATCATCCCTGCTTCGTTCTTGCCTGTCTTGCCGGAGCCCTCGTGCTCCTTGCCGGCTGTGCAACCCCTGAAACGGGACCCGCCGACAAATCCATCGTGATTCCCGATGAACCTGAAACGGCGCGAAAACCGGCGGGCGGTTCAACAGCCGACGGCCCCGTCCGATCGCAGGTCGAACCCATCGCCGGCGCCCGGCTCAATCCGCTGGAGCCTTCCACCGCCACCATCCGCTATGTGGAAGGCGCCCGCCAAGGGAAGACCGCCCGGATGACCACCAAGGCCGCCGAGGGTGAAACATGGAAGCAGATGGTGGAATCGATCCGCACCATGATTCTGCAATCGAATGAAGGACGGATCATCCTGGCCGGCGAAGAGGATGCGGATGAAAACGTGGCGATCACCTACGACCCGCCCATTGTGCTGCTCCCCGCGAAGGTTGCCGCCGGTCACAGGCACGAAGGCAGGTCGATGATGACCGTCAACCATCTCAAGACCGGCAAGGAGCGCGACAAGGGGCCGTGCCATTACACCGTCGAACTGCTGGGCATGCAGACCATCGCCACGCCCGCCGGCCCGATCGATGCCTACCTCTTCCGCACCGTTCGGGAGATCAACCTGAGCCTGGCCAGGGTGAAGGTCACCATCCACACCGCCCACGCCCCCGATCGCGGCATCATCATGACCCGCGTCGAGCAGAACACCCGCGCCATCGGTTTCATCTCCATGAACAAAAAGGAGGAATGGCGGCTGGCCAGATGAAGGCTTCCGCACGGGGCCGTGCAATCAAGCCGCTTGCGGCGTAGCAATCCCTGGTTCACGGTACATCGGGGGTTGTTCAAGTCGGCCACTGTCCGGGCCGATATTTCGGTAGGGACCCGATTCACGCAAAGGAGGCACATGTCAGACCAAGTGATCAGATTGATCTGCCCGAATCTGACGTGCCGAACCATTCTTTCGGTTCCCGCAGCGGCCCGAGGCAAGGATGTGCGATGTCGCGCCTGTGGCACCAAGCTGCGCATCCCCCAGGCCAAGTCCGCTCCCACATCAGGCAGTGACGAAGCGGTCGCCGGAGCAGGCGAGGAAAAGAAAACAGCGTGAAACCTGATGGGAACAACACAGGCACGGGAGCTTCAGCTCCCGTGAAGTGATTGTCACTTTTTCCTGGTTTTGGAAGCCTTGGGCGCTTCCTCGGCGAACAGCGAGAACTTGTCTTCCTGCGCCCGTTCCGCGGCGGCCAGGCGTTCCAGCGCCGCGATGGGGTCTTCCATGTCGATCTCGGTGGCGCCATCCGAGAAGGATTCGCCGGGGCCGATCGGTTTGGCGACGGCCAACTCGGCGGCGCGTGCCGCCGCCGCCAGGGCGTCTTCCTCGTTGATCTGGGCGGCGGGAGCGACCGGCATCATCGGCTTCGGTTTCGGGGCATCGCGGCGAGCAGGGACTGAAACAGCGACCTGTTGTTCCTCCAACTCGTCGAGCACTTCCACCTGGGCGTCTTCCTCTTCGGATTCAGCCTCATCCGACTTTCGGGCCGCGGCAGGCTTGGCCGCCGGCAGCGCCGGGCCGGGCTCCATGACTTTCCCCGCCGCTTCGCCTTCACCCTCGCCTTCAGCCGAGCCATCTTCGCTCACGACGGGAACGCCCACGCTGGTGTCCACCAGGTCCTGCTCCACCAGCGAGCAGACCTTTTCAACCTCGGCAGGCACGCCGTCAATCACCACGATGAAAACCACCGGCCCGACTTCCACGCGATCGCCGGCGGCCAGCTCCGCCTCCTGGACGCGAACGCTATTATGCAGGGTTCCGTTGCTCGATCCCAGGTCGCGCAGGCGCACGACATCACCCTCGATGGCGATTTCGCAGTGCTTGCGGGAGACGCTCGACAGCGGAATCCGCAGGCCGACTTCGTTGGTCCTGCCGATGATGATGCGATCGCGCGTCAGCGGGAAATCGCGCCGACTGCCATCCGATTTGAACATCACCAGTTGAACATGCATGATCCGCATCCCGCCTCAAGTTGAGAATAGCAGTCCTGAAACAACAGGCAAGTCTAACGGTGTCCCTCTGCCGCTGCAAACGGTTGCAGGTGGGGAAAAGCCCGATGTCGGCGCCCTTTATTTTCACGTGCCTTTCTGTTTTCACAAGTGCCATTACTGCGATTTTTACAGCATCGTCGATCTGCCGGACAAGGCCGGTGCGGAGGCCGCCCATCCCGCCGCGCCGCCGGCTCGGCAGTCACCTTTCATCGAGCGATTGCTGGCCGAGCTTGCGTATCGAGGCCGGCAATCTTCGATCAGGCCCCGCACGATCTTCGTCGGCGGAGGCACCCCCACGCTGCTTTCGCCGCAGCTTTGGCGACGCTGGCTGGCGGAAATGAAACAGGCCGGCCTGCTGGAGTCCGTTTCGGAGTTCACCGTCGAGGCGAATCCTGAAACGGTCTCGCCGCAGCTCATGGAAGCGCTCGTCGAAGGCGGCGTCAACCGCGTCAGCATCGGCGCCCAGTCGTTTCAGCCCGACCTGCTCAAGACGCTCGAACGCTGGCACGATCCCGCTTCGGTCGGCAGGGCGGTGCGGGTGATCCGCGGCGCGGGCGTCACCAACATCAATCTCGACCTCATCTTCGCCATCCCCGGTCAGACGATGGAACTGCTCGAAGCGGACCTCGATGCGGCGCTGTCGCATCAGCCGATGCACATCAGCTATTACTCGCTGATCTTCGAGCCGAACACGGCGATGAATCAGCGGATGAAACTGGGGCGGATCACGCCGATGGATGAGGAGACGGAACGGGCGATGTACGCAAGGGTCATCGAACGCCTGGATGCGGCGGGCTTCGAGCATTACGAAGTGAGCAACTGGGCGCGGCGAAGCGGTGAGGTCATTAGCCGTTCGCCTCGGCGAACGGAGTCTGAAGATGATCGCGCAGGATCACAAGGGACGCCCAAGGGATCGCGCCATGATTCGGCGGCCTCGCCATTCCGCTGCCTGCACAATCTTCTTTACTGGGAAAACGCCAACTGGCTGGGCATCGGCCCCGCCGCCGCCAGCCACATCGATGGCCACCGCTGGAAGAATGAGCCGCACCTGGGGCGGTATCTGGCGATGACGCCTGAGCCGCCGACGATCGATCACGAACACCTGCCCGCGCATGAATCGCTGGGCGAACAGCTCATGTTGCGACTGCGGCTGCGCGATGGCGTGCCGCTCAAATGGCTCACGGAAAATCTTCCTTCCGACGATGCCCGCCACGCCACCATCGGCGAACTGATCAAGCTCGACATGCTCGAGTCCACCGCCACGCACCTGCGACTGACCGGGCAAGGCCTCTTCATCGCCGATGCCGTGCTGGCGAAGCTGTTGTGAGACTTGAGCCGGGGGAGCCGGGGGAGCCGGAAGAGCGAGAAGAGCCGAGGGAGCCGTTCGAGTGGCTGGGGCTGAGGCTTTGCGAAGCCCCGGCCAGGCGCCCCTCAGCTTTCAGCCTTCAGCCTTCAGCATTCAGCCTTCAGTTGCGCCACCTTGTTTCGTGCATCTGGGCCGGGGCTTGCGCAAAGCCTCCAGCCCCAGCCACCCGACCAGCTCTTCTCGCTCTTTCGGCTCCCCCGGCTCCCCCGGCTCTTCCCGCTCCCCCCTCAATGCGCATCAGGCAACAACGGCCCCGCCAGTTCCTTCACCAGAAACAACCTGCCCGCCATCGTCGGCATCCAGCTCGATGGAATCCAGGGATCGTTGCCATATTGCAGCGTCACGCAGAGCGACATCCCCTGCCACATCGCCCCGCGATCCGGGTACGCCCCATCAGCGCCGCCGATGCAGAAGTCCGATTGCAGAAACAGCCCCGGCCCGATCGTGTTCGCCCAGCAGGGAATCAGCGTGAACCGGCTGTTGAACGAATGCAGCGCGTTCTGCTCCACCGTCAGCGGATGCAAAGCCTGCCCGATGCGGTGCGTCTGCTTTTCCCACGCACCGACCGACTTGTATTCACCGGCAATCTGCGGCTCCCAGAACGCGATGTGACAGGCCCGCCCGATGCCATACACCGTCACCAGTCTGCCGCCGGCCTTCCTGATCGCCGCGATCTTCTTCGCATACGTCGGCAGATTCTTCCTCGTCGCAAAGTTCCGCTGCGTTGCAGGCACCGTGTAAGCCCCCAGCGGCCCGAACAGCGCCTCGCCCATCGCGTTCTCAAACCCGCCCACCTGGTCGCCCGGAAACGTGTTCCCCTTGCGGTCGGACCATTCATCCATGTTGAACGTCGTCACATGATCGCACTTCACCTTCGCCTGCCTGATCCGAGCCACCACCTGCCTGTACATCCCCATCGGACCCACCGGCAGAATGATCGCCAGCTTCCGCCCGCGCTTCTTCGTCCCGATGATCTGATCCGCGATCGCATCCCCCATCTTCAAGTCCATCTCCGCCACATCCTTCACCGTCACCGGCCTGAACCCCTTGTGCCAGTGCTTCGCCCGCCTGAGCAGCTTCGCCGGCCCCATCGCGCAGCAGGCGTCGATCCTCTTGAAGTTCCATCCCCTGGGGTAAAAGTTCTCCAGCAGCGAACCCTTGACGGTGGTCATGAAATTGATGGGCATGTTCATATATCTCCACGTTTAGCCGTCGTGCAACGCACGACGCGAGGTTCCAAGACAGCAAATGTATTCGATTACCGTGAATCTTCCGCGCGCTCCGGCCCCGCGTCGTGCGTTGCACGACGGCTAAACGCCGAACAGTTTCGCCAACAGATCATCCTGCGGATACGGATGCCCGCGATGCTGCGTGAACGCCTCGGCATGTTTGACGCCAATATCTTTCCCGCGCATCGCGCTCTGGCGGCGCATCGATTCGAGGTATTCATCCATCCCGTGATGGGCCCGCAGCCAGTCGCGCTGCGACTTGTGCGCCGCCAGCGCCCTGGTCTTCTTCGCCGTCTGTTTCGTCACATCGATCCACGTCGTCAGCATCGGCGGATGGCCCAGCGGATCAACGCCCGCCACCGGGTCGCAGTAATACAGATAAGGCACATGCGACCCCGGCAGCAGCGGAAACAGCGACGCATTGGGGGCGCCGAACCCGAAGCTCGCCCCGCGGGCCAATAGCGAAGTCATCTCGTGATCCATCATGTAATCCCTGGGGGCATGCGTGAAGACAAGATCGGGCCTGACCCGCCGCATCAGGTCGATGCACTTCTGAATCGTCGGCTTGTCATAGACCACCATCAGATCGCGCTCATCGAGGCAGTGATACGTTCCATCCATGATCTTCGCGGCGGCAGTGTTTTCCTTCGTGCGGATCGACGCGATATCCCACCGGTTGTGTACCATCGACCCGCAGTCGCCGGGCGTCATCGAGGCGATGTGAATCTCCCACCCCGCCTCGCGCAACCGCAGCAGCGTCCCGCCGCAGAGAAACTCGGCATCGTCGGGGTGGGCGAGGAGGGACAATGCAATCTTTGTTTTGGTCATGAACAAACCTCATGTTGATTGATGGTCATTTTAAGAACGGCTCCAAGCCCGATGGCGAGTCCCCCGGGGGGCGAGCCGTCGGGGTATTCCGGCTCGATACCCCAAGGGTTCGGCGGACCTCACCCTTGGGCTTGGGGCTTTTCTTAAAGTGACCATCAATAAACGGGTGATTCATCCCGTCTTCCGCACCTTCACCGTCTTCTTCGTCCTGATCGCCTCATCAATCGCGTACATCACCTCATGCACATGCGCGCACGCCGCCAGGTCGTTGTGCGGCCGCTTCCCCTCCCGCAAACACTCAACAAAATACTTGAGCTGTCCCGTGTAGGGATGATCCTTCACATCGCCCGACGCCGGCATGTCGGCGGGCACTTTCGCCCATTCTTTCTGGCCAGGCCAGTCGAGGGACCAGACTTTGTCATCAAGAATGGCGCCTTTTTCACCCTGAAAAAGCACCGGAAACAGATAAGGCTGCCGGCACTCGATGCTGGTGGCCACCTTGCCGATCGCGCCGTTTTTGAATTTCAGAATGGCGACGCTGTTGGGATCGTATTCGTACTTGAGCGGGTTGCCGGGGCTGGTGTTGCTCATCGCGGCGACCTCGGCGACATCACTGCCCATGCACCAGATGAGCGAATCGAGCGCGTGGCAGCCGGCGGTGAGCAGGGCGTCGCCGCCGATTTCCTTTTTGATGTTCCACGCCCACTGGCCGTACCACGGGCCGATGCCGTGGAAGTAGGAGCACTCGCCGTGGAAGACGTTGCCGATCAGGCCATCGGTGATCATCCGTTTGATGTTGCGGAACAGTCCCATCCAGCGCAATTCGAAACAGACGCTGGTGGTGACCTTGGCCTTCTTCACTGCGGCGAGCATCTTCGCCAGGTCCTTGTGATTCAGCGCGACCGGCTTCTCGATGACGATGTGCTTGCCGGCCTGCGCCGCGGCGATGGTCTGGGCCGGGTGCTCGGGATGGCGCGTGCAGATGACCACGACATCCAGGCCATCGTGATTCAGGAACGCCTTGAGATTGTCGTAGGCTTTCGCATGAGTGAGATGATGGGCCGCGATCTTGCCGCTGGCGCGGCCGATGTCGCCGGAGCAGATGGCGACGACATTGCAGCCTTCGATCTGTTTGAAGGTGTCGATGTGCGCCCCTGCGACCCAGCCGGTGCCCAGGATGCCGATGCCCAGCGGTTTGATTTTCGACATGGGATGTGATTCCTTTCTTAAGTGAAACGCCCATCTTTTCATGGTACGGCTTTTTCGGACTTGAGCGAAAGCAACAGCGCCAGCAGGTCGAACAGGTCCGCTTCGCCGATCGTGTCCGCCAGATTCGCAGGCATCGGCGAGAGCGTGGATGGCCGGGACTCGGCGATGTCATCGGCGCTGAGCCTGATCTCCTTGCCTTGCGCGTCGGCGAGCACGAGCAGCCTGCCTTCTTCGCGCAGCTTCATGCCGGTGATGACTTCGCCATCCTTGAGTGTGTAGATGAAGGACTTGAACGCGCCATCGACATTGCGGTTGGGGTCGAGGATGTCTTCGAGGAGCCGTTCGTGGCCGCGCACGCCGATGCCGGTGAGCTGCGGGCCGACGAGGTTGCCGATGTCGCCTTCCGAGGTGCCTTCGATCTTGTGACAGGCGGCGCAGTTCTTTTTGAATACCGCCAGTCCCCGCACAGGCGAGGCGTCAGCGGTGAGATATTTCGTTGCACGCTCGGCGATGAGCGCGCCCAGTCGCTCCTCGACCGATGGCAGGTTCTTCGTCAGCTCGGCGATGCGTTCATTCACATTCGATGGCCCGCCCGCCTTGAGGCGCTCGGCGATCGCCTTCTCCTGAAGCAGGCGCGGCGACGCCTTGCCGGCCGCGACGGCGTCGAGCAGGGCGATGCAGCCGTCGCCGGTGGCGCAAAGCGACAGGGCGATGGCGGATTGCAACGAACCTGGCGCATTGGTCAGCGCGAGGGTCATCGCCTCGCGCGTGGCGGCGGTGTTGACCGGGGCGATGAGCCGCGCCGCGCGGGCGCGAAGGTCGGCGAATTGCTCCGGCGACTTGACGATCGTTGACAGCGCGGCAACCGCGCCGTCACGATCCAACTGCATCAGCGCGCCGGCGGCGGCGAGCCGTGAAGAGGCGGCGGCCCTGCCGTCGGTCAGCAGCTTCTGAATCGTCGGTGTCAGGCCGGTCAGTTGCAGTTCGCCGGCGATGACGATGGCGGCGGCCGTTCGGTCGCCGGTGTCGCCGATGGAGGCGGGCACGCGAACCACCGCAGGCTCGAACCGCGCCGCGCCGATCCATGCGTAGCTCTCGCGCGAATCGCCATCAATGATCTCGATATGGCCCTGTTTTCCCGCCCATTTCGACAGATCCCACGTCACCTTGCGGGCGGTGTCGCTGCGCGGCGGATAAGCGATGGCGATCTGCGCATCGCCTTCAACCAGTTGCAGCCGGATGAAATTGGTCTGCGGCGACTTGGTGCCCGGCAGGCCGTTGTGTCCGCAGAGGTGGAACGAGAGCGACGCGGGAATCTCGAACGCATGGCTGCGGAAGATGCCGGTGCGCTTCTCGCCGTGGACGATGGAGTCGATGAAGAGCATCTTTTGTCCATCGTCGCAGGTTCGTTCGCGCAGACCGAAGACGGCTTGCGTCGGACCGTCCGAGCCGGGCTTGTGCGCGGTCCACATCATCGGCGGATGCTTGCCGGTGTCGAGCAGATCGGAGGCGAGGGCGAAGGCCCACTTCTTCATGTCGCTGTCCGGGGCGATTTGTGTACCGCGCTGTTTCATGCCTGCGTGGATGGATTGGAAAAGAGCAAGCTGCCGGTCGATGTCGCTGTCGTATTTGGAGCGGATGAACCTGATGACATCGCCGAGCCGTCCGTCGCCGATGTGCTTGGCGACATGGGCGACGATGCGCGCGGTGAGCGCGGGATCGGTGTCGTGGTGCAGCGCGTAATCGAAGGCGAACCACGCGGCGGATTCGTTGGGCACCGCGAGTGCGATGGGAATCAGTCGTGAAAGCTCGGCAGGTTCGAGCTTGATTTTCGATAGCTGCTCAATGGCGGCCTTGCTGCGAAGTTGATTGCGCAGGGCCAGGCGAATGGTGTGGATGAGCGCGGTGTCGTGTTCGCGGGCTTTGTCCCAAGCGGCGAGAAGAGGTTTGATGTTCTGCGGGTTGGGATGCCGGCCCAGGGCGTCGGCGGCAAAACGGACGACCATCGCAGTGTCACTGCGCAGCAATCTCCACATCGTCTCCAATTGTCCCGCTTCAACATTCGGTCGCTCTGCGAAGACGTGCGCCACATTGGCTTCGATCATCGCCTTGGTCAGCGGAGGCGTGCCATCATCATCCGGCTGAATTCTCGGATCGAATTCGATTCGCATGTTGGGCAGACGCTCGGCAATCACATAAAGCGAAGGTCGATCCAATTGCGTCTTGTTGAGGTCACTGCCGCGGAGCCACTCATGTGATTCATCGATGAGCGCGTTGACGGCGAGCGATCGTTTCGTCAGGTTCGATGAATTCAGCGCGTCGACGAAGTCCGCCTCCTTGCATTTTGTTAGATCAACCATGACCTTGGGCGCATCCGCCTTGCCATCGACACCTTTATAAACCACACGCCAGATGCGCCCGCGATCGCGGTCTCTGCGCGGATGTTTCAAATCGACTTCGTAATGCCCGATGATGCAGTTGTAAAAGTCCGCGATATACAGCGCCCCGTCCGGCCCAAGCTGGATGTCCACCGGCCTGAACCACGGGTCATCGCAGGTGATGAAATCGACGGGCTTATCGACCCAGGGGGTGGAGCCGTTCCATTTGATGACATCGCGGTGGACGATGCCGGTGACGACGTTGCCGAGATAGAGACAGTTGCGGTACTCCTTGGGGAAATGGTCGGCTGAGTAGTACGCGATGCCGCCGATGCCCGATGAGCCGTGACTGTCATTGGTCATGTTCGGGCCGAAGCCCAGGCCGTCGTGCGGCTTGCCGAAGCTTTCGTAATGCGCGCCGCGTATGACCATCGTGCATGCCTTGCTGTGGCAGTCGGCGGAGAAGAGGTTGCCCCATTCATCGAAGGTCAGGCCGAAGGGATTCACCTGGCCCGCGCTCCAGAGTTCGATCTTCGAGCCATCGGGTTTGAAGCGGTAGGTGTTGCCTGACTGCATCCGCATGACGACGGGGCCTTGGCCTTTGGCCTTGATCTGGTTGGAGTTGTTGCGGAAGCCGTGGTTGGCGTAGATCCAGCCGTCGAGGTGGTGGCGGAAAGCGTTCTGGTTGCCGTGGGTGTCAACGTAATCGAACGGGCCAAAGAGAATCTCGCGCTGGTCAGCGAGGCCGTCATCATTGGTGTCGGTCATCTTCCAGATGTTCGGAATGGACCAGACGATCGCCTCCTTGCCGCCTTTGAGGGGGACGACGCCGATGGGGATGTTGAGCTTGTCGGCGAAGACGTGCGACTTTTCCGGCCTGCCATCGGCGCCGATGTTGGTGAACACGGTCAGCCGATCGCGGGCTTTGGCCGGGTCGGCGGCGGGCCAGGGATATTCGTTGGAGCTGGTGACCCAGAGCCGGCCGCGCGAGTCGAAGTTCATGTTCATCGGCTGCCCGATGGTCGGCTCACTGGCGACAAGCTGAATCTCAAAGCCCGGAGGCAGTTTGAATTTCTTAAGCTGCTCCTGCGGCGAAAGCGGCTCGGTGGGCGCGACCAGCGGGGCGGCTTGCAGCGAAAAGGCCTGAAAAAACAGGGCGGACAGCAACGCGATGACGGGGAGCCTGCGGATCATGAAGACCTCCGGGAACGACAAGAAGGAACGGGTGCATGATATCGGTACGAGGGACAATCACCACGCTGATTCCCCGCCGTCAGGCCGCGCCCCGGCTACAATGTCATCCCCATGAAACCCGGCGCCGGAAAAAAAGTGCTCGTCGCCATGTCAGGCGGCGTCGATAGCTCCGTCACCGCAGCCCTGCTCAAGGAGGATGGCTACGAGGTCGTCGGCTGTTTCATGCGGCTGGGGAGTGAGGATTCCGTCGAAGAAATCGCGGGTGTCGGGTGTCGGGTGTCGGGTGTTACCGGACAGACTTCAGAAGACGATTCCTGTTCGACGACACCCGACACCCGACACCCGACACCCGGAAAAAACCGCCAGGGCTGCTGCTCGGTGAACGATGCCGCCGATGCCCGCATGGTGGCGGCGATTCTGGGTGTGCCTTTTTATGTGATGAACTTCCGCAACGATTTCGGGCGGATCAAGGATTACTTCACCGCCGAATACAACGCAGGTCGCACGCCCAATCCCTGCGTCCGCTGCAACGACTGGCTCAAGTTCGGCAAGCTGTTCGACTACGCAAGATCGATCGACGCCGACTTCATCGCCACGGGCCACTACGCGCGGGTGGAAAGAGGCAGCGGCAGGAGCAGCGGCAGTGGCAGTGAAGACCTCATGACTGCTTCTGCTCCTGCCGCTGCCCCTCCTCGTCTTCTGCGCGGCCTCGATCATCACAAGGATCAGAGCTACGTCCTCTTCGGCATGAAGCGCGATCGGTTGGAGCGGATGATTCTGCCCATCGGATCGCTTCACAAGCCGCAGGTTCGCAGGATGGCGCAGGAGATGGGGCTGCCGATTTTTGATAAGCCGGACAGTTATGAAATTTGTTTCGTGCCTGACAACGACTATCGCGGCTTTCTGGAACGGAGATCACCGGAGAGTTTTGAAAAAGGAACGATCGTTGACGAACAGGGGCAGATCATCGGCGAGCACGAAGGGCATCAGCATTTCACCATCGGTCAGCGGCGCGGCCTGCCGGTGAACCGCAGCTATCCGCTTTACGTGATTGGCAAGGATGCGGCAAGCAACACGGTGACACTGGGCCCGCGCGAGGCGACGAACGCGACCGGGCTGCGTGCCGATCAGACGAACTGGCTCATCGACGACCTGCCGCTGTCGCCGCGCGCGGTGACGATCAAGATTCGCTCCAATGCCGAGCCTGTGCCCGGCACGGTGCGCATCACGGGTCAGGGAGAAATGGAAGTGCATTTCGACGAACCCCAGCACGCGGTGACGCCGGGCCAGGCGGCGGTCTGCTACGACGGCGAGCAACTCATCGGCGGCGGGTGGATCACGCAGGCGATTCCGTAGGGGGGCCAGGGTAAAAGCATATGGGAGGGCGAGGTACCCGCTGGGAGGGCGAGGCTCCCGCTGGGAGGGCGAGGCTCCCGCCGAGCCGTTCGTTTGCGACGGCCCCGCTTTGGGGGCCTGAGCAAACGAAACTCGCGCGGCAGGTGAACCATCAGGCACGATCATCGGCCGCGCGAGTTTCGTTTGCTTCAGCCCGCGGACGGGCTTCGCAAACGAACATATGGGAGGGCGAGGCTCCCGCCGAGCCGATTCGGTTGCGAAGGCCCCGCTTTGGGGGCCTGAGCAAACGAAACTCGAGCGGCAGGCGAACGATCAGGCACGATCATCGGACGCGCGATTTTCGTTTGCTTCAGCCCGCGGACGGGCTTCGCAAACGAACGGCTCG
>CAZYPK010000076.1:0-23568 GCA_964649195.1 uncultured Phycisphaeraceae bacterium
CGGCTGGCGAGCCGCGACTCAACGAGTCGCGGACGTGAACGGAAAGAAGGGTGGTACGTTTTCACGAAAGTTGCCGGATGAAAGTGCCCGTGTCGCGCGGGGGTGTTTGAGGCTTGTGACGTAAGGTGTATATGAACACCCCTTCAGGCTGGTGATCTCCGCGACGTGTTACGTCGCGGCTGGCGAGCCGCGACTCAACGAGTCGCGGACGTGAACGGAAAGAAGGGTGGTACGTTTTACGAAGGTTGCCGGGTGAAAACGCCCCTGTCGCGCGAGGGTGTTTGAGGCTTGTGACGTAAGGTGTATATGAACACCCCTTCAGGCTGTTGATCTCCGCGACGTGTTACGTCGCGGCTCGGTTCCGCAGCCGCATCGGTTTCTTAACGGCACGTTGCAAACCGTTTCCCACCATGCGATATTAAACGCAACATGATTCCATCCCGCCAACGACATCTCCTGCAAACGCTCTGGAACGATGGTCCTCTGAGCCGCTGGGAACTGCACGAGCGCACCGCGATTCGGCCCAACACCGTCGGGTCCGACACGGCCGAACTGCTCGAAGCCGGCATCCTGCGCGAATGCACGCCCACCAGTTCGCCGCGCGGCAGGAAGGGCGCCGGCAACAACGGCAAACACGCGGCCAATGGCGAGGAAGCGCCCGCCGGTGATCAGAGCGGCCCCCGGTTCGCCCCGCTGCGCGGCGAGCGGGTGCGCGGCAGGCCGCGGGTGCCGCTGGAGATCGATCCTTCGCGCCGCTTCGTGCTGGGTCTGGCGGTGCGGCCGGGGCGCGTGGAGGTGGCCAAGCTCAATCTGCTGGGCACGCAGGTGGAGACGACGGAGGACCGGCAGATTCAGGATGCCGGCCGCATCATCCGCACGGCCCGCGACCTGCTGCGCGATCACCTCAACAGCAGCACGCTTTGCGTCGGCCTGGCGACGCCCGGATTCGTCGATCCCAACAGCCGTTCCATTCTGCTTTCCTCCGCCTGGCCCGGACAGGGCGAGGTGAGCATGCAGCCGATCTTTGACACGGCCGGAAGCGTGCCCTACCTGCTGGAGAACGACATGCACGCCCTGGCCGCCCGGTGGATGCTCACCCACCGCGCCGAGCAGCGCGAGGATGTGCTGCTGGTCTATTTCGATGACGGCCAGCTCGGCTCGGCGCTGCTGGTGCAGGGCCGGCCCAACCGCGGCTGCGTCACCGCCGCCAACGAACTGGGGCACACGAGGCTGCCGGTGGAGACCGACCGCTGCTATTGCGGCAAGGTGGGCTGCCTCGAGCGCATCTTCTCCACCGATTTCCTCTCCCGTCAGAGCAAGAAAAAAGGCTCGCTGCGCGAGCGTGCCGCCGACTTCAATCACACCGATGAAGCCATGTCGCGGGTGATCGAGCTGCTGGCGATGGGCATCTCCAACGCGGTGAACTTCACGCGGGTCAACCGCCTGGTGCTGGTGAGCGATCTCAACGCCCACCCGACCTTCGCCGATGCGATCGTCGATTCGGTGCGCGGTCAGATGCTGGCGGAGCTGGCCGGCCGGGTGGCGATCGGCGTGTGGGATCAGCCGGCCTCGGAGTCGGCGGAAAACGCCGGCTGGCTCGCCCTGGCCAGCCTCTACTGCGACGGCTGGCTGGTGGAAAACGGCAAGGAACGGTATTCGGGGTACGGGATGGATGTCGCTCCGTAAAAACATCATCATTCAATCCTCGCCCGATGACGCGGGGTGTAGAATGCAAGGGGTCATTGAAACCTCGTGACATGGGAGCGTGTGATGGTCAGTCAAAGTTCCAAATCGGTGTTCGCCGCCGCGATGAACCTGCCCGCCAGTGAACGCAAGGCGCTCATCGAGGAGTTGCTGCGAACGATGGAATCGGAGCGGACGGAGGAACTGGAAAAAGGATGGCTGATCGAAATCTCCAGCCGATGGGACGCCTTCAAGGATGGCCGCCTGGTGGCTGAGCCGATCGAGTCGTTGCTGGGGACACTGCAACTCTCACAGGGTGAGCGCATCGAGCTTGCCCGGCAGCTTTGGCTCAGCGTTGATGACGAAGCCCGTGAAGGGACGACCTCGCCTTGGGAGCAGGAGATTGATCGCAGGATCGCCCGCGCCCGCCGGGACCCTGCCTGCCTTGTCGATGGTGACGAGGTGCTTCGCAAACTCGACGCGGGGCAGCGACCATGAAACTTCGATTTCTCCCGGAGGCTCTGGCCGATCCGCTGCGCACGGCAGCCACGATGGCGGTCGCCAGCGGGATCGATGGTGAATCCGGGGTCGGGATAAGCCCCGCCCGGCCCCCGGAGCCTGAGAACTTTGGGTGGCTGGGGCTGAGTCCGCGAAGCCCCGGCCACCCAAAGTTCTCAGGCTCCGGGGGCTTACTCCCGAACTCGGATTGTGATGGCCGATTGCCGCCCATGCTATCTTGCCTCCCATGCCGCTTCTTGCCGCTGATGTCGTGGATCTCGCCCCGTGGTTCACCATCACGATCCTCTGTGCCGCGATGTTCATCGTCGGCCTGGGCAAGGCGGGCTTCGGCGGCGGCATCGGCATCGTCGTCACCCCCATGATGGCGATGGTCGTCGCCCCCAGCCCGCGCGTCCTGGCCGTCACCCTCCCGGCCTTCGTCGTCGGCGACCTGTGCAGCATCGCCTGCCACCGGCGCAACTACCACCGGCCCCTCCTTCGCCGACTCCTGCCCGCCGCACTCCTGGGCGTCATCCTCGGCAGCCTCGCCCTGCGACTCATGCAGCTCTCCTTCGCCCGCCAACAAGCCACGCTCAACAACATCCTCGCCCTGCTCATCGGCTCGGTCAGCCTCATCATCATCCTCATGCAACTGTGGCGACTCACCGGCCGCCCCGCACCCCAGATGCCCGCAGGCCCCGTCGCCACCCTCGCCGTCGGCGTCTTCGAAGCCTTCCTCTCCACCCTCACCAACTCCGCCGGCGTGCTCATGGCCCTGCTGCTGCTCCGCAAAAACCTCTCCAAACAGCATTACATGACCACCGTGCTGACCTACTTCATGGTCGTCAACGCCGGCAAGTTCATCGCCTTCATCACCTTCAACCGCATCATCACCCGCGAAACGCTGACCTACATCGCCCCCTACCTGGCCATCATCCCCCTGGGCTGCGCCACCGGCCTCTGGCTCAACCGCCGCATCGATGCGAAACGCTTCACCCTGATCCTCTACTTCCTCGCCGCCGCCACGGCAACGCGGATGATCGTGAAGGTGGTGATGTAACCGGACGTTGAAGAGGTCAGGGGACAGGGGACAGGGGACAGGGGACACAGGAGACAGGGGACAGGAAAAACAGGAGACAGAAAATTCATAGCCGCAGCGTCCTCGCTGCGCGTCTGCGGAACAGGGGACAGGAAACAGGAAACAGAGCGAAGCCGCAAGCGGCTTTTGTCCCCCGTCTCCTGTCCCCTGTCTCCTGTCCCCTGTCCCCCGTCCCCTGTCTCCTGTCCCCTGTCTCCTGTCTCCTGACCTCTGCCCCCGATCACTTCACCCCGATCGCGTAGGCCACCCAGTCCTCGCGGGCGTCGATGCGTTGCATCGGGCGGTAGGCGCCGTCGCTTTGTTGCCGTTTGGCGTCGAAGCGGTCGCACCAGATTTCCGCGTTGGCGAAGCCCGCTTCGCGCATGGTTTCGAGCAGTTCGGGCAGGGACCACAGCCGCCAGTCGTAGCGAAACGCGCTGCGGATCGACCGGCCATCCTCGAAGGTAAAGTGGATGTGATTCTCCACCCGGCTGGTGACCGCGTTGATGCGGCGCTGTTCCCAGCAGTAATCGAAGGTGACGCCATCCTCGGTGCGTGCCTGACGGTGTTGTTGTTGGATGCGCAGCGCGCCGGGGCCGCCGTAGGCGTCGAGTGCGAGGATGCCGCCGGGGCGGAGCGAGCGTCGGGCATGGCGGAAGTAGGCCCGCAGCGCGGCCCGGTCGTGATGGATGAAGGCGCTGAAGTTGAGCGCCGCCACGACATCGACCCTCGGCGAAGCGAGCGCCAGCACATCGGCCTGCACCAGATGCAGGTCATCGCGGCGATCGCCGAGCCAGAGTCCGGCCTGCTTCCGGGCCCAGCGCACGGTGACCGCGTGGGAATCGACGGCGATGGCCTGATGGTCGTCGCCGGAGGAAACCCACACCATCGACACCGCGGCGGTCCCCGCGAAATCCTCCTTGAGCAGCAGGGGCGATCGCTTGTTGTAATGCAGATAAGCCCGCTCAAGAAAGGCGACCTCCGCAGGCGGATGCTGCACGGCGGCGCGATAGAGGGCCAGCTTGTGGGGCGGTGATTTCGGTGATTTCACACCGGCGATGATAGCGGGGAGGAAAAACAAGAGAGCAGGAAAGCAGGAAAGCAGGAAATGGGAAAGGAAAAAAGCGGGGGTTTGCTGTGGGGGAAATATGAAAAGCATTTCAAATTTGAAATTTCAAATCTCGGATTTCAAATCTTTGTTTCCTGTCCCCTGTCCCCTGTCCCCTGTCTCCCGTTCCCTGCCCTTGAGTCGTCCGGCCATGATGTGGGCGAGGGGTGCGGTGATTTCCAGCTTTTCCAGCAGGATGCGCAGGATGGCGGTGATGGGGGCGGCCAGCAGCATGCCGACGATGCCCCACATGGTGCCCCAGAAAATCAGGGCGAGCAGGATCGTGGCCGGGTGCAGGTCGAGCGAGGTTCCCATCAGCTTCGGCTCCACCAGGTTGCCCAGCAGGAACTGCACCACGGTGGGCAGGGCGATGGCGATGATCGCCTCGGCGGTGGAGATGCTCGGATCGACCAGCACGATGGGCAGGGGCAGCAGGGTGGCGATGATCGAGCCGATGTTGGGCACGTAGTTGAGCAGGAAAACGAGCACGCCGAACGTCAGCGCCATGGGCACGCCGACCACGGCCAGGATCGCCCAGACAATGATCCCCACGACGACCGACATCAACGTCTTGACGATCAGATACCGCTTGACGTTGACATCGATCTCCCCCCACACCGTGCCCGACGCCGGGTTGTTGGGACTCTTGCCCACCAGCAGGAAGAAGAGAAAGATCAGCACCAGCAGGGCCTGCGAGGCGATGTTGAACACCGACCGCAGCGCCCCAAAGAGCAGGTCGCCGACCCGCCCATCGGGACTGGCGCTGAGCGGATTGAGCAGCTTGGTCTTGTCAACGCCCACCTTCTCCAATGGCAGGGCTTCCATGATCTGGCTGTAAACCTTCTCCACCTGCGACTGATAGGTGGTCATGTAGCCGGTGAACTGACTGATGGCGATGGAGATCACCAGCGACAGGAGCGCCATCGCCGTGAACCCCAGAAACACCGTCGTCGCCACCGCCACGCTGCGCGGCAGGCGCAGCTTGCGCACCTGAATCCCCACGACGGGATTGAGCACGATCGTCAGAAAAAACGCCAGCACCACCGGAATCAGCACGTTCTGCAACCAAAACAACGACACCGCCACCGCCACCGTGCTCAGAATCAGCAGGCAGATCGTCTGCACACGTTTTTCCACGGTATCGGAAATCATATGAGCAGGAAAAATCGAAAGACGAAACAAATTTCAAATCTCAGATTTCAAATCTCAAATCTCAGGATTCTCAAATCTCAGATGGGACTTCTGAATAACCCCCGATGTGCCGTGAATCAGGGGATTGCTACGCCGCAAGCGGCCTGGGCGTGAGGTTATTCAGGAATCCCGGATTTCAAATTTCAAATCATCAGATTTCGGATTTTTCCCTCGCCTCGACCTCTTCCATGTTGATCCCCAGCCATTCGACCATGTGCTGTTCATAGACCTTCTGATGATCGGGCCGGCTGAAGTCCAGGCGCAGTTCGTTGATCACTTTCGTGCCCTGGCGTATCCATTCGTTCCAGGTCTGCTGGGAGAAGTGGGCGAAGATGTATTGGCCGATGGGGCCGCGCATGGGCGGGTCGGGCAGCTTCGTGCCGGCCTTGCCGGTGCGTTTGTCGATGATGGCGTCGGGATCGTTCGGATCGACCCTGGGCGTCGCGGCGGCGACCTCCTCGGTCGAGGGCACCGGCTGGCCCAGCTTCTGAAGCAGCGACTCCATCGCCCGCTGGGGCATCACATCGCCGCGCGCCGCCGCCTTCACGTAGCCGATGGACAGCACCTCGGCCGCCTCCTCATGATGGCCCAGTTGAATCAGCCCCTGGGCCCGAAGCTGATAGGCGGCGGACATGCCGTCGTTCAGCGCGATGGCCTGCGCCAAAGCCTTGTCCGCCTCATCGAGCCGGCCGGCTTCGCGGTAGGCCTTGCCCAGGCTGAACCAGCTCATGTCATCGGGCGCCTCGCGGGTCATTTTCTCCCACTGGGCGATACGTTCGTTGATGTTCGTGCTCATGACCGCGATAGCATACGGACAATGCATCGTCCGTGCGCGGATTGCATCAGTTGGGGGCAGGAGCAGGGGCAGGAGCAGGGGGAGGAAAGGCAATTGGTTATTATTTATTGGTGATTGCTTATTTCTTATTGAAGGGACGGTGGACAGCGGCGAAGGCCGCTCCCCCAATAAGCAATAAGCAATCACCAATAAATAATAACCAATTGCCTTTTCTGCCTCTCTCTGCCCCCGCCCCGCCCTTACTTTTCCAGCGCGGCGAAGCTGCCGTCCCAGCCTTCGTCCGGCGGGGTGGTGCGGTGGCTGTGGATGCGGTCGATGAAGATGCGCGAGGGGCCGTCTTCGCCGCGCAAGCGGATCGTGCGATGGAACAGATTCTCGGCGCCATCCCAGTCGCGGGATCGATAGAGGGCGAGCGCCTCTTCGAAGCAATGCAGCGCATCGAGCGTGGTCTGATCGACCTCGCCGGCCATGCCCACCAGTTCGAAGACCCGCACCACTTCGCTTTTGCCCTTGACGGCGATGAGGTCGATCTCCCGTGCGACGATGGCGTCGCCGGCGTCGCGGCGGGTGGATTCGCCGATGAGGATGCGCGTGCCGTAGAACTTGTTGACGCCTTCGAGCCGCGAGGCGGTGTTGGTGGTGTCGCCGATGGTGGTGTAGTTGATCTGGGCCTGCGTGCCGATGTTGCCCACCACGACCGGGCCGGTGTGGATGCCGATGCGCATGTTCAGCCTGGGCAGGCCGCGCCTTTCCCAGTCGGGCCACAGTTCGTGCAGTTTCCGGAAGTTCATCAGCGCCGCCCGGCAGGCGCGCACCGCCTCCTCGCCCCTGGCGATCGGCGCGCCCCAGAAGGCGACGATCGCATCGCCGATGTACTTGTCGATCGTGCCTTCCGTGGCGAAGATCGCATCGGTCATCGCGCTGAGGTATTCGTTGAGCAGCGAGACGAGCACATCCGGCGGCATCGTCTCCGACAGCGTGGTGAAGCCGCTCAGGTCGGAGAAGAAGACGGTCACCTCCCGTCGCTGGCCGCCCAGTTCCGCCTTGGTGTGATCCTTGAGAATCTCATCGACGACCGAGGCGGCGACGTATCGCTTGAAGGTTTTCTTGACGAACTCGCGCTCCTTCAGGCCGGCGATCATGTCGTTGATGGCCTGCCCCAGCTCGCCGATTTCGTCCCTGGTCCGCACCGCCACCTGCTGCTCGAAGTCGCCGCCGGCGATCAGGCCCGCCGCCTTCTGCATCTCGATCAGCGGCCGGGTCGCGCTGCGCGCGGCCAGAAACGCCAGCAGCAGGGCGATGCCCATCGCCAGGGCGGTGATCAGGCTGATCACCACGATCTGCTGGGCGATTTCATCCCCCATCATCCGCGACATGCGGTCGGTGGCGCCGGTGATGTCCGCGCGGATTTCCTGGGCCGGCTTCACCACCGGTCCCAGGGGCACCTTCAGCACGTAGCGCCAGATGCCGCCGCCGGTTTCCGTCGATGCCGCCTGCGGCCCCGGCGCCACGCCCGCCACGCCGCTGCCTTCGAGCGACTGCGAACGGAAGCGCACGTTGGCGTAGATGTAAAGGCTCTCGCCGGCTCCATCGGGACCGCCCTGGATCAGGCCGCCCGTTTCTTTCGACGCCATGATTTTTTCGTAGGCCAGGCGCAGCCCCGGATCGGGAAAATCCTTCACCGCCGGCGGGGAAAGCAGCGTCTGCGAGTCGAAGGTCGCCCGGCCATCGACATAGGTCGCGTTCACTCTCACCTTGCCTTCGTGATCGATCAGCATCCCCTGCGAAACCTGCAAATCACCCAGCGAAAACAGCTCGTGGATGAGTTCCTTGAGCTTCACATCCATCGCCGCCACGCCCAGCAGCGAACCGTCCGCCGGCGAATAAACCGGACCGGCGCAGGTGACCACCAGGACGCTGTCGCCGCGGTCGTAATAGACCGGCGTCCAGATGATGGTCTTGTGCTGTTGGGCCAGTTGATACCAGGGGCGCAGCCTCGGATCGTACTGCGGGGAGAATCTGGACCCGCCCGGATACCCGAAGGTGATGCCGTCGCGGTGCCCCAGGTAAGCCGAGGCGCAGCCGGGGATCACGTTGAACGCATGTTGGAAGAAGCCGCCCAGTTGCCGCAACCGCTCGAGCGTCTCCTTGACCGAATCGTGCTCGACGCCCCGCACGAGCTGATACATCGTGTAGGCGCCTTTCCCGAAGGTGAACTGTTGCCAGAGCGCGTTGGTGTCGCGCAAGGCGGCAACTTCATCGGCGGTGTGGATCGGATACCCCGGGTCGGCGGGCAGGCTGCCGGTGAGGTATTGCCGCATCAGCGTGGATTGAAGCTGGATCGCCGAGCGAATCGATTCGAAGAAGGCTTCGAGCTTGCCCGCCTTTTCCTGGATGATCTTCAGATGGGTCAGTTCCACCTGCCTGAGCAAGGCCAGCTCGCTCTTGTTGGAAACCAGGTCGCCGGTGAGATCGACCTGCCCGGTGATCTCCCGCTTCAGCGCGGAGTTGCTCTGCATCATCACCAGCAGCACGGCCAGCAAAGGCAGGGCGACCAGGCCCACCAGCAGCAGGAAGAGTTTGGAGAAGATGCGCATGGCGTGATTGTCCGCGAAAAACGGCGACCGAGGCAACCGGACAGAGCCGCGACGTAACACGTCGCGGACGCGAACAGACTCAAGGGGTGGTGATGCGCGCCCTGCGCCTTCAGCCTCGAACCCCCCGCGTCTTCCGTTCGATTCCGACACAACAACTTCGCCCGCTGCCGTCGCCGCACCTTCGCCGCGCGATCGGGCACCCCTTCAGGCCGGGCGCGTCCGCGACTCGTTGAGTCGCGGCTCGGATGCTTCCTGCGAGCCGCGACGTAACACGTCGCGGACGCGAACAGACTCAAGGGGTGGCGGTGCGCGCCCTGCGCCTTCAGCCTCGAACACCCCGCGTCTTCCGTTCGATTCCGACACAACAACTTCGCCCGCCGCCGTCGCCGCCCATCCACCGCGAGACGGACACTCCTTACAGGTTGGGCGCGTCCGCGACTCGTTGAGTCGCGGCTCGGATGCTTCCTGCGAGCCGCGACGTAACACGTCGCGGACGCGAACAGACTCAAGGGGTGGCGGTGCGCGCCCTGCGCCTTCAGCCTCGAACACCCCGCGTCTTCCGTTCGATTCCGACACAACAACTTCGCCCGCCGCCGTCGCCGCCCATCCACCGCGAGACGGACACTCCTTAACAGGTTGGGCGCGTCCGCGACTCGTTGAGTCGCGGCTCGGATGCTTCCTCCCGCGCCTGCCCCTGTCAACCGATTGTCACAATCGCTTCTCCGCATTCGGCTTTCCGCTTGTTCATCCTTTCTTTCCCCCTATCATGTGAGGTTGCCGGTCCGCGATCCGCTCCCGGAAAAACCGTTCATGCAGCAGGTACTTGCGCAGCTTGAAACCGTTCGTCGCCTCGGCCGGCTGATGCTTGTCGCCCGCAGGCTTCTCCAATTCCTCGCCGCCTTCTGCGTGGCCGCCCTCGTGTGCGGCTTCCTCGATTATCTGCTCCGCTTCCCCGGCTGGCTCCGGCTGTCCATCGTGCTCGTCTTCATCGCCTTCGCGGGGATATGGCTCTTCACGCACCTTGGCCGGGCGTTCGGTTTCGCGCCTGATCTTTCCACGCTGGCCCTGCGCGCCGAGCGGCTCTTCCCGCAGCTCACCGGGGTGCTGGCCAGCGGCGTCGAGTTCGCCACGCACTCGCAGGAATATGCCGACCCGCACCGCACCGCCGCCATGGCGCGAAGCAGCGTGTCGCAGGTGGAGGCGAAGCTGGGCCGCCAGTCGCTGGCGAAGCTGCTCAACCCCACGCCGACGCTTCGCATCGGCGCCCTGGCGCTGCTGGCCACGCTCATCTTCGCCGCGGTGATCCTCATCGCCCCGGCTTCGAGCGCGATCGCCGCCCAGCGCTGGCTGCTGCCGCTGGGTGAAACGCAATGGCCCCGGCGAACGCAGATCACTTCGCTCACCGCCGAAGCCGTGCAGCCGGCCGATGCTCCGCTGCGGCTGGCCGCCCGCATCGACAAGGGCTACAGCGAAGGCATGAGGGCCTGGGTCTATTACCAGGTGCAGGGAAAGAACGGCGAGTATCGCCAGTGGCAGTCGGTGCTCATGAGCGAGCAGGCCGTATCAGGGGCAGGAGCAGGGGCAGTTGAAGGCGAACCCGCTGCCGAGTCGGGCTTGTTTGAAAGGCTCATCGATCTCACACCCGACTTCGCGGAGTTTCTCGCTGCCGGTTCAGGCAGTGGATCGCTCGATGAACTGCCCGCTGATGGCGTGATGGTGAATTACTACTTCAAGGCGGGCGATGATTTCACGCAGCCGCAGAGCGTGCGCGTGGTGCCTCGGCCGGCGGTGAAGTCGGTCACGGTGACCATTACGCCACCCGACTATGCGAAAGATCTGATCAAAGAGGAAATCATTGCGCTCGACAAGATCACCGGCAGAACCGCCGCCGCCTCGGGTCTCGAAGGATCAAAAATCACCCTTGATGCGACCGCCAACAAACCGGTCATGTGGGAGTTGTCCCGCTTTATCTGGCGAACCGATGCCATCCAATTGAATACCGCGACTTTTCAGTTTCACCACAAACTCACTGCCTCCATCGAAACCCCCATCCGCCTGATCGATGAACACGGCCTCGAAAACCTCTCCGACCGCACCTACCGCATCGAGATGCGCAGCGATGTGCCGCCCACCGTCGCCATGATCCAGCCGCCTTCGGATGAGATGGTTCTCGCCACCGCCACGGTGAAGCTCGAATCGACCGCCCGCGATGATGTGGCCGTCGAATCGCTTTCCCTCGAAGCGCAACTCCCGCCGCTTGCCGCTTCGCGCCAAACCCCCGGTGAAAACCGAATCCTCGAAACCGTCACCGGCCGCGCCGACCGCCTCACCGCCGCCCACGAACTGGACATCTCCAACCTCGGCGTCAAGCCCGGCGACAACATCACCCTCACCGCCATCGCCCAGGACATTTTCAATCTCGATGGCCGGCGGCATGACCCCGTCCGCTCCACGCCGCGAATGCTGCGCATCGTCGATGCCGCCACCTTCACCCAGCAGATCCGCGGTGAACTGGCCGGCCTCCGCCAGCAGGCCATGCGCATCGATGCCAGGCAGCAGGAACTTAAAACGAGCGATCCCGCCACCGCCCAGCCGCGCCAGGAACAACTGACCCAGACCCTCACGCGCCAGGCCCAGGCGGTCGAACAGCTCGATCAGCGGGTCAGGCGCAACAAGCTCAACGACCAGGGCATCGCCGAGCAGCTCAACCGCGCCAAGGGTCTCTTGAATCAGGCCGCCGAGGAATCGCAAAAGGCTTCGCAGAATCTGGAGCAGGCCCGCCGGGAGGAAAAGGAATCGGCTGCGCAAAAGCAGAAACAGGAACAGGCGCAGCGGCATCAGGACAACGTCGCCCAGGCGATGAAGGATTTGGCCGGCCTTCTGGATGAAGGCAAGAGCGCCCTGGCGCTGCAATCGCAGCTTCGCCAGTTGGAGGGGGCGCAGAAGAAGCTGGCGGACGAGACCCGCGACCTGCTGCCTCGCACGGCGGGCCGCAATGCGAATGAACTGAACGAGCAGGACAAAAAGGAACTGGACCGCATCGCCCAGGAGCAGAAAAATCTCGCCCGGCAGGCCGATGAGCTGGTCAAGCAGATGA
Source organism: uncultured Phycisphaeraceae bacterium (assembly GCA_964649195.1). Classification (GTDB taxonomy): domain Bacteria; phylum Planctomycetota; class Phycisphaerae; order Phycisphaerales; family Phycisphaeraceae; genus JTS-RE9. Next base: position 12,049 of record CAZYPK010000076.1, read on the forward strand.
AGGCCGCCGCCGAGGTTCTCGATCAGCAAGGCGACAAGCCGCAGGACAAGGCCGCCGCCCAGTCGCTCAACGAGGCGGCCAACATCGCCCAGCGGCAGGGCCTCAAGGAGAAGATGGAGCAGGCCGGCAAGGACACGCAGGAAAACAAGCTCTCGCAGGCCGGCGATCAGCAGCAGGAGGCGTCCGACACCTTGCAGCAGATGATGAACCAGATGCAGGGCCAGCAGAAGAAGCAGCAGGAAATGCTCCGCCGAATGCTGGCGAAGCTGGAGGAATCGATCGCCAAACTGCTCGACCAGCAGAAGGCGCAGCTCTCCCGGCTCAAGGAAGCCAAGGAACCGCCCGCCCTGGCCGACCCGCTGGCCACGCTGCGCCGCAACACGATGGCGGTGGCGGAGGAGGCCCGCGGTGGCGACAAGACGGTGGCCGTCGCCAAGCTGATCGACCTCGCCGTCCAGAGCCAGTCCGACGCCATCTTCTTCCTGCGCGGCAGCCAGCAGGAGCCGGCCATCACCAGCGAATCCGACGCGGTGACCCATCTTGAGGAAGCCCTCAAACTGGTGCGTGCCCAGAAGAAAAAGGAAGAGCAAGCCGAGCAACAGCAGCAGCGCGAACAACTCAAGGGTGAATATGAAAAGCTGGCCAAGGATCAGGATGCGTTGACCGATCGCACGACGCTGCTGGCCGATGTCGCGGAGCTCAATCGTCGGCAGCGCGCCGAGGCCGCGCAGATCGCCCAGGCCCAGAGCGAGCTTCAGGCCGCCGCGAAAAAGCTGGCCGAGAAAGTCGGCGACGCCCCGGTCTTTCAGCATCTGCATCAGACCATCGACGAATCGGCGACCAGGGCTTCAGAGGAGCTTCGTGCCGCCAGGGCCTCGGCGCAGGTCGTCTTCGATCAGCAGGCCATCTCGCAGTCGCTGAGGCTGATGGCCAAGGCGCTCGATGATGCCAACAAGGAGGAAGACCCCTTTGATGACGCCCAAACCCAACAGCAGGGTGACGACGCTCAGCAGCAGGGGGCCCAGCCCAAGCCGAAGCTGGTGCCGGACATTGCCGAGCTTCGCCTGCTGCGCGGCTTGCAGGAGGCGCTCTACCGGCAAACCCGGGCGGTGGATGAAAGCAACCTCACCGACTCGCAGCGGGTGCGGATGCTCGATGACCTGGCCAACCGGCAGCAACGGGTGCGCGTGCTCAGCGAAGCGGTGATCCAGAAGCTGACGAATCAGGAACCGGGGCAGCGGCAGGAGCAGTAGCAGAGGCAGAGGCAGAAGCAGGAGCAGGGGTAGCCTTGATGTGAAACTCCAAGCCCGATGGCGAGCCCCCGGGGGCCGCGAGCCGTCGGGGTATCGGCGGCCAGCGAGAGAAATACCCCGACGGCTCGCGGACTCGCCATCGGGCTTGGGGCCACATGCGGCACATGAACCGAAAAAGAATGATGGTGATCGATACGAACCACCGGAGTCAGGTCATGAAACCAACCCACATACTGCTGCTCATCGCGTTCATGGCCGCCTTCGCGCAGGCCGCCGACGATGCTCCTGCTCCTGCCCCTGATTCCGATGCGTCGCTCGATGATCTGCTCAAACTCGGCGATGACAACAAAAAGCCCGGCGACAAGCCCAGGCCCGCGCTGCCCGATGTGGCCGTCCCCAAGCCGACGGGCAATCAGAGCGTCGATGTGCTCCTCAAGGCCATCAGCGAAATGGAGCAGGTCAGCCAGCGGCTGCGCGTCCGGCAGGACCCGGGCCTCGACACCCAGCGGCTCCAGGAATCCATCCTCAAACGTCTCGATGACGCCATCGCCTCCGCCCAGAAACAGAAGCAGCAACAACAACAGCAGCAGCAGCAGTCCGGCTCCAGCCAGCAGAAACAGGAAACCGGCAGCCCGCAGAACGAGCAAAAACCCGGCGATCAGAAACAACAACAGCCCGGCGACTCCAAAACGCAGCAGGGCGATCAGCCCGGCGAAAATGCCAGACCGCAGAATGCCGATGCGAACAACCCCGGCGGCCCCATCGAGGAATCACGCATCGAATGGGGCCGACTCCCCGCCCGCATCCGAGGCGAACTTGACCAGGGACTGGGCGAAAAGTTCAGCCCGATCTATAAGAAGCTCACGGAAGCGTATTACCGCAGACTCGCGGAAGAAGGAAAGGAATGAGGGATTTCTGAATAACCTCACATCCAAGCCGCTTGCGGCGTAGCAATCCCTGGGTGACGGTACATCGGGAGTTGTTCAGAAGTCCCATGTGAAATACGAAACAACATGCGTAAACTCGTCCTCCATCCCGTCATCGCTCTTGTCTGCATCACCTCTTTTGCGCTGCCTGCCACTGCGCTGAATGAAGCCGTCGATGTCGGCGACAACTTCGTCGAGATCACGCCCGACCTTCGCAAAGCCGTCGATGGCGGCCTCAAGTATCTCGCCTCTCAGCAGGAAGCCGACGGCAGCTTCGGGGCCACGCGCTATGGCCGCAATGTGGGCATCGCTTCGCTGGCCTGTCTCGCCTTCATGGCCGACGGTCATCTGCCCGGGCGCGGCAGGTATGGGGATGTCGTCGAAAAAGGCCTGAAATTCGTGCTCGATTCCGCCAACGAAACCGGCCTCATCTCCGCCGACGTTTCGCACGGCCCCATGTACGGCCACGGGTTCGCCACCCTCTTCCTCGGCGAAATCTACGGCATGACCGGCGACAGGCGCGTCCGCGAAACGCTCGTCAAGGCGGTCCGACTCATCGTCAATTCCCAGAACGATGAAGGCGGCTGGCGCTACCGCCCCGAACCGGCCGATGCCGATGTCTCGGTCACCATCTGCCAGGTGATGGCCCTGCGCTCGGCGCGCGAGGCGGGGCTGAGCGTGCCCAAGGAAACCATCGACCGCGCCATCAAATACATCAAGGATTGCCAGAACAGCGACGGCGGCTTCAGGTACATGATGAGCAACGGCGGCAGCGCGTTCCCCCGCTCGGCGGCGGGCGTGGCGGCGCTCTACTACGCCGGCGTCTATCAGGATGCGGCGCTCAAGAAGGGCCTCGACTACGTGATGATGTACCGCCATCAGATGAACAACTACGCCGTGGGCCACTTCTACTACGGCCACTACTACGCGGTGCAGGCGACCTACCTGGCCGGCGGACAGTATTGGAAGCAATGGTTCCCCGCGATCCGCCGCGAACTGCTCCTGCGCCAGGACACCGAAGGCAAATGGGCCGACGCCCACGGCGAAAGCTACGGCACCGCGATGGCGCTGATCATCCTCCAGATGCCCCAGCGATATCTGCCGATTTTTCAGCGATAGAATGTTCTGCTGCCATGACACAAGCGATCACATCACAACCCCGCCTGATCACCGCCGACGAGTTGTCGGCGATGGGCGACATCGGCCGCTGCGAACTGATTCGAGGGAATCTGATCATGATGAGTCCGGCGGGATATCAACACGGCGACATCGCACAAAACATCGCCTTTCATTTGTCGGCATTCGTGCGAAAGCACAAACTCGGCAAGGTGCTCGCCGCGGAAACCGGATTCGTTCTGGAGCAGGACCCCGACACCGTGCGCGCCCCTGATGTGTCCTTCATCCGCAAGGATCGCCTGCCTGCCGCCGATCTCGTGAAGTTCTTCAAAGGCGCGCCCGACCTGGCGGTGGAAGTGCTCTCGCCCGATGACCGAGCCGGTCAAGTCATCCGCAAGGTCGGCGACTGGCTTACCGCCGGGGCGCTGTCGGTGTGGGTGGTCAGTCCGAAGAAAAGAACCATCACGGCATACCGTGCCGACCAGTCCATCGCGATTTATCAGGATGGCGACACCATCAGGAACGATCCGGCCGTGCCCGGCTTCAAGATGAAGATAGCCAAGGCATTTGAATGAACACCGTAAAGACGAATACCCAATTTCATGAACTGATTCGCATGGCGATCCTTGCGATGGTTCTGTCCCCGGCGGCGTGGCGGCTTGAAGCCGCCACGCCGGTGATGCTCATCGGTCCCGACCTCAAACCCAGGTTGGTCAACCTCCAGGCCATCGGCGGCGGACGCATGACCTATTTCGACGACCAGCGCAACATGCAGGTGCAGTCCACGAACGATGTTTTGCAGATTCGTTTTCCGCAGGAAAACGAGGCAACTGCCGCGGCTGCACAAGGGTTCATCGACCCCCCGGAAGCCCCGGAAGCCCCGGCCCCCCCGAAACCCCCGGCACTGGAACTGACGCAGCCGCGCACCATCGTGCCCGACAAAGGCGCGCCGCCCCTTGGCGGTGGCAGGCTTGTCGGGGGGTCGCCCGCCGCCTTCGTCGAGCTCATCAGCGGGCAGCGAATCGTCGCCCCGTTTTCCGGCGCGAAAGCCGACGGGCAGACGCTGCTCTTCAAGCATGACCTGCTCGGCGAACTGGCCCTCGCCCTGGATCAGGTTTCACGATTGTCGTTTGATGGCGCGATCAGCAGCGGCGCAGCGCCCACGAGCGATCAGGTCGAGATGAGCAACGGCGATGTCGTCACCGGCTTCGTCGTGGCCGTGAATGAAAAAGATATCGAGGTGCAGCAAGGCGATGTAAAACCCTTCACGCTGCCGCGCGACCGCATCAAGGCGATCCGCCTGGCCAACCCGGTCAGCCGTGCCGCGGGCCAGGCGTCGATGGTCTGGCTGCGCGACGGCGGCCGGCTGCTCGCGTCGGAGGTCTCCATCTCGGCGGACAAGCTCACGATGATCTGTCCGCTCGCGGGCAAGGCGGCGGTGACGATCGATCTCAAGCACATCGCCCGCATCGAACTCGCGTCGCCCGCCGGCCGGCTCATCGACCTGGCCGACCTGCCCATGTCGGTCGCGGCAGGGGGCAAGGTGTTCGGCCTGGCGATGGAGCCTCGCATCGAAGGCGGCGCGATTCACCTGCACGCCCCGATCACCGTTTCCTTCGCCCTGCCCGCCAAGGCCGTCCGCTTGGCCGCCCTGGCCCGGCTCGATGCGGCAGGCGAAAACACCGCCCTGGCCCACTTCATCGTCACCATCACCAGCGCAGGCGGCGCCGCGGCAAGGCACATCATCAGCGGCCAGTCACCCCGCGCCGTCATCAACGCCCCCCTCGCCGGCCGCAACCTCATCATCAACCTCGACCCCGCCGACAACGGCCCGGTGCTCGACCGCCTGCGCCTGAGCGATGCGGTGATTTTTGTGGAACGGTGAGGAACAGCGGGAAATAAGACGGATTCTCCATAACCGACCCCAGCCCTCTGTCTCCTGCTCCGCAGACGCGCAGCGAGGACGCTGCGGCTATGACACTGCCCCTGCTCCGCAGACGCGCAGCGAGGACGCTGCGGCTATGACACTGCCCCCTGCTCCGCAGACGCGCAGCGAGGACGCTGCGGCTATGACACTGCCTCCTGCTCCTGCCGGCTACTTTTCGACCAGTTCGTAGATTTCGATTTTCTGCACGTTGGCGGTCATGCCGGTGGTCCAGATCATGAAGCCGGTGTGGTCGATGGCGTCGTCCACGGGCAGGTAGGCCAGGCGGACATTGTTGAGGAAGAGTTCCACCTGATCATCGACGCGAATGACGCGGACGGTGTGGAGCGTCTTGCCATCCATGGCGGTGGCGTGATCAAAGAACCGGTAGCTGGGGGCATTGAAGCGGTCGCCCATGCCGATGCCCGTGGCGAGCATGTTGCTGACGAGATTGAGGTTGAGCGTGACCGGTCGCTGGCCGCGTGTGCCGTTCTTGACCAGGCCGATGGAGAGTTCTTTGGCGAAACGGCCGGGTCGGGCGTCGGTCGGGCGGAACGAGAAGCGGACGATGAACTCGGCACGGGTGAGCGGGCGGTCCAGACCGCAGAGCAGCCCTTGAAAGTGATCCGTCTCCGCCGCCACCTTCATGCCCTGGCCTCGCTGGGCGATCTTGACCATCGCATCATTCGTGGACTTGTTCTGGTTGGTCACCTGGCCCAGGATGTCAACCCGCTTCATCTTCTCGGCCCGCACCGATGGCGGCGGCAGCATCCGTTTGGCCGGGGGCCGGGCCTTGTGAATCCTGATCAGTTCCTCGGCTTCGTCCATGACCAGCTTGCGCCCTTCGAGCTTCTCATCCTTCAGCAGCAGCGCGTTGAACTGATCGAGGCGCATGCCGGCCAGGGCCCATCTGGCCCTGAGCGCCGGTTCGATTTCAAAAGGCATCGGCGTCCTGGCATGGAGGGCGTTTTCAGGGACAAAGGTGGCGAAGTCGAAGGCGACCCGATGCCGGCTTTGCTGAGCCGCGATGTGGGCGCCGCTCCAGGCGCTGACCACATCGGGCTTGTATCCCTTGCGGATCGCGTGGAACCAGGCGGTTTCCGCGAGATCGGGGTTGCTTGCCTGGGCCATGAGGCCGACGAACATTTCCCTGTCCCAGCGCGGATCGCGCTGCGGATGGTTGAGGCACCAGAAGAGGATTTCCCATATGTGCTGGAGGGTTGCGCCTTCGAGGCCGTCGTTTCCCTTGAGGGTCAGAATCCGCCGCTGTCCATCGGGCAGTTCGACCTCCAGCAACTGGTTGCCCCTGGGATTCCAAGGCAGCGGCGCCAGGGAATGCCACAGCGCCTTGCCGTTGAGCGTGATGAGCTTGTCGCCCTGCCTCAGTCCGTTCTGCTGGGCCTTGGAACCGGGTTGAAGCAAGGCCACCACGAGATATGCCGACCGCTGCTTTCGCACCGGCGAATCGGGCGCCAACGCCGGCTCGATCGGAGCGACCGCGTTGGCAAAGGCGTCGGTGTAGGCGTGCCCCTTGAGCATCTCGCGCATCACCGGCGGCTTGGCGGGCTTGTTCCAGACCATCGGATCGTGAGGCACATACGGCGTAGTGACCTGCCCCATCGCCCGCGGCACGGACAGACAGCCGGTCATGGCGACAAAACAAAAAACCTGGACGATGATGGTTCGTTGGTTCATTAAGACACCTCCGGCAGATAAGACGAAAAGCCCCCGATGGCGCCCCGACCCCGGACCGCTGCGTTGCATCGCGTCAACAGTTTACCCGATGATGGGTCGGGGATGGTCAATGCCTCAGCCCCGCCCGGAAGGGCGCGGGCCAGGGGCCATCCAATCCACGGCTTGCTCTCGATCGAACCACCGATTTCGACGGAAGCCGCACTTTCGCACCGTGTTCGAGATGGGGCTGTTGATTGGATGCTCCCTGGCCCTCACCCTTCCGGGTGGGGCTTCACCTGTTCTTTAGACATATGCTTTTACCCTGCCCGGGATCGCGGCCCGGCTTGGCACATCCTTGCACTTGGGTATCATGCTGGTTCATCGATCCGAAAATCGATGCACAACACCACTTTCCCGCATCAGGAGGCTTCGAGATGGATTATCGAAAATTGGGTATGGAAGCGCTGGGCGCCTTTGTGCTGGTTCTGACCGCTTCGACCGTCGGCGGTCCGCTGGCGGGCGTGGCCATCGGGCTGAGTCTGGGCATCATGGTCTATCTGGGCGGCAACATCTCCGGCGGACACTACAACCCTGCCGTGTCGTTCGCCGTGTTCATGCGCGGCAAGCTGGCCAAAGGCGACCTCATCCCCTACATCATCGCCCAGTGCGTCGGCGGCCTCGCGGCGGCGCTGATCGCCTTCATGATCACCCACGACGCCCCCCACATCGAAGTGGCCGGCGGCGCAGGGAGCCTGGCCAGGAAATGGGGCTTCATCCACGGCGCCATCGCCAGCGAATTCATCTTCACCTTCCTGCTCGCCTTCACCGTCCTCACCGTCGCCACCACCAAGAAGCACGCCAACAACCCGTACTACGGCCTGTGCATCGGCGGCGTCGTCATCGTCGCCGCCACCGCCGTCGGCCCGATCTCCGGCGGGGCGTTCAACCCCGCGGTGGGACTGAGCAAGTCGATCGTCGGACTCTTCGGCGGATCGGAAAAGGCCGCCGCGTTCCAGTGGTTCTGGGTCTATCTCGTCTTCCCGATGCTCGGCGGCTGGGTCGCCGCCATCGCCTTCAAGTTCTTCCACCCCGATGAAATCGATCAGCCCGCCGTCCCTGCCGCCGCCCCCCCGGCCCCGGCGCAGGCCCCGCTCGAACAGCAGCCCAACGTGACCGTCGCCCAGCAGCCGTCCACCGGCGACGCCCCGCAGTGAGCAGCGATCAGCTTTTGGGGCTTCTGAATAACCTCGCGTTCAAGCCGCTTGCGGCGTGGCAATCCTTTTGACCTGAGTTCGGGATAAGAGCCGCGACTCAACGAGTCGCGGACGTAAACAACCTGAAGGGGTGGCGCGAACGCACCTTTTTCTTTCAGCCTCGATCGGTGTCCGGTCGTTTTCGCATCCCGTGATCCGCTGCGCGAAGGTCACGCATTCTTGCCGTTCGCGTCCGCGACGTGTTACGTCGCGGCTCACTCTTATTCCCGAACTCAGGTTTTTAGCTGTCAGCGATCCGCTTGCCGCCGATTTTGGGTTCGGTGCCTTGGAAGGTGCGTTTGAGGTTGCCGCGATGGCGGAAGATGACCAGCGAGGCGAGCAGCGAGGTGATGGTGAGAAAGGGCAGAATCTGCTCGAAGGTCTGGGCCCGCATCAGGCCGAGGATGATGACGAAGATGGGCAGGCTGACCGCCGCGGCGGCGCTGGCCAGGCCGACGTAGCGAAAGGTCCTGGCCATGATGATCCAGATGACCAGCGCCGCCCCGCCTGCCGTGGTCAGGAGCGGCCAGACGCCCAGCAGCACGCCCAACGCCGTGGCCACGCCCTTGCCCCCTTTGAACCCCAGCCAGAGGGGAAACACATGCCCGACCACCGGGCCGGCCATCACCGCCAGCCAGCGCCAGGCCTCGGCCGGGCTCAGCGCCTGCGAATGCCGGACATACCCCAGCGCCAACCCCGCCACGAACACCGGCACAAACCCCTTGAGCACATCCAGCACAAAACAAAGCGCCCCCCACTTCCGCCCCAGAATCCGCCCCACATTCGTCGCCCCGACATTGCCCGAACCGGCCTTGCGAATGTCAACCCCGCGCAGCCTGCCCAGCAGCAGCGCAAAGGAAAACGACCCGCAAAGGTAGCCGATCAGACACCAGATGAGCCAGGCATGGTCCATACAACGATCATGGTAGCCATTTAGCCGTTCGCCTTGGCGAACGCAGTCCCGTCGCCGGTCGGAAGCAAAAACTCCAAATCACAAAATCTTCCGCGACACCCCTTGCAGTTTGCGAACAGTGGTGGCGTCCACCGCGTTAAATGGATGGGAGCCGTCAAACACTCCGTTCGCCAAGGCGAACGGCTAAATCGTCGGCCCTGCGATCGCCTTGGCCGCACCCGCCTCGATATTTACACCCGTGCCGCACCGGAGTACGATAAACACATGAGGCGAATCTTCCCGATCACCATCGTCACCCTCCTCACCCTCGCAACCGCCGCGATGGCGCAGGCCCCGGTGCCCGCGGACAAGATGGCCCCCGATGACAACAGTTGGAAAAACCTCGCGGCGGTGGTGCTCTTCGCGGGCTTCGTCATCGCCGTGAGCATCAAGAACGCCAAGCGCGACCATCGGGATTGAGATATGAAATCTCAAATCTCAAATTTGAGATTTCAGATTCGTGAACAGCCTCGCGTCCAAGCCGCTTGCGGCGTAGCAACGTACATCGGGGGAGTCATTCAGAAGTCCCATTTGAAATTTGAGATTTCAGATTCGTGAATTGAGTTTCCCAACCTGGTCCTCTTTTACGCAAGGAGCCGCGTCATGAACCGCAAATCCCTGGGCGCCCTGGTGGCACTGAACATGGTGCTGCTGATGGCATTGATCATCGTGTCACTCACGCCTTCGCGCACGCAGGCGCAGCTGGGCGGAGCGGCGGGACAGTACGTCATGCTCGCCGGCGAAGCCGTCGGCCAGCGAAACATGAACGCCATCTACATCACCGAACTCACCTCGGCCCGCATGGTCGTGGTCATGTTCAACGGCGGCAACGAGAGGTTCGAAGTCATCGCCGGCCGCGACCTCAAGACCGATGTCAAGCAAGGCAAACCCCCCGGCCGCGGCGGACGATAAACCTTCGCCCATCGACCCCCACAGCCGCTTGCGGCTTCGCTCCGAAACCGCGGACGATAAACCTTCCCCCATCGCCCGCGCCCATCGCTCCCGTGTCGCTCCCCCTGTTCCGACCTTCAAGTTCCTTCATTTGAGGAATCCTCCCATGAACCAGACCCAACTCACCGGCTTCGGGCTGATCGCGTCGGCCTGCGCCCTCGCAGCCGCCCTCTTCATCAACCTTCAGGACAAGCAGCTTCTGCCCAGCGCCGAGGCCGAGATGGTCCTCGTCACCCCGCAGAACCTGACTTTCCTCACCACCCGCACACAGACCAATGAGGAATCGCTGTTCGTCATCGACAACTTCAACCACAAGCTGCTGATCTACAAGCTCGACACCAGCCGCAAACGTCTCGAACTGGCCGGCAGCGAAGACCTCAAGCGAATCTTCGAGATCAAGTGACAACTCCGCCCGTCGAACGGACGGTCCGGCGAATGAAGCCGGGGGCGATCACTTGGGCAGGTAGTTGAACTTCTGGCCGCCGACCGAAGCCTCGGCCATCAGGCCCGCTTCGCCGCCGACGAAGATCACCACGCCGTTCTCATACTTCGCGGCACCGCCCGCGCCCGCCTTGACCGCAACGGCGGAAGCCTGCGCCGCCACGGCGAACCGCTCGGCCTTGAACTCGGCCAGGGCCTGCTCGGTCTCGAAGAAGATGATCTCGCGGTACGACTGCCCGCCGATCTGGAGGCCGATGGTCGCCTGTTTCAGATCGCAGTAACCCACCACGACGCCCTTCTCGAACAGCTCACCCTTCCCGTACGCTCCGCCCACGCCCACGCCGCCTTTGCCCACGCTGGGGAACACGGCATACCCGGCGCTGGAATCGAAGAACCGCGCGATGGAAGGATCTTCCGCCTTGAACTTGCGGATGGCCAATTCCACTTCCGAATGCAGCAGGGCTTTCGAGTCATCGGTGACCGGGGCCGTGGTGCAGCCGGCGATGAATGCCGAAACGAGAACGAACAAACCCGCGATTTTGAAGTTGCTTCGCATCAGAACACTCCTTTGTAAGAATGAAGGGGAACCGAGATGACATGAGGAATTCCTGAATAACCTCACACCCAAGCCGCTTGCGGCTTCGCGATCCCCCGGTTCTCCCCGGTTCACGGTATATCGGGGGTTATTCAGAAGTCCCATGTCATCATTCTTGGCTTTGCATCGGACGGGTCAAACAGGTTTTCCTCCAAACGCCGCGAGACATCCGACAAGATGCGTTGCCGGCACGGGTTGCGATGCGGAAAAAGTTATCGATCACACCGATCGCCTGAATGCAGAGCCGCGACGTAACACGTCGCGGAGATCAACAGCCTGAAGGGGTGTTCATACACACCCCGCGTCACAAGCCTCAAACATCCCCGCGCAACACGGACGCTCTCACCTGGCAACCTTCGTGAAACGGACCATCCCTCTTTCCGTTCACGTCCGCGACTCGTTGAGTCGCGGCTCGCCAGCCGCGACGTAACACGT
>CAZYPK010000077.1:0-23499 GCA_964649195.1 uncultured Phycisphaeraceae bacterium
ATAACCCCCGATGTACCGTGAACCAGGGATCGCGAAGCCGCAAGCGGCTTGGACGCGGGGGGTTATTCAGGAGTTCCAACAGGGTGTGTCAAGACGTTTTCATCGGAAAATGATTGACACCCATGCAGGAGCAACTAGCCTGTGTGAATGGCTCGCTTCTTGTTCATCGCGATGATCGCTTTGGTCTTCACCGGTTGCGGGGATGCCCGCTCGCCATCGTCTGCACGGATGCCTGTCCCCAAGTTCTCGGCTTTTCCCGGATTTGCAACCGAAGCGCAGAGGGATGTGGTCGTTCATTCCATTACGGCGCTGCGGGCGGCGCCGGAATATGGCACGTACCTGACCATTTCGGATCGCATCCACGACGATGCATGGCTTCAGTTGATTTACAGTGAGGACAGGCGGCTCATTCTGGATGTCGTTTCACTCACACGAGGAAAGCCGGACGCCCCGCACCTTGCGGTTTACGATTTTATTGAAGGCCCCGTCGCCATCGAAAACGGCGTGGAGACGACCCTGCTTGCAAATGAACAGGTGCGGGAACTGCATCTGCTGCTGCGCGAGCGCCAGTTGACGCCGATGGTGGTTCACCTGGGCGCCAAGGCCGAGGACGGCAGTTGGGAGGGGTACCATTGCTCGCAGCAGGCCGTGCTTGATTCGCTGTCCGATGAGCAGCTTGCGAATCTTGTCCTTGAAATCTTCAGGCGGGTGCATCGACTGGAAAAATTGTCGGGGGTGGGTGTCGCAATCAACAACAACAGACCGTGAATCACGGATCATCGTGAAACCGGGGGGTGCCGCGCGGCTCGGATGGCGTTTCCGCAGCGCAATGAAAAACCCGAAGCACGTGCTTCGGGTTTGAAGAATGGATTCAATGAAAAGCGATCAGCCCTGGATGGAGGTCACCTTGACCTCGAGGTGGTCCTGGCGGTGGCCCTTGGTCCGCTTGTAGTTTTTGCGGCGGTTGAACTTGACGATGCGGACCTTCTCGCCGCGCTTTTCGCCGAGGATGTCCGCCGTGACCGAAGCACCGGCGACGTAGGGCCGGCCGATCTTGCCGGCGGCCTCGGAACCGTCGGTGCTGACCAGCACCACCTTGTCGAACGTGAGCGTGGCCTGCTCGGCGGCGAGTTCACGAAGGGAAACCTTGATGACATCGCCTTCCTTGACCTTGATCTGCGTGCCGCTGTCTTCGATGATCGCGTACATGGGAGTTCCCGTGTTGGTAGCTTGGAAACAGTAAAAATCGCGCCCCACCTGGAGCGAGCCGGGCAGTTTAACAGAATAAACCGGGGCGTCAAGGCACGGGAACTTCAGGCACGGGAACTTCAAGTTCCCGTGCCTTGGCGGGTATGCTCATGTGTCCGATCCTTTCGAGAGGTCCCATCATGCGAAGCATTCTTCTCGCACTGCTCGCCATCACCCTTGCTCGCACCACGCTTGCCGCCGAGCCTGCCAAGTCGCCCTACACCCGCGGCAACCGCCTGGCCTACCTCGATGAGATCAACCCCTATTACCCCCACCGCGATTTCGCCAGGCTCATCACCCCGCAATGGGTCGGCGAAAAAGGCGTCGAAGCCGTGGTCATTCTGTCCATCGACGACATGCGCGATCCGGTGCGCTACGAGCAGTTTCTTCGCCCGATTCTCGATCGCCTGAAAAAAGTCGAAAACTCCCAAGGCAAAGCCCCGCTCTCCATCTTCGTCAACTCCGTCGATCCCAAGCATGCCCAGCTTCAGACCTGGCTCAAGGAGGGCCTGAGTTTTGAAGTCCACACCGTCACGCATCCCTGCCCCTGCCTGGGCGCAGGCGCTCCGCCGCAAGGTGACATTCATCGCGCCAAACAGACCTACGACGGCTGCGTCGATCTGCTTGCGTCCATTCCCAACTACAAAGGGCCGGTCGCGTTCCGTATGCCTTGCTGCGATTCGATGAACTCGGTCAGCCCGCGATTTTTTGCCGAGGTGATGAACAAGACCACGGCGAAGGGAAATTTTCTTTCGATCGATTCCTCCGTCTTCAACATTTTCACGAGTGATGATCCGGCTTTGCCGCGCGAGTTGGTGCTCGACAAAGATGCCGACGGCAAGCCGCGCGAACGGTTCGCCAAATACACCCAGTTCCCCGGCTACATCAACACCATCGAAAACTATCCTTATCCCTATCTCATCGGCAACATGATCTGGCAGTTCCCCTGCGTCGTCCCCAGCGACTGGGAGGCCCAGCACCTGCACGGCAAAAACAATCCGAAAACCATCGAGGATTTGAAAGCCGCGCTCGACTGCACCGTCATCAAACAAGGCGTGTTCACGTTGTGTTTTCATCCGCACGGCTGGATCGCGGCGGAGCAGATCGTCGAGTTGATCGATCACGCGGAAAAGAAGCACGGCAACAAAGTGCGCTTCCTGAACTTTCAGGAGGCGCTGGAGCGGATTAATAAGAATTTGCTCGCGGGACAAGCGGTACGCAACGAGAAAGGATTAGACAACGGGGTGCGCGTCATCGATGTGAATGGCGATGGAGCAATCGACGCTTTGATTGGTTCGGAAACCCAGAAACAACTTCGTCTTTGGGACTCATCCGCCGGTGACTGGGCGAAACAATTGCCGCTGACACAGCCGCTGTCTTTTTACTGGACGACCGACGAGGGTGAACGGTTCCACAGCGGCACTCGCATTGGGCTGCGCAGCGATGGCAAGGTCCTGGAGATGATCCAATATGACGGACCCACGGCAGCCTTCTGGCAATCCGATCGAAGAGGATTCAACCTGACGGTCGGCGGGCCTGCTGATCATCCTCAGCTCAAAGGCGTCCAGCTAAACGGCAAACCTGTGATCACTGGTGCGAATGGAACGCTGTTTCGAGACATCGACCGCGACGGTGAGTACGAAATCATTTATGCCCGAGGCGGTGATCGCGGAATTTTCCGACGAACCAAAGACGAAGAAGTTTGGGAGAAGCTGCCGTACTCCTTCCCCGATGAAATCATGATTGCAACAAAGGACGGTCAGCCGACAGGCCTCTGTTTCGTTGATCTCAATGGCGATGGTCGTGACGATGTCGTCCAGTCCGGTCAGGAGGGGTTTCATGTCTATCTGTTTGCAAGCGACAAAACCGGCTGGGCAACACGAGTTGTCAGCGCAAAACGCGGCGACCCGACACCCGAAACCCGAAACCCGAAACCCGAACTTCCTCCCATCATCCGCGCCGACGGGACCAACAACGGCTTCTTCGTCAAAGGCGACGCCCTCTACTGGCAGAACGAGGACACAGGCGGGAAGGAGCCGCACCACGTCAAGAAGATCACCTTCAAGGAGGTGCTCGCGCTCGCCGACTCCAAGCCCCAGGCACGGGAGCTTCAAGCTCCCGTGCCTGCGGCCCCCAATCACCCCTTCACCACCGATCACGCGACTCCTCCGCCGCCGCGCTCGCCGGAGGCTTCGCGCGATTCGATCGTGCTCATCCCCGGCTTCCGTGCCGAGCTTGTCGCCGCCGAGCCGCTGGTGATGGACCCGATCGCCTTCGACTTCGGGCCTGATGGAAAACTGTGGGTCGTCGAGATGGGCGACTATCCTTCGGGCGTGCCAGATGCGGATGGAAAGATGAAACCCGCCGGCCGCGTCGTCTTTCTCGAAGACACCGACAACGACGGCAAGTACGACAAGCGCACCGTTTTCCTCGATGACCTGAACTTCCCCACCTCCATCATGGTCTGGAACAAAGGCGTGCTCATCACCGCGGCCCCCGACATTTTTTATGCCGAGGACTCGACGCCTGACGATGCCGACCGCAAGGCCGACAAGCGCATCACGCTCTTCACCGGCTTCAACGAAGGCAACCAACAGCACCGCGTCAACGGCCTGCGCTGGGGCATGGATGGCTGGGTGTATGTCGCCAACGGCGACAGCGGCGGGCGAATCGTTTCACTTTGGAAGGATGCCGACCAATCGACCCTCAACCGCGAGACTTTCGAGAAGTTCGGAAAGAACATCAATGGACGCGACCTGAGAATTCGTCCCTGGGAATGGGCGTCCTTCCAGACGCATTTCCATTTCGCCATCGCTTCGTCCGCGTTCCCTCCGCCTCTCTGGGAACTCGATCCCCAATCCGGCCAATCCCAGTTCGGCCGCGACCGCGACGACTTCGGCAACTGGTTCGGCAGCAACAACCCCAACCCCGGCTGGCACTACGCGCTCGAAGATCACTACCTTCGCCGCAACCCGCATGTCGCCGCTCCGAATCCGCGCGTCGATCTCACCGGCGATCGCACCATCTTTCCGATCAGCATCGTGTACTCGCCTTCGATTGAAAACCATCGCTTCACCCCCGGAACGCCGGGGCAATCGGCGGTTCATTCCTCCGCGTGCAGCCTGACCATCTACCGCGATGATCTCTACGGCGAAGCCTTCACCGGCAACGCCTTCGTCAGTGAACCCGTCCACAACCTTGTCCGCCGAATGGTCCTCAAGCCGCAAGGCGTCACCTTCCGCGCCGAGCGCGCCCCCGGCGAGGAGAAGCGCGAGTTCCTCGCCTCGACCGATCCCTGGTTCCGTCCGACGATGACCCGCACCGGCCCCGACGGCTGCCTGTGGATCGCGGACATGTACCGGCAGACCATCGAGCATCCGCAATGGATTCCGCCCGACTGGCAGAAGACGCTCGACCTTCGCGCCGGCCACGACAAAGGCCGCATCTATCGCATCGTGCCGGCGGAGACGAAGCCGCGCACACCGGTGCGGCTCGACAAGCTCGATGCGAAAGGCCTCGTCGCCGCGATGGATTCACCCAATGGCTGGCAGCGCGACATGGCGCAGATGATGTTGATGTGGCGACGGGCTTCCATCTCTGATCACAAGAAGCACAAGGAACTCATACAGGACCTCGCCATCATCGATCAAAGCACCCCCGCATGGACGCGGAAACTTCAGGAACTGGAGCGATTCCTGAACTTGGATGACGCCTATGCGGGGTTGAGCGCGTCAGCCTTGAACGCCGCCAACCCCGCAGTGCGTGTTCAGTCTCTTAACACGCTCGCCATGCTCGAAATGATTTCGTTGAACGTCTTGACCAGGGCCGCGACCGATGCGCATCCACGGGTGCGCGAACACGTCGTACGCATCAGCGAGGCGTCTCGCGGCGTCCCGTGGAAGCTGTCCCCAAAGATCGATGAAGCGATCACTGCCGCGCTGCTGAATCTCGTTGACGATCCCGATATCCGCGTGCGTCAGCAGCTCGCCTATGTGCTGGGGGACTGGCTGTACTACGAAGAGTACCGCGAGCGGAAAACTTCGCCCGAGCCCCGCGCCGGCAAGGCCCTCGCCCAGCTTCTTCTCAAGGACGCAGACGATCCCTACATCGTCGCCGCGTGCATGAGTTCCATCCTGCCGCATCTGGACACCGTGACGCGGCACATCCTCGCGCAGCCCGGCGGTGTCGGCACGTATTCAAAAGTCGTCGCCCAACTGATCGACATCGCCGTCGCCGAAGACAGGTTCGACTTGCTGGGCGCGATGCTCGATGGCGTGACGCAGCCGCAAGGCGATCGATATCAGCCCTGGCAGTTCGCCTCGCTTTCGCGCCTGCTCGATGCGCTGGCGAAGAAGAAGGTGACGTTCGGCGCGATGCGTGGACAGGCCGGGACGAAGGGGAACCCCCGGCTGCTGACGGCGCTCGACCGCATCCCCAACGTCCTCACCGCCGCGCGGTCGGCCATCGTCGATGCTTCGCAGGATGAGTCGCTGCGCCTGGCGGCCATCGAGCTCTTCGCAAGGCAGGGCGGCGAGCATCGCGCCGCGACGTTCACCGCGGCGCTGGCGGATGTGAAATCCCCGCCCGCCGTGCAGCAGGGCGCCGCCGGGGCGATCCTGCGCCTGAACGATGACCGGGCGACGGCCCGCATGTTGGACGGCTGGAAGACCTACGGCCCCGCGCTTCGCAATGCGATCCTCGATGGCCTGCTGCGCAGCGACAAGGGCGTCGCGTTGCTGCTGGATGCGATGCAGGCGCAGGCCATCAGCCGGCATGACATCGACCTGCCTCGCAGGCAGCCGCTGCTTTCGCACAAGGATGCGGCGGTGCGCGAGCGGGCCGCGAAGCTGCTGGGCGGGGCGCCCGATGCGGATCGGCGGAAGGTGATCGATGCTTATGCCGGGGCGATGGCTGCGCTGCCGCGCGAAGCCGCGAGCGGCGATCGCTTGCGCGGCGAGCAGGTGTTTGCGAAGAACTGCGCGGTGTGTCACAAGCCCGCGACAGGCGACGCCATCGGGCCTGAACTCTCGAAGATTCTCGATGGTTCGCCGCAGGCGCTGCTCATCTCCATCCTCGATCCGAACCAGGCCGTCGAGTCGAAGTATGTGAACTACCTCGTCGAGACCAACGATGGCGAGAAGCACACCGGCATCATCATGAGCGAGACCTCCACGGGCATCACGCTCGCATCCGTCGATGGCAAACAGCGGCAGATTCTTCGGCGCGACATCGCGGAGCTGCGCTCGACGGGCCTGTCGCTGATGCCGGCGGGACTCGAACAGGCGATCACCCCGGCGGACATGGCGGACCTCTTCGCCTACATCGCCTCGACAACCTTCAAACGCACCGAATAAAAGTCGGGCGCCTTGAGCCGCCAGGCACGGGAGCTTCAAGCTCCCGTGCCTGGCCTCGGCGCCAGCCGCAGCCCGCGCAGGTGCATCAGCTCGCCGGTGATCGGCCCGCCCGCCTTGAGCAGCACGCGCAGCCTGCCGCGGTTGAGCGTGACTTCACCCATGCGTTTCTGCCGGTAATCATCCTTCGTGCCGGTGGGTGTGATGTCGATCATTTGATTCGACCAGTCGCCTGATTCACCTTCGAAAATGACGATCGCCTTGTTGCCGGTCCACTTCGCATCGGCCGCGTAGTCGAACCAGATTTCGTATCTGCCGTCCGCCTCGACATCGATCGACCACGCCAGATAATCCTCGCGCCGGGTCCATGAGCCGATGTTGTTGTCCTCTTTTTCGTAGTCGATCTTCGAGCCGAACGGTTCGCCCTGCGTCACCGGCAGTGTGAACGCCCCGCCGCGATCGGCCTTGACGACGGCGGGCTTCATCGCCGCGATCACCCGTCGCGGCTGACTCGCGCCGATGACATAAGCGATCACGTCGGCCAGCCCCTGCCTGCCCAGCGATTGTTCGAGGCCTTCGGGCATGAGCGACAGGCCGCCGCTGCGCATCGAGTCGATGTGCGTGCGCAGGATCACCAGCCGACCGCCGTCGGCGCCGCCGAGGGTGACGCCGTTGGCGGTCTCGGCAAGGATGATGCCGGTGTAGGTCTCGCCTTCCTTCGTTTCGATGATGTAGTTGACGTAACGCGGATCGACGGCCTGATTCGGATCGAGGATCGCCGTGAGCATGGCCTGCGGCGACCGGTCGGAGAGCGCGCCCAGGTCGGGACCAAAGCCTCTGCCGCCGCCGGAGATTTTGTGACAGGCGGCACAGGTTTTTTCAAAGAGGGTCTGGCCGCGCGAACCGTCGCCGGTCATGGTGAGGACATCGCGGTGGGATTCGAGGATGGCGGCGCGGTTGGAGGTGACGGGGGCGATGACCTTGGCGGCGAGTTCGCGGATGGCGGGGGTTTTGTGCTGGAGCAGCAGTTGGCGCTGCGCGGGGGACAGCACGGTGATCGACAGCACATCCTTGCCAATATCCTCCAGCAGCGCCATGATCCATGCATCACGGCGAAGCAACAGGTCCACGAGCGCGGCGCGGACTTTCGGTGATGCGCCGCTCCACACGGTCGCGGGGATGTCGGAAGGTGACCACGCCTGACTCAACCGTCCCAATGCCGCGATGATGGCCAGATGCCAGTCGGCGGAGTCGTGGGATTTGAGTTCGCTCAGCAGCAGGCCGGCGCCGGCTTTTGCATCGGTGTTGCCGCGCCCGATCAGCTTGATGGCTTCGCCGCGCGTCGCTTCCTTCTTCTCCACCGCAATGCGGGCCGCTGTGAAGAGGGATGCAAGACCATCGATGTGATGCCGATGCTCCGCCGGCAAGGATTCGCGCAGCTTCACGAGAGACGATTGCTTTCGATCGAGGGAAGTCAGCAGTGATGCCGTCATGCGAAACGCGAGGCGGGCTTCGTTGTTTTTGTGTCGCTTGACGATGGCGGCCATGACGCGGGCGATCCGCTTCGGATCGCCTTCGCCGACGGCGGTGGCGACGACACCGTCGAAGAACTCGTCGGGGATGACGCCGAAGCGCGAGGTCGTTTCGGTTTCGGCGAGACGGTCTTCATGACCTCTGGCGGAACTAAGCACGGCGGCGAGGACAAAGGGATCGCGGAACTCCCCGGCAATCCGGGCAAGCGCCTTCCCCGCTTCGGGATGACGATAGTCCCCCAGCTTCTCCGCGACGCGCATCGCCATCGCCGGGTTGCCTTCGTGCTCGACAAACTCCATCCGACGCACCAGTGATTCCGAGGGCGGTTCATCCATCGGGGTGTAATGGCGAATGGCGGCCATCGCAATCGCGGGAGCATCGTTTCGAAGATGCTCGTCCACATCAGCCTGATGCAGTTGACGCCGGATATGAAGCAGTGAAAGCGCGTGGAGCACGCCGGGATTCTTGCTGCCGATATTTCTTTCACGATACAGATGCAGAAGGTTCGTCGAATCCCGGGGGGCGCCCCATGTGAGCATCATGTGAGCCAGATCGCGCCGGTCACCGTTGGGGGAATCGAGTGCTGCGACCAGCTTTTCCATATCGAGCCGATCGAGACGCTCCGCGCTGCGAATCTTCGCATCCTTGCGAAAAACCCTGTAAATCCGCCCTTTTTCGCTCCCCTGCATCCAGTCCAACTTCTTGTTGAACTCCTTGGGCAGCCACTGCGGATGCTCGATCACGGCACGGTACATGTCGGCGATCCACAGCGCACCATCGGGACCCGTGCGGGCGAATACCGGACGAAACCATTCATCGGTCGAGGCAAGGAACTCGCTCTGCTCTTCACCCTTGACGCGCTCGGCTTTGAAGGTGACGCCATCGGGAGAAAGCACGCGGCGGGTCACGAGGTTGTGTACCGGTTCGCAAACGAAAATGTTGTCCTTGAACTCCTTGATGAGCGAGTCACGATAGACCGCGATGCCGCACGCGCTGGTGAAGCGGTTGGCCATGTAGGGCGCGTGCAGGCGATCGATCTTGCGGCCCAGGGGATAACAGGGCGGATTCTTCGGCATCACCAGATCGATGAACGGCTCAGGCGCGGCGACGTGCGGGTTGCGGCGGAGGTGATGATCCTCGAAGACGTAATGGATGATGAGCCTGCTGTTATCGACGCCGAACCAGTTGCCGTAGTCGTCGCGCACCCGGCCGAACTGCGAGACGCCGGAGGCGGGTTCGATCTCGCCGGTGTCGGGGCGGATGCGCAGGTCGCGGCCGCGGATGTCGAGGGTCTTGCCGGTTTTGGTCGATTTGATGACGCCGTGCGACCAGCCGTTGGCGCAGTAGATCCAGTTGTCGAGTCCCCACTGAAGCCCGTTGACGCGAAGCTGCGGGTTGCCTTCGCCAAAGCCTGTGTAGAGGACTTCGCGCTTGTCGGCCTTGTGATTGTCATCCTTGGGCGTGCTGTCCTCCGCATAGAGAATGTCCGGCGCCGCGGTGACGAGGATGCCGTTTCGCCAAGGCAGCACGCTGGTGGGATAGTGCAGATCATCGAGGAAAACCGTGCGTTTGTCGTACTTGCCGTCGCCATCGGTGTCGGTGAGAAAGACGACGCGACCGCGCGGCTTGTCGGGCGACTTGTCATCGACCGGCAGCCAGTTGTAGTCCGCCATCTCGACGACCCACAGGCGCCCATCCGCCCCCCACGCGAAGGAAACGGGATCCATCACCAGCGGCTCGGCGGCGACGAGCTCGACGGTGAAGCCATCGGGGACGACAATCGCATCGCGCGAAGCCCGCGGCGAAAGCGGCGCGGGAGGTTGCCAGGTTTCAGGCTCGGCGGCGACAAGGGAGGAAACAACCAAGCAGCCCATGAGCGCGAGAGTCTGGAGACCCGAGTTTCGGACAAGCCCCGCCCGGAAGGGCGCGGGCCAAAGAGTGTCCGATGAACAAAGGATCAAGGACTTGAAAGGTGAATCAGACCGAGAATCGAGTTTTAATTTGTGAACAGGCCGTGACTCGATCACGTCTTGGCCCGCGCCCTGCTCCGGGGGCCGGGCGGGGCTTGTCCGAAACTCAGATTGGAGGGTTTCTGTCATCACAACGATCCTCGTGCAAACGCAACACCTGGGGCGAGTGTCAATCTTGTTTGGGTGTGTCATCCGCTTCATGCAGCCAACGCGCTATTCGGCGTTCCACTTCTTCATGATCGATGACTCGGCCGGCTTCGATGTCGGCAAGTCCCTTGTTGATCCTGGATCGCACATACAGGTGGTAGATCACATCCTCCAACGTCGCGGTGGGAGGAAGACGATCAAGGATATTCATCACAGTGGTGCGAACCTCATTCATGGCTTAAGCTCCTTGAGCAACTTGACCGCCGCCTCCGCCATCATCTCGCCGCCGCCGGTTTTCACGCGGGAGTTCACCGTTTCGTAGCTGCCCTCGGCGAAGGCTTTTTTCGTCGGGATGTAGCCGGGCGAGTCGTTGCAGAGTTCGATGACGATCGTCGTTTTGAACGGCGACTCCCTCTTGATCATCAGCCCCAGATCGACGAACACCTCGCCGGGCAGCGTGACGATGGCCACGTCGTCGCTGATGCGGATCGCCTGCACCTCAAGGGGGATCGTGTCGCCGGCTTTTCGGTATTGATCGACGGAGACGATCTTGCACGCCTCGACCTGCGCGAGGAAGGGAAGCTGGTTCGTGCCCACCTTTTCCATCTGCTTGCCGGCCCACTCGACCTGCTCCGGCGTGTAATCCTGAAGCGGGGCCTTGACGATCGTCCGCTTCACCGCCAGCGATGGCTTGTCGATGCGGTCAAGATTGGTGAGCTTGTCGGTGACGGTTTCGCCGAGCGTTTCGCCGATGCGCTTGGCCTCGGCCTGTCCTTTCTGCGGATTCCTGTGGGAGACATCGATGTGATTGATGTCGCCGCAGGTGCCGGCGGCGAACATGGAGATGAAACCGTCGCCGTGCTGCGACCGGAGCATGGAAGAAAGATAGAGCGGATAATCGGCGGAATACTCGGTGCCGCCGACGGTGTCCAGGTGGAGGGCGAAGACGGTGAGCGAACCGACCGGCTCGCCCTCGGCGTTGCGGAAGAGCATGAGGCCGACATCGGGATCGATCGGGCCTGCGACCCGGACGATGTTCGGATTGAGCTTGCCGGGGTTGAAGACGACGCTGCCGTCCTTCATGTGAAACCTTCGATTGAAGGAAAGCCCTTCCTGCTTTGCGAAGCCTGCGGACAAGAGCGAAGGCGCGGCGGCCTTGTCGGCGGCGACGATGGCCTCGATGAGTTTCTCCGTGAGCAGCTTCGGGTAGTCGATTTCCTCGGCGGGGTCCTTGCCGTGTCTGTGTCTGGCGATGGCGCGGGCGTTGAAATAGGTGCGCAGGGGGCCGTGATAGAGCGGGCCGGTGTGGGAATGGGTCGCGGCGATGACGATGTGATCGGCGGGAATACCGGTCCTTTCGCTCGCCGCCTTGCGGGCCTGGGCGGAGATCGGCGCGGCCAGGCCGATGAGGTCGCAGAAAACGATCGCGGCCTTGATGTCGCCCTGCTTGAGCACGAGGGCCTTGGCGTGGAGCGGGTCATGCGTGCCGGTGTTGAACCGTTCGGAGAAGTAGCCGGACATGCGGTAGCCGCGCGGCGGCGTGATGTCGGCGACATGAAGCCCCACGCGCAGCTCGGCGGCAAGCGACGGGGATGAATGCACCGCGATCACCATCGCGATCAGCACGCAGGCGGGACGGCATGAAGACATGGGAGGACTCCTGAAGGCTCAACCGGAGATTGACCTGGCGACGGTGACGGGTACGAACTTGCTCAGGGGCGTCTTGCTCCTGTCGGCGAAGCTGTTTGCGGAAACGAGCGGATTCATTTCGGGGAAGTAACCCGCGGCGCAGCCGCGCGGGATGTCGTAGGCGACGATGCGAAAGCCGCGCACGGTGCGCTGAAGGCCGTCCTCGATGGTGTGGCTGGTGACATCGACGAAGTCGCCGTCACGGAGGCTTTGCTGCGCGATGTCGGCCTCGTTCATGAAGATGACCTGGCGCGTGCCATAGACGCCGCGGTAGCGATCATCCATGCCATAGACGGTGGTGTTGTATTGATCGTGCGAGCGCAGGGTCATCAGGCGAAGGCGGCCCGCCGGCAGGGTGAGATCGGGGATGGGATGGACGATGAAGTTCGCCTTGCCGGTGTCGGTCTGCCATTGGCGGTCGCGGGCGGTGTTGCCGAGGTAGAACCCGCCGGGCTTGTTGATGCGGGTGTTGTAATCCTTGAACATCACCGGCATCACGGCTTCGATCTTCTCGCGGATGCGGGAGTAGTCGGCGATGAGGTGGGCGAAGTCGATCGATTTCGGATTTCGGATTTCGGATTTCGGATTTGGGGTGTCGGCGAGAAATTCCGAGTTCTGAGTTGCAGGAATTTCGGATTGACTTGCTCCCATTTCCTGCTTTCCTGTTTTCCTGCTTTCCTGCTTTTCCTCCTTCCCTTCGTGCCTTCCAAGAGTCGCACCCGCGATCCCCGCGACGATGGCCGGTTCGCTCAGGAGCATCGGTGATGCCGGCGGGTTCGTGCCGTGCGAGGCGTGAACCATCGACATGGAATCCTCGACGGTCACGCGCTGCTCGCCGCCGGCCTGCACATCGCGCTCCGTTCTGCCCAGGCAGGGCAGGATCAGCGCATCACGGCCGACAATCGTGTGGCTGCGGTTGAGCTTCGTGCTGATGTGTACGGTCAGATCGCATCGCTCCAGCGCGGCGGCGGTGTGGCGGCTGTCGGGCGTGGCGGCGGCGAAGTTGCCGCCCATGGCGATGAAGACTTTCGCCCGGCCTTCGTGCATCGCCTCGATCGACTCGACCACGTCGTAGCCATGTTCCATCGGCGGCGTGAATCCGAACACCTCGCCGAGCCTTGCGAGAAACGCCGGCCTGGGCTTCTCCGTGATGCCCACGGTGCGGTCGCCCTGCACGTTGCTGTGACCGCGCACGGGGCACAGTCCCGCCCCTTCGCGGCCGATGTGCCCGCCCAGCAGCAGCAGGTTCGCCACCGACTGAATCGTCGCCACCGCATGCTTCTGCTGCGTCAGGCCCATCGCCCAGCAGGCGATGATGCGCTTCGCATTCATGTAGATTTCCGCGGCAGCGGCGATCTGATCGCGCGAAAGGCCGCTGTGTTTTTCGATGTCGGACCATGAAGTGTTTTCGATGTCGGCCTTCAGTGCATCGAAGCCTTGCGTGTGCTGCGCGATGAAGGTGTGATCCAACCCACCCACAGGAGTGGGTGGGCTTTGACTGTTTCCTGTCTCCTGTCCCCTGTCCCCCTCCTCCAGCACGCACTTCATGATGCCTTTCATCACCGCCATGTCGCCGCCGACGACGGGTTGCAGGTAGAGCGAAGTGATGGTGGTGGAACGCCCCGTGAGCATCTGGCCGATGCGCTGCGGATGGGCGAAGCGTTCGAGGCCGCGCTCCTTGAGCGGGTTGATGGTGACGATCTTGCAGCCGCGGTCGGCGGCCTTCTGAAGCTCGCTGAGCATGCGCGGATGATTGGTGCCCGGATTCTGACCGATCACGAAAATGGCATCGGCTTTCTCGAAATCATCGAGCGTCACCGTGCCCTTGCCCACGCCCACCGACTCCACCAGGGCCACGCCGCTGGACTCGTGGCACATGTTCGAGCAGTCGGGGAAATTGTTCGTGCCGAACAGCCGGCCGAAAAGCTGCCAGAGAAACGCGGCTTCGTTGCTGGTGCGGCCGGAGGTGTAAAAGACCGCCTCGTTCGGATTCGCCAGCGCTTTGAGCTTGTCGCCGATCATCGCAAAGGCATCGTTCCATGCGATGGGCGCATAGCGATCGGCCGCGCGGTCGTATCGCATCGGCTGCGTCAGCCGGCCCTGCGATTCGAGCCAGTGATCGGTTGCATGGCGAAGCTGAGCGACGGGATGCTGCGCGAAAAACTCCGGCGTGACGCGCTTGCCGGTCGTCTCCCATGTCACCGCCTTCACCCCGTTCTCGCAGAACTCCAACGCATGGGCCTTGCCCGGCTCAGGCCATGCGCAGCCGGGGCAGTCAAAACCATCCGGCTGATTGACCCGCAAAAGCGACTTCACACTGCGCCCGATGCTCCTGCTTTGAATGATGAACTTCGTGCTCGCCTTGAGCGCACCCCAGCCGCCGGCCGCCTTGCGATAAGGTGACACGCTTCCTTCATCATGTTTCTGAACATCATCGGTCATTGGAAACCTTGGACAGTCAATCAAATCATCCCTTCCAACAGAATACGCAACCGCGATCCATCCGGCGATGGGCATCCGCCTGATCATCCAGGGCCGGCGCATTTAGCCGTTCGCCTTGGCGAACGGAGTATTTGATGGCTGCCTGATCATCACCCCGCTTCGTCCCCATGCAGACTCGTTTTGATCAGCGTCTCCAATTCATTCCATTTCTCAGCGCCTGAAAATTCGATGTCAAGCCTCGGGCGATAAATCGGAATCGACTGCGCTTTCCAATCCAGCAGCGCACCGATCTTCGTCCAATCCTTCTCCGTGGTCACCATCGCTTTGGCGCCGCCTGCCGTGGCCTGGGCGATCAGGCTGCGCACCTCCGCAACCGTGAAGGCGTGATGATCGGGAAAGACGCGCACGCCAACCACATGATCCGCATGTCGGCGAAGCATTTTTTCAAAGGCTGCGGGATTGCCGATGCCGGTGAAGGCGAAGAGCGGAAACTCTCGCAAAACTGCAACTTCGACGGTCGTGTCATCGGCGCATTTGAGATCACGCCAGCATTGATGAACTCGCAGCAGAGGAACGGTCCCACGCGCAGTCCAAAAATGAGACTCGCCCGATATGTAGCAAAGCGCACGACATCCCTGCGCAAGGCACAAAGGAATCCCCTCGTTTTTGAACGGCTGAACTTCATTGACCCGCGTGATGATGATGACATCCGCCCGCTTCAGGTTGTCCAAAGGTTCCCGCAAAAGCCCGCGCGGCAGCAACCGCCCGTATCCGAACGGCTGCGTCGCATCGATCAGCACGATGTCCAGATCGCGAAACACCTGCCGGTGCTGAAAACCGTCATCCAGCAGAAACACGCTGATATCCGCATGTTTTCGCAGCATCGCCGCGGCGCCTTGGACTCGATTCGCATTCGCCTCCACCGGAACCGCATCGCCAAACGCGGCGCGAAACAGCTCCACCTCATCGCTCGTTTTTTCTGAGCCGCTGTGCTTCACACCCCCTCGATAACCGCGCGTCAGAATGCCGGGCTTCTCGCCCATCGCCAGCAGCCTGCGTGACAGTTCCATCACCATCGGCGTCTTGCCCGTGCCACCGGTCGTGATGTTGCCGATGCTGATCACCGGCCTGGGAAGTTTCACAGGCTTGCGAAGGCCGCAGTCAAACATGGCATTGCGAATCGCCACGATGGCACGGTAGCACGGCGAGGCGCAGGACAAACCCAGCCGCGCCAGCTTCGCAATGAAGCCGCGATCTTCACCGCTCATGATGGCGTGGATGGAGATGGGGTTCATGGAGAAAAACACGAGAGCAGGAAAACAGGAAAACAGGAAATGAGATCAAGCGGCGCCAAGCCCGATGGCGAGTCTGCGAGCCGTCGGGGTATTCTTAGGATGAATCACTTCAACACCTGTACCCCGACGGCTCGCAGACTCGCCATCGGGCTTGAGTGACTCTCTTCATTTCCTGCTTTCATGATTTCCTGATTTCATGTTGTTCATCACGCCCCACCGCTCCAGCGCCGCGGCAAGCTTTCGCATGGGCAGACCGACCACCGCGGTGGAATCGCAATGATCCGGCGTGGTGATCGGCCATCCTGCCGCCTGTCGGTCGAACAGGTTGTATCCGCCTGCTTTGCCTTTCCACTGATTCGTGGCGATGTAGGCGTCAAGTTCGCCATCACTGAGCGGGCCGAAGGTCACGGGCACGATCTGGGCAAAGGTGATCAGATCATCCACCGTGGCGCGACGCGATCCGCCGCGCACACGCAGCAGCGCCACACCCGTCACCACATCATGCACCGCATCGGCAAACGAACGGATCATCCGCCTGGCATCGGCCGCATCCGCCGGCTGCCCGATGAGCGAGCCATCCACCCCCACGCAGATCGTGTCCGCGCTGATGATGATCGTCTCCCCATCCGCCGCCGCCAGGCTCGCATCGTGATCCGCGAGAATCTCCCGCAAGCTCTCCGCCTTGCGCACCGCCAGTTCCACCGCATGTCCCGCCGGGTCGGCAAAGCCCTCCCCCATCTCCGGCTGCGCAGGATCGGCAAACGCAGGCTCGGCCTGCTCAAACACATAGCCCGCCTCACGCATGAGCTGCGCACGACGCGGCGAACGACTGGCGAGAATCAGACGAGTTTCAGACATGAAGTCATTGTAAGGTGAACACCCGACTACCTCTCGCTTTCAATCGGGATGGACATCGATTCCGTTTCAGGCCGTTCTTCGGCCGATGGTTTAACGGTCTGCGTCGATCGCTTAAGCTCCAATTCCATCAAGTACCGATTTGCAAACTCGGAAGCTCGCTTGGCGTCCTCGATCAATTCCTCGCGAGTCATCGGGGGTGGTTCAAAGATGTGCGGGTTGTCATACGGATCGGCCATCCAGCCCAATGGGGCGCTGAAAGCTGTCGCCAACAGATAAACCTTGATTTTCCGAAGGGTGAAGGTTCTTTTGAGAAAATGTGAGAGCGAAATTTTCATAAGCAAAATCGGTGGCTGCCGCCGCATCGCCGGCGCCGGTTGATGAAAGAGTATGGTACCCGAACCTTCTGCTAAACTCACCATTGTCAATGGCGACAACAATGAAGAAGCTTTTCGGAGCGACACGCTCCGGCTCGCAACGGATTGAAACAATGACCGACCAAGCTGAAAAAAAGAAATCCTTCAAGGACACGCTGAACCTGCCCAGGACGCCCTTCAACATGAAGGCCAACCTCGTGCAGAACGAGCCTGCCACGCTCAAGCGGTGGCAGCAGAACAAGCTTTACGAGCAGGTCCGCGCCGCCAAGGCCGGCAAGCCGCGCTACGTGTTCCACGATGGCCCGCCTTACGCCAACGGGTCGATTCACCTGGGCCATCTGCTCAACAAGGTGCTCAAGGATCTGGTCGTCCGCACCAAAACGATGGCCGGCTTCGATGTGCCCTACATCCCCGGCTGGGACTGCCACGGCCTGCCCATCGAACACAAGGTCATGCAGGAACTGGGCGACAAGGCCAGGAACATGGTCCCGCTCCAGATTCGCAAACGATGCGCCGACTACGCGGAGAAATACATCAAGCTCCAGCGCGGCCAGATGGAAAAGCTGCTCACGCTGGCCGACTACGACAATCCCTATCTGACGATGGACCCGAAGTTCGAGGCCGCCGCGCTCGAAGTCTTCGCCGACCTCGTGGGCAAGGGGCTGATCTACCGCGCGCTCAAACCGGTACACTGGTCGATCGCCAATCAGACGGCGCTTGCGGAAGCGGAACTGGAATACGAGGACCGGGAGGACACGAGCGTTTATGTGATGTTCGAGATTGCCGCGGTCAGCCGCGATGGGATGCTCGATGAATTCGCGGGTGAAAACTCGCCGTTGCACGAAGCGGGCGGGAAGGTTTATGTGATGATCTGGACCACGACGCCCTGGACGCTTCCGGCGAACCTCGCGGTGGCTGTCGCGCCGAATCATCGCTACGCCCTGGTGCGCTTCGACGGCAAACTCGTCATCGTTGCGGAAGAACTGGCGGAAAAGGTCGCAAAAATCGGCAACGTGAAAAGCGTTGAAACGCTGGGCGTCACCGAAGGATTTAATCTGGCCGGGATGCGGTATGTGCATCCGTTTGTCGAAAATAGTTCCGAGTTCCGAGTTCCGAGTTCCGAGTTGAAAGACAACGGATCGAACTCGCCGGCGCCTCTCGATTCCTCAACTCGAAACTCGGAACTCGGAACTCGGAACTCCTCCAATTCTCCCGTCTTCACCATCGTCACCGCCGACTACGTGACCCTCGAAGATGGCACCGGCCTTGTGCATACCGCACCGGGGCATGGCGTGGAGGATTATCAAACCGGCCTGCGCGAGAAGCTGCCCATCTACTGCCCCGTGCAGGCGGATGGCACGTTCGACGCCACCGCACCCGACTGGCTGCAAGGCAAGGTCGTGTGGGATGCGAACAAACTTGTGGTGGAGCGGCTGCGCGAGAGCGGGCACCTGTTCTTCACCCACCAGTTCATGCACAGCTATCCGCACGATTGGCGCAGCAGGACGCCGGTGATTTTCCGCGCGACGGAGCAATGGTTTCTGGGGGTGGATCGGCAGGTCGCCGGCGGCGCTACGCCGCAAGCGGCGGAAACGACGCTGCGTTCCCTCGCACTTTCCCAGACCGCCGGGGATGTCGCCTTCATCCCCGAATGGGGCCGCAACCGCATGCGCGGCATGCTCGAATCCCGCCCCGACTGGTGCCTTTCGCGCCAGCGCTCCTGGGGCCTGCCCATCCCCGCGTTCTTCGGTGCGAACCCCGGCCAGGTGCTGCTCACCAGGGCGAGCATCCAGGCCGTGGCGGATGTCGTCCGCGCTCATGGCTCGGATGCGTGGTTCAAACTCGAAGCGAAGGAACTGCTGGCGAAGTATGACGCATCGAATGACCCCGACGCCCCCGACTGGATCAAATCCGAAATCCCCAATCCCAAATCCGAAATCAAAAAGGCTCCCGACATCTTCGATGTCTGGTTCGAGTCCGGCTCCTCATGGAACGCGGTCATCGTCCGGCGCGGCCTCGCCCATGATCCCAAGGATCGCCCCGTCACCGATCTCTACCTCGAAGGCTCCGACCAGCATCGCGGCTGGTTCCAGAGCTCGCTCATCCCCGCGCTGGGCGTCACCGGCCGTTCACCCTTCGCCACCGTGCTCACGCATGGCTTCATGGTGGACAAGGATGGCAGGAAGATGAGCAAGTCGCTGGGCAACACGATCGAAGTCGAGGACCTGCTCAAGGAATACGGCGCCGATGTCTGCCGGTGGTGGGTCTGCTCGCTCAACACCGACAACGACATCAAGGTGGACAAGAGCTACTTCGCGGTGGCCGGCGAGGAATACCGCAAGGTGCGCAACACCATCCGCTTCCTGCTGAGCAATCTGTATGACTTCCAAAAGCCCACGCATTCCCATGCGTGGGTTCCGGCCGACGCAACCAGCATCGATGCGTGGGCAATCGAAGCGCTGAACCGGTTGATCAAGCGCGTAAGCGGCGCTTACGAAGATTTTAACTTTAAGGACGCCCGCGAAGCGATCTTCCGTTTCTGCAACGAAACGATGTCAGCCATCTATCTGGCCGCAACGAAGGATCGTCTCTATTGCGACCCCCCCGGAAGCGTCCGTCGTCGTCGCACACAGACGGCGATGTATGAAATCACGCGCTCGCTGATTCTGCTGATCGCCCCGGTGCTGCCGCATACTGCGGACGAGGCGTGGGCCGCGCTGAATCAGCGCGATGTCAAGGATTCACCGAGCGTACATCTTCAACTCTTCCCGGAAGCCGAGGAAATCATCGCGGCCAATGCGTGGGATGAAATCATGACCCGGCGCGACGGCTGGCTCAAAGTCATCGAGGAATCCCGGCAGAGGCTCGAAATCGACAACCCCCTCGACTGCGGTCTGGAGATTCCCGCCAATGAGGCGATCCGATCCATCGATGCGGGCGATCTGGCCGACCTGTGCGGCATCAGCCGCGTGAAACTGGTTGAAGGCGACCGGATCAACATCATCGACCTGCGCAGCGAGCCGCGCTGCGAGCGTTCATGGAAGCGCGACGGCACGGTGAAGAAGCGCAGCGACGGCAGCGACCTTTCCGACCGCGACGCCGCCGCCGTCGGTCTGGCGTCATGAACATCCCAGCCGCGACGTGACACGTCGCGGAGATGAACGGCGAGATGGTGTGTTCGTTATACGAAGGATCACGAGACGCGAAAATGACCGCGCGGTGATCGAGGCTGAAAGAAAAAGGTGCGTTTGGGCGCCCCTTCAGGCGGTTTGCGTCCGCGACTCGTTGAGTCGCGGCTCGGATGCGTTTGTCTTACGCCGGCCGCCTGCGGCGTGAAGCCAGCGTGATCAGTCCCAGCAGGCCCAGCGACAGGGTGGCCGGTTCGGGGATGTACTGCACATGGAGCAGCAGTTGCTGGCCGTTGCCGCCGCTGACGATTTCCAGCGAGGTGAGGATGCCGGGGCCGAAGGCGTGGGTGATCTCCATCGAGCCCAGGTTGATGGACGCGGCGGAAAGCAGGACGAAGGTTTCATTGGCGGGGATGTAGCCGCCGATGGCGTTGAGCGAGAGGATGCCCTGAAGATTGGCGTCACCCTCGACGTTGAAGAAGTCGCTGAGGCCGGCGGCGCCCAGGTCCATTTCGAGGGTGTCGATGGGGTTCATCGACAGGTTGGGAAGGCCGATGGCCTGCACCTCGGCCAGGGAGAGCGGGAACGCGGCATTCTGCACGATGCGGACCGCATCGGCGATGGTGTTGGGGGCGAGGTTGAACTGGAGACCGGGACCGGGAACACCGCCGGCGCCATCGGCGGGAGTGCCAAAGTCAAAGGGATTGAGTGAAACGGTTCCGATTTCATCGTTGATCACATCGATGTTGAATTCCATCAGACGTGCGCCGCAGCAAGAATCGGTGCGGTTGAAGACATTGATGCTCGACAGGGCGAACTCATCCGTGAGATCGACGCGCCAGGATTCGCCGACGCCGGCAGCGGTGTGAGTGACCGACCCGCTACTGTAAGTGCCGTTGGTGTTGCCATCGTTGCCGCGGGATGCCACGCCGCTGGAACTCGTGGAGGTCTGAGTGGCCACGGCCCCGCCGCTGGCCAGCGCGACGTTGCCGCTGACGTAATTGACGATTCCCGCCGTGCCGGCTCCGCCGGGGCTGAGCACGACGGCGGGGGTCAGATCGAGGATCACGAAATCCAGGTTGCCATCGGTGCTGGCGGACTGGGCGACCGATGCATTGTCGGTAAAGGTCACCGTGGTTGATGCGCTGTTGGCGATGAAGTCGAAATAATGGCGAAGGAAGGTCGGCGGGTTGGTTCCCGTATCGCTGACGGAAGTGCTCAACAGGGTGCCTGCACCGGAGACATTGACACCCAAGGGCTGGGTCTGGGCACCATTGACGCCATGATCAAACTGGAGGCGGTAGAGCGAGCCCGGCGTGGTGGCGACGGTCTGCGACAGCACCATCGAGCCGACCACATTGCTGCCGTTGAATTTCGCGGCAAAGCTGCCGTCAGTCACCGGTGCGCCGGTTTGGACGTCCGCCGCACCGGCGACGGTCCAGCCGGTGAAGTCACCGGTCTCGAAGCTGCCGTTGACCAGCAAGGTCGCTTGCGCAGCAGCAAAAGGGGTCAGCAGCGTCGCAGACAATGCGGCGGTGGACAGATAACGATTCAGGCGAGGTTTCATCTCACTTCTCCAAAATGGGTGACTGGGTTCTGTACGCGGAAACCATCAAGCGGCAATCCAACCGACCGAATCCCATGTTTCAACGGATAACCGCATTGCCATCGATTGGAGCTTACCTCACGCAATTCAAACTTGCAACATGGTTTTGCAGGTTTTGTAGGTGCGGAATTACCGCGAATCAAGGCGAACGAGAAAACCGTCCGGGACGGGGTATGATGATGCATGGAGCTTCACATGATTGCGACGATCACCAAACAAGGCAAGGCATTTTCCCTGGAGATTGATGCCGCGGCGCTTCGTCGTTTGAACATTGATGAATCAACGCCGCTTGATGTCCGTTATGAAGGCGACGCCATTGTCGTTCGCCGCGCCGCCGATCAGCGATGAGGAGTTCAGAAGCGCTCTGGATGATGCGCACGAGCGCTACGGCAACATGCTCCGCAAACTGGCGGAGTAGGCTTGTGGCGGCGTCAGCAGGGGCGGTTGTCGTCCGGTTGCCAAGTGTGATGCCTGTCGTGTTCGAGTTCCGCGGTCGAAGGTGTGCTTGACCACCCTTGAGGCTGTTCCGGGGGCGCGTCCGCGACTCGTTGAGTCGCGGCTCGGGGTGCCGCTTCGATCTTGTGCATCGCTCCAGCCGATTTGCTATGCTTCGCCCTCGCTCGGTCATACAGGAACTATTGCGATGACTCTGGTGCTGGCTGCCGATTCTTTTTCCCACTTCGCTCCGCTGGGCATTCTGCTGCTCATGGCGATTGTTTTCGGCGTGGCGAATGTGATTCTCTCCTCCCTGCTCGGGCCCGCCCGGCAGGGCAAGGTGAAGGGAACGATCTACGAATCAGGCATGAACCCGATCGGCTCGGCCCGCCGTCGCTTCAATGTCCGCTTCTACATCGTGGCCATGACGTTCCTTGTCTTCGATGTCGAGATCGTTTTCCTTTACCCCTGGGCCACGGTGTTTCCCAGCCTTTCTTCGGAGTCCGGGTTGTCGCCGCTGTTCCTGGCCCGCATGCTCTTTTTCATCCTCACCAGCGTGATCGCCTTCGTTTACGCCTGGCGCAAGGGTGTGTTCCGTTACGATTGAAGCAGAGGAAGGATTTCCCATGAAGCCGATGCGCGCCTTCGTTGCCGTGCTGCTGATGTTGTCCCTGGCGGTGGCCGAGGAAAAGTCGCAGCCCAAACCGGTCTCCCTCTTTGATGGCAAGACCTTCGAAGGCTGGGAAGGCAACATGAAGATGTTCCGCATCGAGGATGGCGCCATCGTCGGCGGGAACCTCAAGGAGAAGATTCCGCACAACGAGTTCCTTTGCACGAAAAAAACCTACGGCGATTTCGAGCTTCGCCTGAAGGTCAAACTGCTCGGCGGCGAAAAGTCCAACGCGGGCATCCAGTTCCGAACGAAGCGAATCCCCGACCATCACGAGGTTTCCGGCTTCCAGGCGGACATGGGCCAGGGCTGGTGGGGGGCGCTTTACGATGAGTCCCGCCGCAACAAGACGCTGGCCAAGCCTGATCCGGAAAAGATCAAGACCCTCGTCAAGCACGAGGATTGGAACGAGTACGTGATCCGCGCCCGGGGCAACCGCATTCAACTCTGGCTCAACGGCGTGCTGACGGTCGATTACACCGAAGAGGACCCGAAGATCGAAACCAGCGGGATCATCGGCCTCCAGATCCACGGCGGTCCGCCGGCGGAGGCGTGGTACAAGGACATCCAATTGATCGATCTGGCCAGGTGAGGCGGCGGGGGTGAGGGTCTGAAATTACAAACTTCAAACACCAAATCCCAAGCAACTTCCAATTCCAAAAGGAAAAAAGGCGGAAATAGGGCCTGATCCGAACTCTTTGTTTTTCCCATTTCCGCATTTTGGAGCTTGTTTGGAACTTGAGCTTTGTCATT
>CAZYPK010000078.1:0-23421 GCA_964649195.1 uncultured Phycisphaeraceae bacterium
ACGGCTCGCCAAGCCTCGCCATCGGGCTTGGCGCCACATTCGGTACATGAGCCGCTTTTCCAAACCGCGACTCTTCATTTATCGGCCTGACCGCTTCGCCCGCATGAACGGGGACTTTCACGTCGGCGGCAGCAGCTTCCGCAACGCCTGCCCATACTCAATGGCCAGCTTCACCACCTCCGGCATCGACTCCTTCACAATGAAGTGATCGCCATTGATCAACTTGATCGTCGTGTCCGGGTTCGATTCGACCGTGCGGATAAGCTCCGCATTGACGACGAACTTCTGACCATTAAGTCGGGTGACGGTAATCATGGGGGAAAGCCGGGGGAGCGGGAGGAGCGGGAGGAGCGGGAGGAGCCAGAAGAGCCAGAAGAGCAGCAAGAGCAGGAGGAGCAGGAGGAGCAGGGAGAGCTAAAAAGCTGGCGAAGCCATATATGCACTGAGAACCCACTTCATTGACCTCTTTGCCTCTTCCCGCTCTTCCAGCTCCTTCGGCTCTTTCGGCTCTTTCGGCTCCCCCGGCTCTCACGGCTCTTTCGGCTCCCCCGGCTCCCCCGGCTCTCACGGCTTCTCCCTCAACCTTCCGATGTACGCCGTAAGCATTCGCTTGACCTCATCCAACAACATGCCCAACTCGTTTCCGAGGACTTCGGCCCAATAATTCAGGTCGCAAGCCAGTGTGAGAAAATAATCCACCTCACTGACCGAGCCTTGGGCAATGGTCATGAATCTTGCCAGTTCCGACTCACTCCGTCTTCCGCAACCCTCGGCAAGATTGGCGGCAATGGACACGGCCGCCCTTCTCATCTGGCTCGTCAGACCATACTGTTCTTCCTTCGGAAAGCTGCGCGTTTCCTGATAAATCCTGACGACCAGAGCATGAGCCTTCTGCCACACCAGAA
This sequence comes from uncultured Phycisphaeraceae bacterium, assembly GCA_964649195.1. GTDB lineage: Bacteria > Planctomycetota > Phycisphaerae > Phycisphaerales > Phycisphaeraceae > JTS-RE9. The sequence continues at coordinate 906 of CAZYPK010000078.1, forward strand.
GCTTGCGAAAATCACGTTCATGTTGAGCCATTGTTCCCTCACAGACAATCGTTGTGTACCAAACCGAATGTCAGCAAACTCGCCAACGTCCTAACCCCTTCCGCTCCTCCAACTCCATCCGCTCTTCCGGCTCCTCCGGCTCCCCCCGCTCTTCCCGCTTCACCTGATCACTGACAACAATTCCTGGATCATCCGCTCGCTGGTGGTGAGCACGCGGGAGCTGGCGCTGAAGCCGGTGCTGGCGGTGATGAGGTTGATGAATTCCTGGGAGAGTTCGACGTTGGACAGTTCCAGCGCCCCGCCGATGATGCGGCCCGACCCGGCCTGGCCCGGTCCGACGATCGCGGCGGTGCCGCTGTTGGGCGTGGTGGAGAAGATGTTGCCTGCCCCGGCTTGCAGCCCGGTGGGGTTGGCGAACTTCGCCAGCGCGATCTGCCCCTGGGCCCGCAGCAGTCCGTTGGAGTAGATGCCGGTGATGACGCCGTCTTCGCCGATGCTGAAGCTTTCCAGCGTGCCGATGGGCGAACCGTCCTGGCTCACGGCCGCGATGTTGCTGGTGGCGTCGCTCAGCGAGGTGACGCCGCTGTCGCCGCCGCCGAAGTTCAGCGTGATCTGCTGCGGGGTGAACGCGCCGGTGTTGGCGCGATCGATCTGGATCGTCGCGTCCGAGGCGGCCAGAAGCTGGCCGTTGAAATCGAACTCCAGCAGTCCGGTGCTGATGACGCGGGACAGGTCGGAATCATCCTCGCTCTGGACGTAGAAGCGCCAGTCGGTGCCGGTGTTATCCTTGTTTTCGAGCACCAGGGTGATGTCGAGCTGCACTTCGTTGCCCAGGCTGTCGAAACCGAAGAAGGAGGTGCGGACGGATTCCCCGGTGGCGTTCTGGGTTTCATTCATGACGAAGGGCACCGACGGATTCGAGGAGCCGAAGTTGACGATGATGTCCGCGCTTTCCAGCCCCAGTTGATGGGCGGTGCCCTTGTTGCCTTCGACGATCAGCTCGCCGCCTGCGGACATCGACACGCCGCCGGAGACGCTGGTGTCGATGCCCAGAATGTCTTCGAGGAAGGTCATGAAGTCCTGCAAGGAGGTCCCGGCGGCATTGGCCGAGCCGGTGATCGCCGCGCCGACTTCGAACGTCTTGGGCGCCAGTCGGGTGTCGCCGCGGTTCACGTTCTGCACGGTGATGATGTCACCGCCGGCGAACATGGGGGTGCCCGTGGCATTGAACAGGCCGGTGAGCAGATCGGTGGCCGCCGCAGGCACGGCGCCTGCCGCGTCGGAGAAGAACGGATTGGACGTGGTGATCGAGCCCTGCGTGGCCAGTTCGCCGCCGGAATTGAGATTGCCGGCGAAGGCCACGTTCTCCGTCGCCTCCGCCATCGTCGAAGCGCCCAGCGGAATGTTGACCGTCTGAAGCGAACCCTGCACGATGTTGAAGTCGGCATCGACGCCAAAGCCCTGCACCAGCCCGCCGCCGGGGTTCACCAGGTTGAAATCCCGATCGAGCTGAAAGTTGCCCGCCCGCGTGAAGCGCTGGCCGCCGTTGAAACTCAGCACGAAGAATCCGTTGCCTTCGATGGCCATCTCGGTGCTGACGCCGGTGCCCTGCACGGAGCCGTTGCTGAAGTTTTTGGTGACCGAGCCGAAGGCGACGCCCAGCCCCAGTTGCGTGGGGTTGGTGCCGCCCGAGCCTGCGGTGGGGCCGGAGGAGGAGCGGAGCATCTGCGAAATCTGCGTCTGAAAATCGGCCCGGCTTCCCTTGAAGCCGGTCGTGTTCACATTGGCGATGTTGTCGCCGGCCACTTGGATGGCCTGCGAGTTGGTCACCATGCCGCTGAGGCTGGTGAACATGGCGGTGGTCAAGCCCATGAGTGATCTCCGGTCTGTTTCACAAGGAAGCGATGCGAGGCGAATCGGCCCGTTCGCCGCCGATGAACTTCAACAATGCCGCGTTGTCGATCAGGTCCACCCTGGCCAACGCCTTGAGCGGGTCCGCCGTTTTTGCTTCGGTCGCACTTGTCGCCTCGGCCGCGGGGCGGGCCTGCGTGATGCTCCTGGCTTCATCGAGAATCGAATCGAAGCTGCGCGACTCGATCGGCTGCGCCGGCGCGGCAACGGAGCCGCGCAAGCCGCCGGGGCGGACCGCCGGTTCGAGCAGACGCAACAACTCCACGCCGGTTGACATCAGTTGCCACTCACATTCCGAATGCTGGAGACGCGCTCGATGGGCAGCGCCTTGCCACTGGAGAGTTCGAGGATGGCCTTGCCGTTTTCAACCCGCACGCTGGTCACCACGCCGCTGACCTTGTCGTTGGCCGCGTCGAGGCCTTCGATCTCCTTGCCGATCATGCCCGCCGCGGAGGACAGGCCGTTTTGCAGCACGAGATTCTCCAACTGCTTTTGCAACGACAACTGGCTTTCAATGTTTCGCAGGCTGCTCAGTTGTTCGAGCAAGGCCCCCGAATCCTGCGGCTTGAACGGATCCTGGTTGGTCAGTTCCGAAAGAAGAATCTTCATGAACTGGCCCGAATCGATGTCGCCAAAGCCCGACTTCGATGGCGCCGCGCCGACGCCGGCTGTCGCTCCGCCTATTGCACCTGCTGACATGATGATTCCCTCGATCTAAGGTTTGCCGCATGGCGTCGAGCCTGATCCGCCTCACTTGATGACATCCGCCAAGGCCCGGTCGAACGTGTCCGCATCGGTGCGCCGCGATGCGCCTGGGTCCGATGGGTTGCCGCGCCCCTCGCGCGGGGAGTGATGCTGCCCGGCACTGCGGCCATCGCGTCCCATGTCATCCCGTTGCTGTCCCAATCCGCTTTCACCGGCCTGTTGCGTGATCTGCACTTCGATTCTGTCCACCGACAAACCCTGGCGATCCAGCGCTTGCCGCAGTTGCCCCATCTGATCCATGAGCAAGTTGCGTACCGATTCGCTCTGGGCGGTGAACTTCGCATTGACCACGCCTTCGCGCACCGCCATGTCGATGCGCACCATCCCCAGTTCCGGCGGCGTCAGCCGCAAGGTGACCGAGCCGCCGCGCTGATTGAGGGCCGAATGAAGGCCGCGCGTCAGACGGCCCATGTTGATCTGATCGCGCACCGCCTCCTCATCACCCTGCGGAAGTTGCGCCAGTTGCGCAGAAAGCGCCTCGCTGACAGGAGCAGGGGCAGGGGCAGGGGCAGTGAGCGGTGCGGTCTCGCCGTGGCTGTTGGCCGGCTTGATCAGTGATGTTGATGCCACTCCAGGCTCGAGCAAAGCCTCGCCGGATGACATGGCTCCCGCTTGAGAACCTGCGGAGGATTCATCCGCAGGCGCAGCGGGAGTTCCCGCCTGCGTCAACGCGGCAGGGCCATCCGCTTCGCCGTTGGAATCAGCTTCAACATCCATCGAGGCGCCTGCATCAATGACCGCCTGCGATGGATGCTCGCTCTTTTTCAGCGGTGCCTGCACTGCGGACACCGCCTGCTGACCGGTTGCCGCGACAGGTTGCGTGGCCGTTTCCAGCGCCACCGCCATCGACTGCGTGACCTGCCACACCAGGTCCAACGCCACCGCTTCCACGGATTCCTGTTGTTCCCCGGCATCGACTTCCGAGGGTTGCAAGGCACTCGCCGGTTCACCCTCATTGGATGCGGAAGGCTCCGCATCACCGGCGCGCTGAGTCGCCTTCGGATTGGTGACGGGATCGCGCGGCCCCTCGGCGGAACGATCGATGCCCGCATCATCGCCGGCTGCCGGTGCATCGATCCGCTCCGCGGTTTTTGACGGGTTCCCCGCACGCTGCCGCTGCCACTGCTCCTGCCACTGCTCGGCGCGGCCTGCGGTTTTTGACTGGTTTTTCGCACTGGAAACGGCCTGGTCGGCACGGGATGCGGGCGAAGGCGGGAGCGTGGGCAGCTTTGCAATCATGAGTCATCGCCTGTCGGTGCGGTCGCTTCCTGGGGTCCGGGGAGGTTCACGCCGCGTTCCCGCAGCCGCTGCACCAGTTCCGTTGCCTGAGCGACTTCCGGCGCGGTCTTGAACTCCTTCAAAACCGCGGCCGCCTTTCGAAGCTGCATGGCGGACAGGTAATCCAGCACCTGGTCCGTCTTCCGCTGTGCCATCAGTTGCTGGAACATTTCCTTGGACTGCTTGGCGCGAAGCTGCTCGTACATCTTCACCGCCTGCTGAAAATCCTCATCCTCCCGTTTCTTTTTCTCGGCGGCGAGCGCGTCCTGAAAAGCCTTGCGATCCGTGTCCAGCCTGGCACGCTCTTCAGCCAGCAACCGACGTGCCAGCTCGTTGGTGCGCTGCAAGTCCTGAATATCCCGCTTCAGTCGCTCCAGGCGTTGCAGCGCAATTTCGTCCCTCTCCTGATCCTCGGCGATCTGCTGCGCAAGTTGTGCCGGTCCATCGGCAACGCGCTGCAACCGCGCCGCCTCGCGCGAGGTTTCCGCCTCGCGCCGCCTCTTCAAATCCTCCTGCTCCCTGGCCAGCGCCTCATCGGCCACCTTCATCGAGAACATGTCCACCACGCGATCGACACGATCCTTATCCAATCGGCCATCCGCATAAAGCCAGACGCCAAAACCGATCAACGCCAGCACATTGATCAGCAGCACCACGCTTGTGACCGTCCAGAACGATCTCATGTTCATCTCTCAAAAGTCAGCGGAAAAGTCCGATCACGTTCAATCAGCTCGACATCATGCGATGGGCATACTGCCCGACGCCGATCTCATCGAGCATGGCCGCCTCGCGCCGGTCCTGCTCCAGCTTCCATTTGCGGAACTGCTTTTCGCGCAGCCGTTCGATCGCCTTGCGGTCCTGCGTGGCCTGGAGCAGTTGTGCGCGATGGACCTCGGCCTGGCGCTCGATGGTGGCCAGCTTGGCGACGATGGCGTGGGCACGGGCGGTGGTCTGCCCGCTGTAGCGGGCGAAGTGCGCCACGCGATCCATATCGACCGCGCCGACGAGACCATCGCGCAAATCGCGCTTGCTGTCGGTGATCGATGCCTGCATCTGGCGAAGCTGATCGAGCAGGATCATCCGCTGGCGCAGCACCTTGGCCAGCTCGCGTTGCCGTTGATCCTCGATCATCTGCCGGTGCTTGAACACGGTGTCGAGTTTGAACTGGAATTCAGCCATGTGTTGCCATCCTGCTCACGGGTCATCGTCCAAAGCCTGCGAAGCGGGCCGGTATCCGAGCCGCAACGAATGCGTTGAATCGCTTCAACGATCTTCCTCGTGCAATTGGCGTGCCTCCGCGCATCACGCCGGGCCGGCCGCCTGTCGCTGCGGTTTGCCCGACAGTTTCTTGCGGGCCTCGTTGAACGAGTTCACCAACGCGATCAGCAGCTTCCGCGAGTATTCGAAGTCGGCCTGTCCCTTCACTTCGCCCCTGCCCTGCCGCAGCAACTGATCGATGGCGGACTTGCAGGCGATGGCCATGTCGAAGTCGGGATTGCTTCCCGCCGGGTAGGCGCCGATGTTCAGCAGGTCCTCCACCTGGGCGTAGTGGTTGAGCAGCTTGATCACCTCGCGCCTTGCGGCCTGATGCTCCGGCGCGGTCACGGAATCGGCGACGCGGCTGACGGAGGAAAGCACATCGATGGCCGGGTAGTGGCCGCGCCGTTGCAGATCGTGGCTCAGTTGGATGTGGCCGTCGAGAATGCCGCGAGCGGCGTCGCTGATCGGATCGGTCAGCTCATCACCCTCCACCAGCACGGAGAAGAAGCCGGTGATCGAGCCGAGCGAAGTTCGCCCGCATCGCTCGAGCACCACCGGCAGCAGCGAAAAAACGCTGGGCGGAAAGCCTCGCGTGGCGGGCGGTTCACCGGCGGCCAGTCCGACCTGCCGCTGGGCCTGGCACAGGCGCGTGATCGAATCCATCAGCAGCAGCACGTTCAACCCCTGATCACGGAAATGCTCCGCGATCGCGCAGGCCACGAGAGCCGCGCGGATGCGAAGCAGCGCCGGCTCATCGCTGGTGGCGCAGACCACGACGGATCGCCTCATGCCTTCGCCGCCCAGCGAATGCTCGATGAAGTCGCGCACCTCCCGGCCGCGCTCGCCGATCATGCCGATGACCGTGACATCCGCCGCCGTGTGCCGCGCCATCGTCGAAAGCAGCGTGCTTTTGCCCAATCCGGGCGAAGCGAAAATACCCAGCCGCTGCCCTTGTCCGACGCTCAGCAGCGCATCGATGGCGCGCACGCCCGTCGCCAAAGGCTGATCGATCGAAGGTCTCTTCATCGCATCGACAGGTCCGGGACTCAGCGGCCGGGGCGCCGTATCCATGATCGGCCCCTTGCCATCCATCGGGTCGCCCATCGCGTTGATCACCCGGCCAAGCAGCGATTCGCCCACCCGCACAAACTGCTGAAAGTGCCCCGCCCTGACGCGATCACCACGACGAACGCCCGCCATCGGTCCCAGCGGCATGACGATGGTGTGCTCGCGATCGAAGCCCACGACTTCGCCATCGAGCATTGTCCGCCGAGCGCCGCCGCCCGTTTCGATGCGCACCGACGCCCCCACCGGCGCCGGCAGATCCGCCACGCGCACCGCCAGGCCGCGGGCTTCGAGCACCGTGCCGGCCAGCTCCACGGTGGAAGCCGAGGCGAGCAGATCGAGTTGTTCCGCGAAGAGCGTGCTCATGTTGATGATGCGGGATTCTCATCCCCCGTATGCGGCGCGGGTGTTGACGGGTTCGCCATCAGCGGATCAGGTTGCGCCTCGTCCGCCCGGCCTGTTGCGGCGGGCGATTCATCCGAGGGAATGATCAATTCAACGAGCCGCTTCATCTGCGTTTCGATGGTCGCATCGATACGCCCCTGCCCGTAGGCGATCGAGCAGCCGCCGCGGGTCAGCGATTCATCATCGATCAAATGCACGTGCTGAAGGTGGGCAAACCCGGCGAGCAGTTGAGGCATCGCCTCGGCAAGCGCGGGCCGATCCGCCGGGTGGATATGCACCGAAACATCGGTCGGCCTCATCACATAAGCCAGCGCCTGGGCCACCTGATCGACCACCACCATCGGGTCCGCCTGAATCGCGCGATGCACCACTTTTTCCGCGAAAAGCAGGCCCAGTTGAAGAATCACCTGCTTCGCCTCCCGCTCCATCCGCACGCGCTGCTCATCCCACGCCTGCGCCGCCGCGAGCCACCCTTGCTGCAACTGCCGGAGCTGCGCCTGCGACTTGCCCAGCGCCTCGGCATGCCCCGCCGCTCGCCCCTGTTCCAACCCCTGCGCCAGGCCTTGCTCGTGACCGCGAGCCTGGGCCTCCGCTTCAGCCTTGCGCATAAGCTCGTCCGCCTGCGCCTGGGCTTCATCGAGCATCCGCTGCGCCTGAGCCTTGGCGGCATCGCGCAACTGATCGGCCTGCCGGCGCAGATCGCCCATGTCCAGGACGATCGCATCCTTCACAAAACCGCCGGCGAGATGGTTCTTGATGACAGGCATGGGGGAAGCTGTCAGCTATCAGCCGTCAGCTATCAGTTGTCAGCTATCAGCCGTCAGCCATCAGCTTAAGGCATGAGGAACGGAAGCGATCAGTAAACGGTTTCGGGGACTGGATCATGGAAAAACGCACACATTGACAATGCCTTGAAGCTGATAGCTGATAGCTGACGGCTGATAGCTGAAAGCTGACAGCTTCTTCACACCACCATCTCCCCCGCGCCGCCGCGGCCGCTGATGATGATTTCGCCGGCGTCCTCCAGACGCCGGACGACATCGACGATGCGCTGCTGCGCCGATTCGACATCCGACACGCGGACCGGGCCCATGTATTCCATGTCCTCCTTGATCATGGCCGCGGCACGGGCGGACATGTTGGAGAAAATCTTCTCGCGCAGGTTGTCGCTGGCCGTCTTCAGCGCCAGGGCCAGCTCGTCGTTCTCGACTTCCTTGAGCACCGCCTGAATGCCCTTGTCATCCACGAGCTTGATGTCCTCGAAGACGAACATGAGCCTGCGGATCTGTTCGACCAGTTCCGGCGCCTCCGCTTCGAGGCCTTCCATGATGCCTTTTTCCGTCGAGCGATCGACGAGGTTGAGCACTTCGGCGACGGTATCGACGCCGCCGATTTTCTCGAACGACTGCGTGAGCAGGTTGGACAGCCGCGCCTCGAGGCCGCGCTCCACTTCCGCAATGACTTCGGGGTTGGTCTGCTCCATGTTGGCCACGCGCTTGACCACTTCGATCTGCTTGGGGCCGGGCAGGCCCGCGAGAATTTCGCTGGCCTTGTGAAACGGCAGATGGCTGACGATCAGCGCGATGGTCTGCGGATGCTCATCCTGGATGAAGGTCAGCAGGTTTTCCGTTTCCGCCTTCTGCAAAAAGGCGAACGGCGTCTTGCGGACCTGCTGGCTGATCTGCTGAAGGATGCGGTCGGCATCCTTGGAATCGAGGCTTTTGCCCAGCAGGCTGCGGGCATATTCGAGGCCGCCTTCGTTGACCCACGCCTGCGCCGCGGCCTGTTCGTAAAACTCGTTGAGCACGCGATTGCGCAGCTTGACGGGCACCTCGCCCAGGCCGGCCAGCTCGCGCGTGACATCCTCGACGACCTTGGTGTCCAGCGAGCGCAGGATCGACGCCGCCGCGCTTTGATCGATCGACAGCAACAGCACCGCCGCCTTGGTCAGGCCCTTGAGTTCGGAATCGCCATCCAGTTTGAAATGACGTGCCATATTGCCTCACACCCTAAGTTTCGCTTAAGCCCCGCCCGGAAGGGCGCGGGCCAAGGGGCGAACGATTCGCGGCCCGTTCACGAATCACAACTCGATTTTCCGATCCGAATTCACCTTGTGGACCTGGTATCCTCTGTTCATTGAACACGCTTTGGCCCGCGCCCTTCCGGGCGGGGCTTAAGCGAAACTCAGATTCACACTCGTTCACATGTCTTCCGCGCGCACCCATCGCTTGAACAGCGTCGCCGCCTCCTGCGGATAGCGTCCGACCAGGTCCTCGATCTGCTGCGACACCTTGCGCACCTGCACCTCTTCCTCATCCAGTTCGACGCCCGCCATCGCGGCCTCGTGTTCCATCACCTCGCCCAGCAGGTTTTCCTCGGCCTGAATCGGAGGCGGCACGCCGGCCAGTTCCTCCGCGGTGGGGATCGGCGTCACCCGCGTGGCCTTGCGGACCATGTGGAACATCATGCCCATGGCAAAGAGCGCCAGCGCCGCGAGCATGGCCGGCTGAAACCACTGGCCGCTGACGAAGGACACCACGCCGCCGCCGCCGGAGCCATCGGTCATCGCCAGCATCGCGCCGACATCCAGAATCATGTGGGCCGTCACCGTGCCCGGACCGGCTTCGGACTTGATCAAAGGCTCGATCTGCTTGCGAATCTCCGACAGGTGGGCGTCCACCACCGGCTGCAACGTCGCGTCATCGGGATCGGGGGTCTCCGGCGGTTTGCCGCTCTTGAACAGGCTCACGAAAAAGCTGCGGGGCACGTTGACCGTGACATTCACATCCTGGGGCATCTGCCCGATCTTCTTGATCTTTGCCGAGCTGGTCAGCGGCAGTTCGCCGAAGGTCGTTTCGATCTCCTCCGTCTTGCTGCTGCCGCCGTTCCTGCCGCCCGACGCCACCACATCGGCGCCGGCGTTGGAGCGGGCGCCGGGCTCTGCCGCATGGCGGATGTCCGTGGTCTCGGTCGTCTTGGTGCGCTCGGATTTGAGCGTCTCACTGTCGCGGTACTTGTATTCGACGATGTCCTGCCGCTGCACCGTGTCGGTGCGGACGGAGACGGCGACGATCACGCCGGGGATGTAGCGAAGCAGATCGGAAACCTTTTTCGTGTAATGCGTTTCCATCTGCGTGATGCCGGCCATCACCTGATCGGAGGTGACTTCATCAGCATCGGCCACGCGGTGGGCCCGGCCATCGACGGCGTCGATCACCACCACTTCCTGCGGCGACATCTCCGCCACCGCGCCGCCCACCAGGCTGGCGATCGCATCGACCAGTTGCTTGTTCATCTTCGCCCCGCCGTTCATCACCACGTTGACCGAAGCGCTGGGCTTGACATGCGTGCGCCCGAAACCGGCCTGCTGCGGCATGGAGATGACCACATCGGCCGCGCGGACGCCTTTCATCTTGCCGATCACCTGCCCCAGAAACTTCTGTTTCGCCTGCATGAAAGCCATCGTCGTCTTGGCGCTGGGGTCCCAGGGCGAGCTCTTGAGAATCACGTCATCAAAGGCGCCGGCGGTGTCCTGCGCCATCAGGCCCGATGATTCCAGGGCGACCAGGGCATCGACACGCTGATCGTAAGGCACGAGCATCTGCCCGCCTTCGATCACCACATTGATGCCGCGCTGCTTAAGCTGCGCCGCGACCTCATTCTGACGATCACCGGCGAAGGAGGTGATGGGCACCATCTCCGGCCGGGCGGCATACTGCACCACGAGAAAACCGACCAGCAGCAGGATCACCACCAGCGAACCAATGAGCAGCTTCGTGTTGGCCGGCATCTGGTCCGACTGCGCGCGAATCTGCATCCAATACCGTTTGAGAAATTCCATGCATCGGCCTCCATGCCGAATCAGCTATCAGCCATCAGCTTTCAGCTATCAGCTATCAGCTATCAGCTTCGATCCAGTCCGTCGTGAACCGTCATCCATCGGGTTCCTGTCATCTGTCTCCTGTCCCCTGTCCCCTGTCTCCTGTCTCCTGTCCCTTCCCTTACACCCTCATCTGCTTGATTTCCTCATAGGCATCGACGAGTTTGTTTCGCACCTGTTGCAGCATCTGGAAGGCCATGTCCGCCTTCTGTTTGGCGATGAACACGTTGGCCACGTCATCGCGCTTGCCGGTGGTCAGGTCCTCGATCGCGCCGGCGGCATCCTGCTGAAGCTTGTTCACCTGTTCGATGTTCTGCATCAGAACATCCTTGAAACTGGGCCCCTCCTGCCCACCGACGTCCGGCGCCTGCGGCGCACGCGGCAACCCCGCCGGCCCTCGCGCACTGTTGATGAGTCCCAATGGATCAGTCATTGCATCATTCCAAATCAGCGGTCAGCGGTCAGCTATCAGCTTGAAGGCATTGCAGTGGTGAACGGTTCATTGAAATCCGAAATCTGAAATCCGAAATCTGATGGCTGATAGCTGAAAGCTGATAGCTCTTATGCCAGTATTCTCAGACTGCTTTGTATCATCGACTTGGTGGCCTCGATGGCGGTAATGTTGGCTTCGTAGGCTCGCGTGGCTTCCAGGGCGTTGACCATTTCCATGGCCGGGTCCACGTTCGGGTAGAGGACGTAACCTTCCGCGTCGGCATGTTTGTGGCCCGGTTCATATACCTTTCGCAGGTCGCCAAGGTCCTGCATGATTTCCTTCACATGCACGCCCTGCACGCTGCCGGTGGCCGGATCACCGGCCTGGAACACCGCAATGCGACGGCGAAACGGGGCGTAATTGCCCTGGGCGTCCATGGTGGTGAAGCGGTTGGCCATGTTGGTGGAGATCACATCCATGCGCGTCCGCTGGGCGACAAGGGCGGATGTCGAGATATCAAGCGTGCCGAACATGCGATGACCTCAAAGATGAAACTTCAGGGATGAAACTTCCGGGGAACTTCCGGGGAACTTCCGGCAAAACTTCCGGGGGGGGGTTAGAAGCGTTCGCGGATGGCGGTTTCCAGCAGGGCGAACTCGTTGCGGATCAGCTCGATGCTGGTGTTGTGAGCCTGGGTGTTCTCGGCCAGCCGCTGCATGGTGCGTTCGAGGTCGAGGTTGTTCTGATCGTGTCTCATGATCGTGTCGGCGACTTCGCCTGCGTGAGCGGTGATGCCATCCTTGTTGAATTGAATCTGCCGGGTGTCGTTGAGTTGCAACGGCTGATTGTTGGGATTGATCGAGTCGCGCCTGCGGTCGATGGCCTGGGAAAGCGCCGCCTGGAAGGAGGCGGGGTCGAGGTCCTTGGCCTTGTAAAAAGGGTTCGACAGATTGGCGATGTTGTCGGTCATGACGCGATGGCGCGCGGCGGTGAACTGCACCATCCGCTCCAGGGCGGGCATCGCACCACTGTTGAACAGTCCCTTGATCATCACACGCTCCATCGATCGCACGCCAGGTTCACCCCATACGACGAGCAAGTCCGGTGCCATCGTCCATCATCAAGGCCCTGAAAATCGAAACCTCAATTCGACCGTTCACGGATGGGCAATCAGCCTCATCACCAAGTCATCCCGGCAGGCATACGGCTTGCCGTGGCGCAAATGGTGCGCATCATCCCCGCGCAACGATTGCGCTACACCGTTTCCGCCACCAGTTTCAGTTCCTTCCACTTCTTGAGTTTGAGCCCCAGCGTTCGCACGCCGATGCCCAGCGCCTTGGCGGTGCGCACGCGGTTGCCCTGGAACTGTTGAAGGGCCACGAGAATCTGCTCGCGCTCCGTTTCCTCCAGCGGTCGCGGCGGAATCAGCGTCGCCACGCCTGATGAACTGTAAGACGAAAGCGAAGGCGGCTGCGCCATCGGATGACTCGCGCCGCTGTGCAGCGGCGGCGAGCCGAACATCGATCCATGCCCCGCCCCAAACGCCGATGCCGCAGCCGGCGCCGGCTGAATGCGGCCGATGGGAGCGGCATCATCAGGCATCGTCAGCCAGGGGGCGATCACTTCATCGCCGATGACGCTGCCCTGCGCCAGCACGCTGGCGCGTTCGCAGATGTTCTCCAGTTCGCGCACGTTGCCGGGCCAGGGGTATCGCTTGAGCTGTTCGATGGCGCCCGCATCGAGCCTTGCCGGCTCGCGGCCTTCGCGCAGGGCGACGCGGGCCAGGAAATGGTCGGCCAGCAGCGGAATATCCTCCGTCCGCTGTCGCAAGGCCGGCAGGGAAATCGGCAGCACGTTCAGACGGTAATAGAGGTCCTGCCGGAAGGTTCCGTCGGCCACGCTCTGCCGCAGATCGCGATTGGTGGTGGCGATGACCCGCACATCGACTTCCATCGTGACGCTGGAGCCGACGCGCTCGAAGGATCGCTCCTGGAGCACACGCAGCAGTTTGGCCTGCAAAACAGGGCTGATTTCGCTGATCTCATCGAGCAGGATCGTGCCGCCGTCGGCCAGCTCGAACCGGCCTTTGCGCAGCGAGTCGGCGCCGGTGAAGGCGCCCTTCTCGTGGCCGAAGAGTTCGCTTTCGAGAAGACTGCTCGACAGCGCCGCGCAGTTGACGCAGAGCATCACGCAATCGCGGCGAGGGCTGTGGGCGTGGATCGTTCGCGCCACCACTTCCTTGCCCGTGCCTGATTCGCCGTTGATGAGCACCGTGGCGTGGCCGCTGCGGGCGATCTGTTGAATCTGCTGCGCCAGCTCGCGCATCATCGGAGAGCGGCCCACGAGCGTCGGGCTTTGAATCTCAGGTTCCGCGTTGGTCTTGAGCGCCTCGTTCTCCCGCACCAGCCGGTGATGTTCCACCGCGCGTCGAATGGTGAGCACGAGCTGATCACCCTCGAACGGTTTCTGGATGAAGTCGAAGGCGCCGTTCTTCATCGCCTGCACCGCATCATTGACCGAGCCATACGCGGTCATGAGCACCACGGGCAGTTGATCATCGAGCCGGCGAATGCGGGCGAGCAGTTCCAGGCCGTCCATCTCGGGCATCTTCAGATCGGTGATGACCGCGGCGGGATGATGCCTGGCGATCAGCGCCAAGGCCGCGTTGCCATCGCCGGCGGCAATGACCTGATGACCCGCCCGCTGCAAGGTCGAGCTGACGCTGTCGCGCATCATCTGCTTGTCATCCACAACCAGCACTTTCGTACTCATGCGAAGCTCCCAAAACGACCGTTCATCCCATTCATCAGCACACAAGAAACCTCCATCGCCTCACTTCGTCCCTTCCGCCGCCGGCAGGCGTACTTCGAACACCGCGCCCCCGTCGTTGAAGGCCGCGATGGTGCCGCCGTGCGCATCGATGATGCGATGCACGATGGCCAGACCCAGGCCGGTGCCTGTCGAGCGGGTGGTGAAGAACGGATTGAAGATGCGATCGACATCCAACTCCGCAATGCCCGGCCCGCTGTCGCGCACAGTCAGCACAAGCTGGGATTGATCGCGACGGACATCGAGCGTCAGCAGACGGGGCTGATCGGCGGGTATCATCTCCATCGCATCCACCGCGTTGCGAATGAGGTTGACCAGCGCCTGCGCGATCATCTGCGCATCGACGCTGAGCATTCGATCCGATCCGCCGCTGTGCCGATCCATTCGACGCACCTGAACCCCCGTCGATTGCACCGCCGGATGGTGCGCATCGACCGCACGGTCAAACAGCGATGCCGCGTCAACCGGAGCGGGATTCGGCTTGATTTCCCGTGAAAAATTGAGCACATCGCAGACGATCGCGTTGAGGCCGCTCACCGCCGCGGCGATTTTCTCGGCGGTGTCCAGTTGCGGGCCGACATCCACCGCGACATCGCTTCGCTCGAAGATGACCGCCAGGTCCTCCACGAGCATGCCCGCATAAAGCTGGATCGCCGCCAGCGGGTTGCGTATCTCGTGGGCGATGCCCGCCGCCATCTCGCCCAGGGCGGTCAGCCGCTTGGAGCGTTGCAACTGCGCGTTGGCGCCGGACAGCTCGCGCTGAAGGCGGGCCACTTCATCATGCAGCGCCTCGTGGCTGCGCTGAAGTTTTTCCGTGACTTCGGTATAGGAGCGGATGATCTGCGCCAGATCATCGAGACGGCCAGGAACAGTGGCAGTGGCAGGAGCAGGAGCAGAGGCAGAGAAAGAAGAGGAAGAGGAATCCGACAACGCCCACCCACTCCCGTGGGTGGGTTCGCCTTTCAATTCAGGTTGTGCAACCGTGGCGTTCATCATCCCTTTCGATCCGTGAAACGGCTGACCATCGGCATCATGGGCGAATGCGATACGCGACCGGCGGTGTAAGCCTTGCCGGCCTGCCCGCCTTGCGTCACCTTGCGCAGATCCATCCCCACCTGATTGCGGGCGTCGCGCAGGGCCGCGCGATCGCGCTCATCCTGTTCGAGGATGCGGGCCCGCACGGCGACAATAAGCTCGGTCAGTTCGCCGGCTTCGCGGCTTTGCGCCGGTGAGAGCGGCGCAGCGGTCAGGTCGTTGGCATCGGCATGAATCTGCACGGCTTGAAGTTGATCGATGATCTCCTGCCGATCCGAAAGCAGTTGCAGAAGCGGCGCACCATCATCGGCGCCGATGAGGCCGCCCTGGTGCTGCGAGAGCGTGTGCAGTTTTTCGAAGAGAGCCAGTTGCCGTTCGAGGGCATGCAACAGGGCCGCGGCACGATCCCCGCAAGGGATCGCCGCTTCACCATCGGCAGGCACCGCGTTGGGCAGCGAGAAGTTGGCCATCCGTGACCCTCGAAACAAGTGAAGCCGGTCCGTCACCGGCCATCGATGCGGTTGCGTCCATGCATGCCGCCTTGATCCTTCTCTCCTATCGACCAGACCGGCATTTAAGTGCAGATTTTTATTGGACTAATTGAAACCAGGAAATCAGGAAAGCAGGAAAGCATGACATCAGGCAAGATCGACCTGAAGCGTCGGGTGGCTGGGGCGGAGTCTTCGACGCCCCGGCGCCCCCGGCGCCTTGCTGTTTCATCGGGCCGGGGCTTCGCGGACTCAGCCCCAGCCACCCGGATCCAAACTGAGCCAATACCTGATTTCATGCTTTTTCAGTCGCTGTCCAAGCGCGATCGGATCATCCGATCGCGACCTGAGACCGGACCTACTTTGACGGGTCCGCGCCGGCCTGCGGATCGAAGAGGTTGAGTTTGCCGCTCCAGTGCAGCCAGTCCTGCCAGTGCTTGCGGGTCATGGGCAGGCTCGGATCGTCAAACGCCTCCTCCGGGATGCGGCGAAGATGATCGCGGGCCCGCAGGTTCACGGCACGGGCGTTCTGATGCTGCCCAAGCTCCGCGTAGGCGTTGACCATCTGCACCAGCGCCACCAATGACGAGGGATGATCGCGCCAGCGGCGTGCCGCGGAATCGTAAAGCTCGATGGCCTGCTCGTATCGCCTCAGATCAAAGGCGCAATCGGCCCTGTAATAATAGGCGTTTCTGAAGTAGAGCTGAAGAATCGGCGACAGCTTGCGCTCGTCCAGTTCGCCAAGCTGGGTCACCACCTGGCTGTGCAGTATCAGCGCCTGCTCCAATCGGCGGGTGCGCTCCGCCTGGTACTCGCGCACCTTGGATTGCGGCAGCGGCTCCTCGAGCGAGCGATCGATGACCGGAATCGACTGGCGATAGGACTCGGCCAGCAGGAATCGCAAGGCGGGTCCTTCGACGGTTTCCCCGTAACGATCCACCGCCGCGGCAAGGCGGACGATGGCGTTCTCGAAATCCTTTCGCTGGTGATACAGCCGGCCAAGGGCGATCAGGGCGTCGCGGTACTCCTCGCTTTCGGGCGTGATCGCGGGATGATCGGTGACGACATCGAGCAGCACCTTCGCGGCTTCGTCGAGCTTTTCCAGGGCCACGTAGCCGCGCGAGAGAGGGACCAGGCTCCTGGCGGTGATGTTGTGGTTGGGATGTTCGCGTTTGAGATGCACAAACCGTTCGATGGCCTCCTTGTATTGCCGGTCGGCGAGGTAGGCGATGCCCAGTTTGTGAAACGCCTCGATTCGCCGGGGATCATCGCCTCGGTTGGCGAGGAACTCCATGTACATCCGCACCGCCAGCTTCCACTGAAAGGCGTTGTCGTAAGCGGCGGCGGCGGCCCACCAACTGTCGCCGGCCGACTTGGGATCGATCACCTTGACCGCCTTGGCGTGCTGGTCGTGGGCCTGGCCGGCCAGCTCGAAGTGCCGCGCGGCATCCTGGCGCACGAGGCGGATCACCTCCGCCGTCGGCTCGGCGCCGGCGCCCGGCGCGGGCAGCGCGGTGGATTCCGCGCCGCCGCCGGGCGACGCGGTTTCCGTGGGCAGCGGCAGGCCGGCATCGCGCAGCTTCTTCACGGCGATGCGTTCGTGCGTGGCGGCAAACAGGGCGTGCCATTCGGGAGGCACGTTGTCCCGATGCAGCGGCGAGAGCACCGCAAGATATTGCAGCGCGTTTTCGTGCTGATCCAGATCGGTGGCCGACACATGATGCGAAAGCGTCATGGAAATCAGCCGTTCCCTGCGCGCCTCCGATGGCCGCCGACTTTCGCCCATGAGCTGCACCGCATTGGCCAGGTGTTCCAGGGCGTCGTCATGTTTTCCCATGCGGGCTTCACAATCGGCCCGGCCAAGCAGGGCCTCGAAGTAAGGCGAGTTGACCGGGTCGCTTTCCTGCGGGCGATACCCTTCCTCCGCCTCCTTGAAATACTGCCAGGCGGCGGCAATGTCATCCGTCTGCACCAGTTCGATCTGCCCCAGGCCCACCAGGGCGTCGGCCTGAAGCGCATCGGACTTGGGCAGCCGTTCGTGGACATGCGCGAAGATTTCCCGCGCCACCTTGAAGTTGCCGGTTTGCAGATAGGACCTGGCGCGCAGCACATGCAGCGGCCCCAGGTCCTTGTCGCCTCCGCGATCCATGAAGGAAATCTGCCTGCGCTCGATCATGTCGATCACGCCGCTGTGGTGGCCGGCGTCGTACAGCAGCTTCGCCTTGATGGTGAAGCCCCATATTTCCTGCCGGCGCTGCTCCGGTTTGTCGGTCTCCCTGGCGACCTCCTCAAGAAAGTGATCCGCCAGCTTGCCGATCATCGCCGGATCGGGCCTCGGCGATGCCAGGCGGCGTTCGATGAGCCTGCGAACGATGGCGTAGCGCCGCTGCGGAGCGGCTTCCTTGAGCTTGCGGAGCATCTCCAGCGCCTCGTCCTCGCGCTCCAGCGTCACCAGCGATTCCGCCATGCGCTGAAGGCGAAGATCATCCAGCGGACGGCCCATCTGCTCCGACTGACGGTAATAGCCGAGCATCAGCTCGTGATTGACCGCATCATCGATTTTCGCCGTTTTCTGCTGGACAAAGACCAGATCGCCGAACAGTTCCTCGTACCAGGCCTGCTCGCGGGGACCGGCCCGGATGATGTGAGGCTCCAGGTCCTTGAGCATGCGGTGGGCGGTCTGCGTGTCCTGGGCGGCCAGATATTTGCTCACCGTATCGAGGGCGCCGGGGAAGTCATCGGGCTTCTTCTGCGGCAGGGCGAGATAGATGCCGACAATGAACAGCCCCAGGCCCACCAGCAGCACCGGCAACTGCCAGACCTGCGCCCAGCCACGCGGCTGGGTCGGCGGCGGATCGCCGTCGCCCGGCTCCTCGTTCAGGTTGTCCGATGCCTCCGCCATGCGTTTTCCCACAGGGTCGCCAATCCACTGGACACCATCGCACGCCGCTGTTGCGCGGCATGAGCGCCCCGCGAAAGGTTCGCTCCAAGGTGGTTATCGGATGGTGGACAGGCGGTGGTTGAATGAACGATGGGCAAAGGGGTGAAAAAAGCGATGATCGGCCGGGTGGCTGGGGCTGAGTCCCCCGGAATCATGCCTTGCCATGAATGCGATCCCAAAGTTCGATCGCTTCCGGCGGGCGGACATAAAGGGGGACCAGCGCCAGCGGATCATCGAATCGGCCCTGGTGCGATGCCTGCCGCGCCAGCAGCCAGAGTTGCTCCGCGCTGGCCTGCGCCATGAGCCGGGGCAGCACGGTGACATCGATCGCATCCGGGGGCAGCGCGGGCAGCGGATCGCCGAGGATGGCCAGCGGTCTGGGCGCCAGCGCGAGCAGTTCGCGCATGGATCGCAGGGCCGGGGGAGCGATGGGGGTCATCGCATCGCCCTGGCGTTCGTACAGGCCGGTGTAGAGCGTTTCCTTTTTCAGGTTCAAACCCACGGCAACGCAGGCCGCATCAGGCGGGGCGTTGCGGGCCACGACATCCAGCGTGGGAATGGCGATGACCTTCGCTCCCAATGTGAGAGCAAACATTTTGGCAAGCGTGACGGCGACACGAAGGCCGGTGAAGGAACCGGGGCCGATGGAAAGATAAACCTCGCCCAATTGCGACGGCTGAATGTTTCGCCGGCTGCACAGGGCATCGAGATGCTGCATGAGTTGGGAGGAGCCACCAGTCCCCCCGGAGCCCGCCCCCGCGGTCTGCGGAGGCAGTTCGATGACCTCGATGAGTTCATCGCCGCGCCCCAGCGCAAAGGAGGCGGCGCGACCGGAAGTTTCGATGGCGAGATTGAACGGAGCCGATGACACGGGCGGCATTGTAGGGAGTAACGCGGCGGTCCGAGCCGCGACTCAACGAGTCGCGGACGTGTGCGGCCTGAAGGAGCGTTCTTCGCGCGGTGGATGAACGGCATCCGTCACACGGTTGTCATCCGGTTGCGAAGCGTGATGCCTGTCGTGTTCGAGTTCTATCGTCGAAGGTGTGCTTGACCACCCTTGAGGCCGTTCACCTCCGCGACTCGTTGAGTCGCGGCTCGGACAAGGCAGCCGCATTGCCGACATGGTTTTTCACTTGCGCACCACATCCGCCTGGGCGGCGATGGTGTCGCCTTCGCGGAAGGCCTGGAGGCTCATCGATTCGTAGTGGGCGAGCAGGCCGCTGATGATGCGTGCTCCGCGAACAAGCTGCGCCTCAGGGGTTGTCGGCAGCATTTCCTGCGAGGCTTCGATCACCTGCGGGCGAACCTTTTTCCAGTGCGCCTGCCAGGTCTCCATGTGGGCGGCCAGGTCGCCGGGCTTGAGCACGGCGGTGAAGACCGGCGCCTGGCGATTTTTCAGGCCCATCGCCGTGAATGATCGGCTGGCGATGAGGCTGCGGGTGGAATCGAGATGGGCATCGATGCACTGCTGAAAGAACTGATCCTGCGTACAGATGACGTACCAGTCGCCGACGCGGCCGTAGCTCAGCGAGAGCGGACGCAGCTCGGCGCGACTGGTGCGATGCGCCAGGGCGGCGCCGATGTTGGCGTTTCGGAAAGTGACCTCGCTGTGCGTCTGAGGGTTGACTTCCACCAGGGGTCCTTCCCACTTGGCCGCCGCCAGATTGGCGACGAACATCAGGCCGTCGATCGCCTTGGTGAGGTCCTCGGCCACGGCGGGGTCCTTCAGCTTGAGCGACAGGCCCGCGACGGGAATGGAGAGGCCGGGGTTGGGCGTGAGCCTGTCGCCGGGCACTTCGCCCAGGAAGAGAACGGAAGGCGAGGCCAGCCTGGCGTGAATGTCGTTGGTGAAGGATTTGCCGGGGAAGAGGCGATCGAGCTTTTTGCCATCAGGCCCAGGCGGGGGCAGCAGGTTCATGCTGATGGCGGCGATGGCGGAGGCGGGGAGCGGGCCGAAGTCGAGCGCGCCGCCGTCGCCCAGATAGGCGGCCAGTTCCGCAAGCTGCGGTGACTTGCCGCGGTACTGGATCGTCAGGTCGCGCTCCTTGCGATACACACCCAGGGCGTGAACATCCTCATCGCTTTGCCGGACATAGACCGTCGCGGCGCGGTCGCCCCGGGGCAGTTTGGCGATCCAGCTTTTGTAAAGGTCATTTTTCGCCAGCGTGTTTTCACCTGTTTCCAGGGCTTTTTGGGCAAGCCCGCTGTAGCGGGGATGAACGACAATGATCCAGCCTTTGCCGATGGCGAGGTGCGCCTTTTCATCGGCCGACTTGAAGCCGCGATAACCGGCGAAGTCCTTGACGTGGACCAGTTGCAGCTTTTCGACGGCCAGGGCTGCGTCACCATCGGAGACCTTGGTGATGATCATGCCCGGCTCATCATCTTCAGGATTGAACGCGACCATCGCCGCCGTTTTTCCGAAGAACCGATCGACGATCTCATCGCCGGAAAGCCCCAGCGCCTTCTGCACATCCAGCCAGCCCTGCGGTTCAGGAACCATCGGCAGGTTGTCGCGCAGGAATTTGGCCAATGGGTCGCCGACCCAATCCTTGCGCAGCGCGGCCAGGTCGTGTACCTCCATAAAGACGGCGGCATCGGCCGGCACCAGCGATGCCGCATCCTGCTGGGCCAGCGCGGGCATGGCGACGCCGAGCGTCAGCAGCAGAACGAAGATCGATTTCAACATCGCGAGTCTCATGCGAATCCTTTCAAAAGCTATCAGCCATCAGCCATCAGCTATCAGACGGAGTCACCAATGCGAAACAATCATCCGCCATTGACTGGCAGCACATAATCCGCCGGATCGGGCAAGCCGGGGTCCAGCAGCGACGCAAGGTGGGCCACATCGAACATCGCGGCGGTATCGGCGAAGCCTTGCTTCAATCGGCCCGGCGAAGCGGCGGCGACGGCGTAACCCTCCTTCGCGCTGCTCATCAGCAGGCCGATCGCGTCGGGGGCGGTCGCACCGGATGCCACGACATCGGGCAACTGCGAATTGACCGGCGGCACGATGGCCAGCTTCCCTCCATCATCGATCTGCCTGTTTGATGTAAGAATCCCCACGTAAATCGCGGCGCCGGCGAAGAGCGCCAGCATCGCCGCGATGGCTGCATATCGATGGACAAAACCGGTGGCGCCTGCGGGACCGATCATGGCGATCACGCCCAGCGCTTCGCGTTCCTGCTGCGATTGCCAGTGATCGAGCACGCTCATCGCAAAAGTGGAGCCATCGGGAGCCGAGGCCTCTTCCGTCATGGCGCCATCGACATCACTCATCAGCGCCAGCCAATGCGACTCGGCCTGCCACAATGCGGCGGCATTTTCGTTCTCGCGCAGGTGATGTTCAAACACCGCGCGATCCGATTCGCTGATCGAACCGTCGCGGCAGGATTCCCAGAGTTTGTCCAGTTTTTCTTTGTTCATGGGCTTGGTCCTGATTCGGACACGGGACCTTGAAGGTCCCGTGCCTGGGCTTATAAGGTCCCGTGTCTAGGTTTCGATCATCTCCAACCGGGGGGCGAGCACCTTTCGCATGGCGGCGCGGGCCCGGTGCAGGTGGCTCTTGACCGTGCCCACGGGCATCTCCATGACCTGGGCGACCTGTTCGA
The DNA here is from genome assembly GCA_964649195.1 of uncultured Phycisphaeraceae bacterium. GTDB lineage: Bacteria > Planctomycetota > Phycisphaerae > Phycisphaerales > Phycisphaeraceae > JTS-RE9. Next base: position 22,807 of record CAZYPK010000078.1, read on the forward strand.
TGGAGAGTTCCTGTTCGTGAAACAGCACGATCACCTCGCGCTGCGGGTTGGATAGCTGCGCCAGGGCGCCATCGAGCATTTTGCGGGTGACCTGTTTCATGTCATCGGCCTCGACGCGCGAAGCGGGACCCTCGTGATGGCTGCGGTGGCCTTCGTATTCGGTGCTGCCCACCTGCTGATCGGCGCGGCGGCTGTGGTTGATCGAAAGCCGGCGGGCGATGGTGAGAAGCCAGGTGCGCATCGGGTATTTTTCGTCGTAGCTGCCGGCATGTTTGAGCAATCGCACGAAGGTTTCCTGCGCCAAGTCATCGGCGGTGTCGGGCTTGCCGGTGATCTTGCGGAGGAACGAGCGGACCAGCCTTTCGTAGCGGATGATGAGCACCTGGGCCGCCTGGCGATCACCGCCTGCCGCCAGACGAGCCAGCTCGCCATCGGTTCGCAAATCCCCGGCCGCTTGCCGGGCCGGGAAGGTGGCGGTGGTCTCGACATTACGACTCATGCGGCGATTCCAACAGGACTTACCGGGGAACGTGCGGGCGGTTGCAGGGGGCGGCCGTCAGGGCAATCGCATGTAGCCTTGGGCGGGAGGGCGAGGCTCCCGCCGAGCCGTTCTTC
>CAZYPK010000079.1:0-22691 GCA_964649195.1 uncultured Phycisphaeraceae bacterium
CCACCTTGCTTCGTGCGCCTAGGCCGGGGCTTCGCGGACTCAGCCCCAGCCACCCAAAACTTTCCAGCCACCCAAAACTTTTCAAACCTCCGGGGCGCGCGGGGCTTTGCGCTGCCGCAAAAGATGGGCACACCCGACCCCCTGATTTTCCACGGTTTTCCTCGGCACCGGGGCGTCATGCCGTTATAATTCCAAGGTCGGTTCCTCGGCCGGGCGGCGGTTTCTTCGTCGTCCGGTGAATGTTCATTCGGCTTTCCGCTTCAGGCGATCACGACATGATGACACTTGCCCCATTCTCCGGAACGATGCGCTTGCTCGCCGCTGCGCTGCTGCCCGCCTTTGCCGCCATCGCGCTGGCGCAGGCGCCGCAGGCCAAACCGTCAACACCGGCCGTTGGCAACGACGGTTCGCCGACCTACGAGGAGACCCTCCTCGCGGACAAGCCTGCCGCCTACTGGCGGTTCGAGCAGACCGATGGCTCGCTGAGCGATCACGCGCCCAAGGCTTCGCCGTTCCACGGCAAGGCGGGTGAAGGCGTCAAGTTCAACCAGGCCGGCCCGAGGCCCGGTGAGTTTCCCGATTTCAGCAAAGACAATCTGGCCGCCCGCTTCGGACCCAAGGGCAGCGCGATTCACATCCCCGATCAGAAAGGCAAGGAAAGCCCGCTCAAGTTTCGCAAGGGTGATTCGATCACGATCGAGGCATGGGTGAATCCCGACAGCGTGCGCGACCAGGAACAGATTTACATCATCGGCAAAGGCCGCACGGCCAACAAGCAGAATCAGAACTGGTCGCTGCGACTGCGCGGCGTCGAGGGCGGCGCCGGGGTCAGCTTCCTTTTCCGCAACGAAAAAAACCGCAGCGAGAAAGATGCCGATTCCTTCCGCGACTGGCACCGCTGGACCAGCGAAGGCCTCATCACCGCCGGTACCGGTTGGCATCATGTCGCCATCACCTACACCTTCGGCAAGGGCGACTCGATCCGAGGCTACATCGATGGCCAGCAGGTCATCGGGTACTGGGACATGGGCGGAGAGTCCGATGACGGTCCGGTCGTGGATGATGATGACATCGTCATCGGCAGCTCCATGGGCGGCAACCCCAGCAGCACCTTCAAAGGCATGATCGATGAGGTTGCCGTCTATCGCACCGCACTCAAGCCCGAGCAGATCGCCCGTCGTTACACCTATGCGGGCACCGATCGCAATGCCGTCGAGCGCGTCGCGGTGGATCCGAAAGACCTGCCCACGGACAGGGTCCTCGTCGAGTTCGTCGAAGGCGTGCCTGATCGCCAGTCCTGGGCCTTCACGCCCAACGCACCCAATGATCGCTTTGAAGTCGAATCGTTCGCGCTGACCGGCTATCCGAAAAAATACAACAACAAAGCCATCGCCATCGACCGCACCAATCCGTTCATGATGCGACTGGGCAGCCGTGTGACGCTTGATGCCGGTGAATATCAGTTCGTGCTTCGCTCGCTCAACTCGGCCAGGCTTTTCGTCAACGGCAAGGAACTGGCCCAGACGCGATTCGTGAATCCCAACGCCAGCGGCCACGAGCCGGTGCCCAAGCTGCCCGAATCGGCGATCCCCGGCATCCTGCCGATCACCCCGGGCCATCAGGAGCGCGTGGCGAAGGTGACGCTGGACAAGGGTGAGCACATCGTCGTCCTCGAAGCGATGGTCGGCGGCAGGCGCGTTCGACAGGAAGTGGGTGAATTGTTCGTCGCTTTCGCCGCCAAGGGCCAGCCTTTCCGCGTGCTTGCGCCGACTCGCGCTTTGTCCGCCGAGCATGTCGATGGCGATCTGCTGCTGGAAAATCAGTGGGAGCAGTTCAAGCAGCAGTCACAGGCGAAGATCGATGCGCTCAACCTTCAGCGCCGCCAGAAGGCGGATGAAAAAGAAGCGGAATACTGGGCCATGCGCCACAAGCTGGCGCGCGATGTTTTGAAGGATGTGAAGCTGGACGTTGCCAAGCCGCAAGCGGCTTATGCGGCCAGCAATCAGGTGGATCACTTCATCAACGCCAGGCTTGCGGAAGCGGGAGTGAAGGCGGGGAGGTTGGCGGATGATCGCACGTTCCTTCGCCGTGTGTTTCTCGACACGGTCGGCGTGATTCCGACGCCCGAGGAGACGGCTGCGTTTCTCGCGGATCAGCGCGAGGACCGGCGTGCGCATCTGATCGACTCACTGCTGGCCGATCCGCGCTGGGCGGATCACTGGGTCAGTTACTGGCAGGACGTGCTGGCGGAAAATCCCAGCATGCTCAAGCCGACGCTCAACAACACCGGTCCGTTCCGCTGGTGGATTTACGAATCGCTCCTCGACAACAAATCGATGGACCGCTTCGCCAGCGAACTGATCATGATGGAGGGCAACATCTACACCGGCACGCCCGGCGGGTTCGCGATGGCTTCGCAGAACGATCTGCCGATGGCGGCCAAGGCTCATGTGATCGGCAAGGCGTTCCTGGGCATCGAGATGAAATGCGCCCGCTGCCACGATGCGCCGCAGCATCCGTTTGAGCAGAAGGATCTTTTCAACCTCGCCGCGATGCTCGATCGCAAGCCGATCAAGGTGCCCAGGACCAGCGTGGTCAACGTGACGCCTGAAGAAGCCAGGCGGATGCTGATCACCATCTCGCTCAAGGCGGGCCAGACCATCACGCCTGCCTGGCCGTTTGAGGATATCGCGCCGGGCAAGGTGGCCCAGGGTGCGGTGCGCAATCCCGGTGACTCGCGCGAAGTGTTCGCCGCAACGCTGACCTCGCCTCAGAATTCACGCTTCACGCAGGTGCTGGCCAACCGCATCTGGAAGCGGCTGATGGGTTTTGGCATCGTTGATCCGGTCGATGACTGGGACGGGAGCAAGCCTTCGCATCCGCGGCTGCTTGCCTGGCTGGGTCATGAGCTGGCGACGAACAGCTACGACATGAAGCACCTGGCGCGGATCATTCTCAACTCGCAGGCCTATCAGCGCGAGGTGGGTCCGACATCCGCGACGACGCCCAGGTCCGTCGATCGGTTGTTCGCTTCGCAATCCCGTCGGCGGATGAGCGCGGAGCAGATCGTCGATTCGCTCTTTGTCGCTGCGGGCAAGCCGCTGCGAAGCGAGATGCTTTCCTTCGATCAGGACGGCCGGCGTCCGGCCGCGGAAATGATCAACTTCGGCGTGCCTCGCCGTGCCTGGGAATTCACTAGCATGTCCAACGAGCGTGACCGGCCGGCGCTGGCGCTGCCGATCGCGCAGTCGATCGTGGATGTGCTCGTTTCCTTCGGCTGGCGCGAGACGCGGCCGGATTCGATCACCGATCGCGAGGATGGACCGACGGTGATTCAGCCCCTGATGCTCGCCAACGGCCTGGTGGCCGACAGCCGCATCGCCAGGCTTTCCGATGATGGCGCCATGACGGCGCTGGCGCTGAAGGAACTGAGCCTGGAAGACCTCATCAGGAAGACTTACGAACGAATGCTCACCCGCGAGCCGACGGCTGATGAGATGAAGCTGTTCGATGATCTGCTGCGTGACGGGTTCCATCAGCGTCGCGTGCAGGGCGCGAAGGTGGTGATGCCCACGATTTTCCGTTCGACGGTGTCATGGGCCAACCACCTCAATGATGAGGCGACGCGCGTGAAGCTCGAGATGGAGGCGGCCGCCCGCAAGGGTGACCCTCCGACGCAGCGGCTGACCGAGGACTGGCGTCAGCGCATGGAGGACATGATCTGGGCGATGATGAATTCGCCCGAGTTCGTGTTTGTGCCGTAAGCGAGCCGGGCCGTGTCGGCCCGACGAATCCCGATGATTTCCCGATGAATCCATACATGTTGACCTACGAATCCAAACTGAATCGCGATCTGAACTGGGCTCTTCAGGAGGGCGGCATGTTCTTCAACCGCGAAGGCGGCGTCCACGCAACGCTGTTGAAGATCACCCGCCGGCTCGATGAACTGGGCGTCGATTACGTGCTCGTAGGCGGTATGGCGCTTTTCTTCCATGGGTTTCGCAGGTTCACCGAAGATGTCGATTTGCTTGTCACCAAGGAAGGCCTTGCACGGATTCACGAAGAACTCGAAGGACGCGGCTTCGTCGCCCCCTTCGAAGGCAGTCGGAACCTGCGGGACGCGGATACAGGTGTGAAGGTCGAGTTTCTGGTTGCCGGTCAGTTTCCCGGTGATGGCCAACCCAAGGCCGTGGCGTTTCCCAGGCCTGATGACGTGACGGTGATGATCGAAGGCGTTCGATGTGTCCGACTCGACAAACTCATCGAATTGAAGCTCGCTTCGGGCACGACAGGCGGAAGACTCAAAGACCTGGCCGATGTGCAGGAACTGATTCGACTGTTGCAATTGCCCGAAACGTTCGCGGCGAAACTGGATGAATCGGTCCGTGAAATGTTCACGCAGATTTGGAAGCAGACTCCGCGCCGGACGGAGCAGGAATCATGAAACGGAGTCACAACATGAACAACAACCTCTCTCGTCGCGATCTCGTCAAGGCCGGCATGCTCACCGCCGCCGCTTCCGCGTTGCCGGTCTCTTCCTCGCTGCTCGCCGCCGAGAAGCGTTCCGCCCCGCCCGTCGGCAAGGCGGAGCATTGCATCTTCCTCTGGCTCGGCGGCGGTCCTGCACAGGTCGATACCTTCGATCCCAAAGTGCGCGGCGATGCCAAGAAGCGAATCCCCGGCTCCTATTACGACGCCATCGACACCTCCGTCAAAGACGTGCAGCTTTGCGAGCACTTCACCCGCACTGCAAAACTGATGGAGCATGTCGCGCTCCTGCGAACGGTCAATCATGACGTGATTGATGAGCACGCCGCCGCGATCAACCGCATGCACACCGGCCGGTCCACCAGCGAGACCGTCGTCTATCCCTCCGTCGGCTCCATCGTCGCCCACGAGCGCGGCACCGGCGGCGAAGGCGTGCCCGCCTACGTCGTCATGGGTTATCCCAATCTCACCCGCGGCCCGGGCTTCCTTGGCGCGAAACATGGCTACATCTACCTGACGGAAACCGATGTCGGTCCCGCGGGCCTGACCCCGCCGCCGGGTATTTCGGGTGATCGCCAGTCGCGCCGCAATGCGCTGCTGGCCAAGCTGCGCGACGGCTTCGTCAGGCAGCACCAGGGTGACGAGAAGATCGAGGATTACACCGGTGTCGCCGCCGATGCGCTCAAGCTCACCGGCCCCGATTTCATGTCCTCGTTCAACCTCAATGAAGAATCCAAATCCCTCCGCGAAGCCTACGGCACCGAGTTCGGCCAGCGCTGCCTGCTGGCCCGCCGGCTCATCCAGCGCGGCGTGCGCTTCATCGAAGTCGCGCAAAACCTCAACTTCATCAACGGCACCGGCTGGGACACGCACAACGACGGCCAGCTCAAGCAGCACCTCCTGATCCAGGAACTCGACCAGGCCCTGGCCACGCTCATCATCGACCTCAAGGCCCACAAGCTGCTCGACAAAACCGTCATCGCCATTGCCGGCGAGTTCGGCCGGCCCAGCGCGTTCGACGGCGGCGGCGGACGCGGGCATCAAGGCTCGACCTTCTCCTGCGTCATCGCAGGCGGCGGTCTCAAGACCGGCTGCGCCATCGGCGAAACCGATGAACTGTGCAGGAAGATCGTCAGCCGTCCCATTTCTGTTCCCGACTTCTTCGCCACCATTTTCGCCGCGGTGGGCATCGACACCGGCAAGAACCTCTTCGCCGGCGATCGCCCGGTGCCCATCACCGACGGCGGCAGACCGGTGGCGGAGCTCTTCGGGTGAAGCGGTTGACGTTTCGGTAATGACAACAATCGTGCAGGCTGGAGGTCATGATGTTCAACAAGCCATCCGGACGTCCTGTTGTGATCATGATTGGCCTGTCGGTGTTCGTACTGTTGATACTTGTCAGCGGGCTGTTGCCTTGGCAGGGGCTCAACTGCAAGTATCTGAAGGTGGACATTCATTCCGGGCGACAACGCACGACTCTCCATCTTCTGTTTATTCCGGTTTCAGACACCATCGAGGAGACATGGGTATCCAGGGAGATTGTGAATCCGGCTTCGCCTCCGGATTGGAGAACAGTTTGTCGGTTCGCTCCGTTCTGGTCGGGGTACTCGCCAAATATGACCTATCACAATGCCACTGCGCAGATCAACCAATTGGAGTTTGCGGATCAGTACGTCGTCCCGTTCACGCCTGCGGCAAAATCACAGGCATCGCATAGGCTCATCGTAAGTTGGCAGTCGGGTAGTGACGCTGAAGGATTTGAGTATGTTCAACAGGTCATGGATCGGGTGATGCAGGCGAGTGATCGACGGCAGGCGATGATCGATGTTGCCGATCTGCCATAGATGTTCGGGATCACTGAAAAACCGGAATGGCCTCTAAGGAAGGCAGGAAAAAACCCTTGTTTTATCCTGCCTTCCTTAGAGGCCATTCCGAACCGTTTGGAGGTTATTCAGGAGTCCCCTCCGTCCGCCAAGGCGGACGTCTAAATGTAATGAAACAACCGTCGCTCTTATTTGCGATCTCAATTCTCGGCGCGGTCCTCTCGCTTCCGCTTCTTGCCGACATGTCCTTTGGATTGACCGCCGCTGCGACTCCCTTGTCCGGCGTCATCATGATTTGCTGGATCGCCTCGCTGGTCATCGGCATTGTTGCGACGACGATCGCATGGCGGGAAAAAGCGGGCTTCGGGCGGGCGTTGATGTGCGCATCGGTTCCGGTGGTGGTGTTTGCATTGGGATGGTTGCCGTTGTGGCCGCTGGTGGGGCGCTGACCATGTTGTCGTTCCGCACGGCCCGCGCAGAGCCCCAGCCACCCAAAACTTCATGTCAATTTTTATAGCCGCGGCGTCCTCGCCGCGCGTCGGGGCCGGACTGACTCAAGGCATCGTTGCACTGTTCATCCTGCCAAGCCAGTGGCTCACGCGCTCAGGCTTGAGAAAGAAATAATACAACCGTCCCTCCTGCACCTGTCTGCCCGCATATCCCTCCGCCTCCGCGCCGATGCCGAAGTAAAGGTCCGCTCTGCCGGGGGCGCGGATCGCGCCGCCGGTGTCCTGATCGAGCATGAGCTGATGGAAGGGTTTCACTTCGCCGGGGCCGCTGAAGGGGGTTTGGGCGGTTTTGGTGACGACCATCGTCACCGCGCCGCGCGGATAGATCGACTTGTCCGTGGCGATCGACCGGCGCGGTTCCACCTTCACGCCCAGCGAACCGGCGGGCCAGTCACTCAAGTCGTAGGTGGTGAAGAACACGAAGCGTTCGTTGCGGCGGATGTAGCCGTCCAGTTCCTGCGGATGGTTCCGGAAATGTTCGCGGATCAGCGGCAGGCTGATCTTGTCCTTGTCGATCCTGCCTTCATCGGCGAGCATCCGGCCAAGGCTGGTGTACGGTCGTCCGTTGGTGCCGGCGAAACCGACGAGCATCGTCGAGCCGTCGGTCATGGTGAGCTTGGCGCTGCCCTGCACTTCGACGATGTAGGCGTCGAGCCGGCTTTTGAGGAACACCAGTTCACCGCCTGCGAACAGGTTGCCGGATTCGATTTCGTTTCTGGCCGGGTAAGGCGTGATGGCGTCGCCCTGCCGGCGTCCCTTGACCTCGCCGGTGAGCGGGTCGGCGACGAGATCGGCGGGGCGTTTGTAGAGCGGAAAGCGATACTCGGCGGTGCGTGTTTTCGAAGCCTGGAAGATCGGCGAGTAGTAGCCGGTGAACAGCACCGTGCCGCCGCCGTCCCAGCCGACGCTGGTGTAGATGTCGAACTCCTCGCGCATTCTGGCGATGAAGCCTTGCGTGCCGCCGGCGTCCTTCGTGTCCCACGCGATCATCGGCAAGGCATAGACACTGGCCCGCGACTGCTCATGCGAGAAACCATCAAGCGGAAAAAAACTTTTCGACGACGGCTTGGCGAACCACTCAAGCGAGCGGTTGCGCGCCGCCATGAAGCTCTCATCCATCGGCAGGGCATGGCGCAGATCGGGCCAGTCGGCAGGATCGAGCTTGCGCAGCGCGCTGGCGCCCGGCGGCAACGGGCGCGAGTATTCGGGCTTGGGCTTGGCCTTGCACGCGGAGAGGGCGGACAGGGCGACAAGAAGCAGGATGGATGCAAGCGGACGCATGGGCGGTTCCTTCCGTGAAACCGGAAACGTGGCGATTGATGATATCGGATGTTTCACGTGAAGTGAAAAAACAGTCGTTCGCTTTGGCGAACGGCTATTGACCTTCACTTTAGTAAAAGCCCCAAGCCCAAGGGTGAGGTCCGCCGAACCCTTGGGGTATCGAGCCGGAATACCCCGACGGCTCGCGGACTCGCCATCGGGCTTGAGGCTTTTCTTAAAGTGACATCAATAAATCATTGAAACCGCCGCGCTTCACCCCAGATTCAGCAGCGACGAAATCTGTGGGGAGAACTTGACGATCAGCCCCGCGAAGACGACGGCGACGATGCTCATGAGTTTGATGAGGATGTTCAGCGACGGGCCGGAGGTGTCCTTGAAGGGGTCGCCGACGGTGTCGCCGACGACGGCGGCCTTGTGAGCCGGCGAACCCTTGCCGCCGAGGTTGCCTGCTTCGACGTATTTCTTGGCGTTGTCCCACGCGCCGCCGGCGTTGGACATGAAGATGGCGATGGCGAAGCCGGAGCTGGTCGCGCCCGCCAGCAGACCCATCGTGCCCGCCACGCCCAGCACCAGGCCCACGACCACGGGAATCATCACCGCCAGCAGCGCGGGCACGATCATCGCCTTCTGGGCGCCGGTCGTGCTGATATCGACACAGTTGGCGTAGTCGGGATATTCCTTGCCATCGACCGTGACCTGGTAGGGCCACTTCTGCGGGTCGGCGATGTCGGCGTCGCTCATGCCCTGGGCCTTGAAGCCCTGCCGCATGATGGCGAACTGCCGGCGGCATTCGTTCATCATGGCGAAGGCGGCGCGGCCGACGGCGTTCATCGTCAGGGCGCAGAAGACGCAGACCGTCATCACGCCCAGGAACAGGCCCGAAATCACGCGGGGGTTCATCAGCGTGACGTTGTAATACTGAAGCAACTGCGGCAGCGTCGCGCGGGAGGCGGCGACGACATCGAACTCCAGCTTGCCGACCTTGCCGCCTTCGAGGGTGACGAAATAGACCCCGCCGTGCTCCTCGATGCGGGTGATCGTGGCGCCCTGGCTGCGGGCCTCCTCGATCCTGGCGAGCTTGTCAGGCTGGAGGAGCAGACCGGCGTCGGTGATCTTGCTGTCCTTGGGGGAGACCTTGAAGAGGCCGTTGCGGAGATATTCGATGGTGGCGACCTGATCGGAGACGACCATGTCCACCTTCTCGTTTCGGACCTGATCGGTGAGGGCGGCCTGGACGGTGATCGTGTAGGCCGCCAGCAGGGCCAGCGCGGTCAGCGCCGCCGAGCCGATGGCGAAGCCCTTGCCGATGGCGGCGGTGGTGTTGCCCAGCGAGTCGAGCTTGTCGGTGCGCTCGCGGACGAAGGGGGGCTGGTGTGACATCTCCGCGTTGCCGCCGGCGTTGTCGGCGATCGGGCCGTAGGCGTCGGTGGCGAGCGTGATGGCCAGCGTGGAGAGCATGCCGACGGCGGAGATGCCCACGCCGAACACGCCGAGAAGGAAGTTTTCCGCGCCGCCTGCCGACGCGAAGGCGATCAGCACCGCGACGACCGTCGTGATGATCGCCACCCACACCGACATCATGCCCTCGGCGATGCCCGCGATGATCACCGTGGCCGGCCCGGTCTGGGCCTGCTCGGCGATGCGCTGCGTCGGCTTGAAGTCATAGCTCGTGTATCGCTCGGTGCCCTTGGCGATGACCAGTCCCGCGATCAGGCCCGCCAGAATCGCAAACCACAACCCCGTCGCCGAGACGCCTTCGATCCCGCCCACCAGCCAGTGGAGCAGGAAGTAGGAGCCGACGATGATCATCGCGCTGGAGCCCCAGATGCCGATGTCCAGCGATTTGAGAAGCTGGCCCATCGTCGCCCCTTCCTTGGTGCGGACGAGGAAGATCGAAAGAATCGAGGCGAGAATGCCCAGACCCGCCAGGGCCGGCGTCACGACGACAAGGTTCATGGCCTGGTTATCGGTGATGCCATCCATGCGGATGCAGGCGGCGGCGGCCAGCGCCATCGAGGCGAGAATCGCGCCGTAGTAGCTTTCGTAAAGGTCCGCGCCCATGCCGGCGACATCGCCCACGTTGTCGCCCACGTTGTCCGCAATGGTGGCGGGGTTGCGCGGATCATCTTCGGGAATGCCGGCTTCGACCTTGCCGACCAGGTCCGCGCCGACATCGGCCGCCTTGGTGTAGATGCCGCCGCCGACGCGGGCAAAAAGCGCCTGAAGCGAGGCGCCCATGGCGAAGCTGAGAATGACGGTGGTGACGGCGGTGAGGTCGCCGACATCGAAAATCTGCGTGAGCACGAAGAACCAGACGGAGATGTCCAGCAGGGCGAAGCCGGTGACGCACAGGCCCATGACGGCGCCGGCGCGGAAGGCGACGCGCAGGCCGTCGTTGAGCGACTTCTTGGCGGCGGCGGCGGTGCGGTTGTTGGCGCTGGTGGCCGTCTTCATCCCGAAGTAGCCGCACAGCCCCGAAAAGAAACCGGCGACGGGAACGCCAAGCGCCGAGAGCCGGGGCTGAAGCTCCATCCCGAAGCTGAGCACCAGCAGCGCGGCCACCAGGGCGATGAAGACCATGACGATCACCTTCCGCTGCCGGCCAAGGTAGGCATAGGCGCCGGCCTTGACCGCCTCGGCGATGCGGATCATCTCCGGCTCACCCGGATCCGAAGCCATCACCGACTTGTAGAAATAAAACGCCATGAACAACGCCGCGATCGCCCCGATCGGCGCCAGGTAATACGCCGGCGGCAGCGATCCGATCTGCGCGCCATCGACGGCCTGTGCAAAAGAGGGGAACGCGGCAATCAGAAGGGTGGACAGCAGGGAGAGAGGACCAAAGCGAAGCATACACATGTCTCCGGAGAGGGCGGCACCGGGTTGTACCCGTTTGGAAAAATGCAAGAACCGACAACGCGCGACTTTAAATAAAACCATGAAATCAGGAAAGCATGAAATCAGGAAACCGGGCGGGATCATACGGAATGGATGATCTGCATTTCATGTTTTCCTGCTTTCCTGGTTTCGTGGTGTTATTTAGTGTAGAGGAAAATGTTGGAACCGGCATCAAGCCCCGACAAGATAATTGATCCATCGGATATTAACGGGCATCACCGCAGAAAATATGACAAAACCGCCGCTGGCATTCTTCTGCAAGAACACCCGCGGCGGAAATCTCATGAGGGAGCGGATCAGTAGCGCTCGCGGTTGCCGCCGGGACCACCGGGGCCGCGCTCGTTGCGTTCGCCGTCACGGCCGGTGCCGCGCTTGCCGCCGGGACCCATCATGCCCGCAGGCATGGTGGCCCGCTTGAACGACTTGCGGGCCGAGCGACGGGCACGCTCGCTGGGCTTCTCGTAATAAGCCTGACGCTTCACATCCTTGGTCAGTCCTTCCTTTTCGCACATCTTCTTGAAGCGACGCATCATCTGCTCGGCGCTCTCACCGGCTCGGGCTTTGATTCGAATGGCCATGGGGACTCCTGAAACGGTCTGGGGGGTTGAGCCAAGCATTATCACAAACTCCCGACAACAAGGCAAATCGGCGTTTTCAAGCCCGGTGGGGAAAGAGGTCAGGGAACAGGAGACAGGAGACAGTGTCATAGCCGCAGCGTCCTCGCTGCGCGTCTGTGGAACAGGAGACAGGAGACAGGACGCGCAGCGAGGACGCTGTGGACTTCCCCACTCCCGGTGGGCGCGGCGAAGTGATTACTACTCCGGGCACTAAACATTGAACACAACAGAACTCGCGTCGCCCTTGGTTTTCAGCGTTATTTGAGCGGTCTGATGTTCAACATATAGCGCCCTCCTTAGTAATGCTTATTACTTATTGGTTATTTCGGAGCGCGAGCGACGGGTGCAGTTGCCTGCGTCTCGCGCCTTCCTCAAATAAGAAATAAGCAATCATCAATAAGAAATAAGCATTCGCCTTCGCCTTAACGGGCGATGCCGCCTTCTTCGATGGTGGCGAGCACCGGTTTTTCGTGGTTGCCGTTCATTCCTTCGGCCAGTTCGGAAACGGTGGTGCGGTCCAGTTCGTGGCGCATGGAGTGAGCGACGCGGTTGCAGGCCTTGCGAAGCTGATCGATCGGATTCGACAGGCCGTTGCCATCGCTTTCGACGGGCAGTTCGGGTTCGATGGGGCCTTCGACCGCTTCGACGATCTGGAGCAGGGTCACATCGTGCGGCTCGCTTTCGAGGTAGTAGCCGCCGCTGCGTCCGAGGTGGCTGTTGATCACGCCGCGACGTGCCAGGGCCTGAAGCACCTTGAGCGCCGAGTCGGTGGGGATGTGCAGATAGTCCGCCACATGCCGGGCCTGGATGTGGCCATCGCCGCGACGGGTGGAAAGATACGCGACGGCCAGGGCCGCCAGGGTTGCTGTCTTGCTGAGTTTCATGTCTGCCTCCTTCAACCGGCACGAACGACTGGCCGCGGGTTTGCGGAACCGGGCGATTCATGAATTGAAATCGGCCTGATTCAGGAGCGAGTGAAGTGAGTTTGAAGGAATAAGGTGAAAGCCGTTCCGTGTAACTGAAATGCGGACGTTGATGTACGGGGCGCTCTAGGCACGGGAGCTTGAAGTTCCCGTGCCTGAGCGCACCAGAATGGCGAGTGTCGATAGTCCCGCACCCACATACGCAAACGCATACGAAAAATCATGCCCCGACCAGATCAGTTCCCACATCGAAGCATCTGTGGTGGGCATGCCTTTGTCCGCGAACACTGCAATGGCCTGGACCGCCAGGATGGTTCCCTGCGCGATGGCGATCAGGCAGCCGATGGCTGCGACAGCCGCCAGCGTGCCTCGCGTTCGATGAAAATAAAGCACGAGCAGATTCATCGCTCCGATGCCCGCGCCCAGTCCTGCCCAGCACAGATCGAGCTTGAGATATTGGAACAGACCCGTCGCAACGAGCAGGGCACTGAGAAAATAAGCGACCGGCGTGAGCATGGGGACATGATAGATGATGTGAAACGAGCCGCGATGTAACACGTCCAAGGCCGGCGCATTTAGCCGTTCGCCTTGGCGAACGGAGTCAACGGGGATGATCGTGTCCATGAAAAAACCCACTCGGTTGGAGCGGGTTTTGGAGATTTTATTTTTCGGCGCGAAGCCGCAGGCGGCTTACGCGCTGAACGATGAGCCGCAGCCGCACGAACTGGTGGCGTTGGGGTTGCTGAACACGAAGCCGCGTCCCATGACTTCATCGCGGAAGTCGATGGTGGTGCCGTTGAGGTAGAGATAGCTCTTCTGATCGCAGACGACGGTGACGCCGTGCTGATCGAACTTTTCAAAAGACTCATCATCGGTCTCGGTGAGATCGAGGATGTAGGAGAAGCCGGAGCAGCCGCCGCCCTTGACGCCCACGCGAAGGCGGACCTTCGACGGATCGAGGGCGTTCTCGGATGCCTGTGCATCAATGATGGACTTGATTTCCCTGGCGGCGGTTTCGGTCAGCAGGATGGCCATTGCGTAGCTCCCAAAAGGGGGTTGGTGGTGATGATGTCAATCGTCGAAACCATGATAGGCGGGAAGGGGGTCACTATTCAACTGGGCGGCATGGAATCACGGAAATCAACTCACGCCTCACCGCAAAAGCGCCTCATACCTCGCATACTCCGCATCAAACCGCGCCTTGCCCGTGGGCAGGTACGTTTCAAGATCAAACGAGTTGCGAACGATCCGCCTCAGTTCCGCGAGGTTTTTGATTTCACCTTTGCCCATCGCCTGCACGAGCACATTGCCGATCGCCGTGGCTTCGTAAGGCCCGACGATGACAGGCAAGCCGCAGGCGTCGGCGGTCATCTGATTGAGCAGCTTGTTCTGCCCGCCGCCGCCGACGATGTGCAGCACTTCGAACTTCCAGCCCAGCAGGCTTTCGAGCAGCGCCATCGTTCTGCGATACGCCATCGCCAGACTTTCCAGGCAGCAGCGCACGAATTGCCCGGGGGTCTCAGGCAACGGCTGGCCTGTGGCTGCTGCGAACTCGGCGATCTTGCGCGGCATGTCGCCCGGCGCGACGAACGGCTCGTGATCCGGATTCACCAGCGTTCGCATCGGCTGAGCTTCCGCGGCGAGTTTCGTGAGCTGCGCGTAATCCATCACTTGGCCTCGCTTCTCAAAATCGCGGCGGCATTCCTGCACCAGCCAGAGGCCGGCGATGTTTTTGAGGAAGCGAATCTTGTTCTCCACGCCGCGCTCGTGCGTGATGCTTGCTGCGCAGGCCGCATCGGTGATCATCGGCGCATCAAGCTCGGCGCCCATCAGCGACCAGGTGCCGCTGGATAGGTACGCCCATCGCGGCGTCGAACTCACATCCACCGGCACCGCAGCGACGGCCGCCGCCGTGTCATGCGTGCCCGGCGCGATCACCTGCACATCAGCAAGGCCCGGCTGCGCCAGGTCATCAACAATCGCCTTGCGCAGCTTGCCGATCACGCTGCCGGCGGGAATCGTGTCGCCCAGAAAATGCGTGGGAATGTCGAGTTTTCCAAGCAGATCCGTGGCCCATTTGCCGGTGCGGGGATCGATCATCTGCGTGGTGGAGATGTCCGTCGCTTCGCGCGTGATCCGGCCGGTGAACCAGTAGTGGAAAAGATCGGGCACCATGACCAGATCGGTGGCGAGATCGAAAAGGCCCGGCTCGCGCCGCTGCTGGGCGACGATCTGATAGAGCGAATTGAGATACATGAACTGGATGCCGGTGGCATCGTAGATCGTCTTCCTGCCGAGCTTGTCGATGACCGAGTGATAGGCCGCCAGATGTTTTTCATCGCGGTAGCAGTAAGGCATGGAAAGCGCCTGCCCGCTCCTGCCCAGCAGCGCGTAATCGACGCCCCACGTGTCACAGCCGAGGCTGACGATGTTGATGTTCCGTTCTTTGGCGACGCTTGCGCCTTTGCCGACGCCTTGCAGCATCTGGGCCCAGAGTTCGGTGAGATTCCAGTGCAGACCGCTGGGCAGTTTGACAGGCAGATGACGAAAGCGATGAAGCTCTTCGATGGCGACTTTGCCGTCGTCGAGCGTGGCGAGCATGGCGCGGCCGGACTCGGCGCCGAGGTCGAGGGCGAGGTAGCCTTGGGTGGACATGGGAACTCCGTCGAATTCAGGTGGATGAAGTCGGGGGAGTTTAATGGTTCGGAGAGAGGGTTGCGAGCGCGGCGCGAAGCCGCAGGCGGCTCTTGTGTCGGTCACTTTTTCATCGCCCGCATCTGTCTCATCGCTTGCGTCACATAAGGCGCGCCGCTCCAGACGCTCACGAGCACCGTGACATAGACCAGCACGTTGCGGGTGATGGCCAGGGCGGTGCGGGCGCCGGTGTCCTGTGTGTGGGAGATGATCACGATCAGCACGAGCACGATGGGGATGACGATGGCCTGGAGCATCATCTTGGCCTTGCCCCAGATGTTGGCGCCGAACTTGACGCCCTTGGCTTCGAGTTCGCCGCGGATGCCGGTGACCAGCAGTTCGCGGGCAAGGATCAGGGCGACCATCCACGGGTAGATGCCGCTGACCATGTTGCCTTTGAGGATGTGAAAGGCGAATTCCTGCGGCTCCTTCACCGCGATGGGATCGACAAAGCGCGGGCCGGCCAGGTAGATGAAGGCGCCCAGGATCAGCACCTTGTCGCAGAAGGGGTCCATGATGCGGCCGAACTGGCTCTCCACCTGCCACCTGCGGGCGAGATAGCCATCGAGATAATCGGTCGCCGCCGCGATGATGAAGATGACCGTCGCCGCCCAGATCGCCCAGTCAGGACCGGACGGGAAGCGATACCAGCCGAGGATGAGGAAGAAAACAAACGCCAGGATCAGACGGGAGACCGTGAGGAGGTTGGGAAGGGAACGATACATGGAATACCGATGGAAAGACGAATGCTTTTGGAAACCATCCCGAAACGCTCAATGCCTGGGTTGTTCACTTGGCGGCTTCGAGTCGGTGGCGCAGGGCGTGGAGTTCGTACATGAGACCGCCGGGGAGTCTGGGGCCGAATTGGGCGTAGTGATCCTCGATGCCGGGGATGTCGCTGAGCCAGCCGTTGATGTCAACGCTCATCAGTTCGTTGTGATCGGTTTCGTTCATGTTCAGGCCGTTGAGGTCCAAGGCGCCCGGCGCGGGCATTTTGCCGATGGGGGTGTCGATGGCGTGGTCGGCGCCTTCGCATCGCTCGAAGACCCACTTGAGCACGCGGCTGTTTTCGCCGAAGCCTGGCCAGAGCCATTGGCCCTTTCGGTTTTTTCTGAACCAGTTGACGAAATAGATGCGTGGCATTTTGCCGAAGCCCTTGCCGCCGGCGGGTCCTGCGCCGCCGCGTTCGCCCATGCTGAGCCAGTGTTTCCAGTAGTCGCCCATGTTGTAGCCGCAGAAGGGGAGCATGGCCATGGGGTCGCGTCGAAGCTGACCGGTGGCGCCGGTGGCGGCGGCGGTGGTTTCGCTGCCCATGATGGAGCCGAGGAAGGTGCCGTGACGCCAGGAGAATGCTTCGAGGACGAGGGGCATGGTGGTGGCGCGGCGGCCGCCGAAGAGGATGGCGTCGATCGGCACGCCGCGCGGGTCCTCCCATTCGGGGGCGATGACGGGGCATTGGCCGGCGGGAGCGGTGAAGCGTGAATTGGCTTGCGCGGCCTTGCATTCGCTGTGGGGTGTCCAGTCGTGGCCGGTGGAGTCGATCAGGTGAGCGGGCTTTTCCCTGGTGAGGCCTTCCCACCAGACATCGCCATCGTCGGTGAGGGCGACGTTGGTGTAGATGCAGTTGGCGTGGAGGGTGGCCAGGGCGTTGGGGTTGGTGTCGGGTCCGGTGCCCGGTGCGACGCCGAAGAAGCCGGCTTCGGGGTTGATGGCGTGGAGGCGGCCATCCTCCGCAAATTTCATCCAGGCAATGTCATCGCCAACGGTTTCGACTTTCCAGCCGGGCAGGGTTGGCGTGAGCATGGCGAGGTTGGTTTTGCCGCAGGCGGAAGGGAAGGCGGCGGCGATGTATTTGACGACACCCTGCGGATCGGTGAGTTTGAGGATGAGCATGTGCTCGGCGAGCCAGCCTTGATCGCGTGCCAGGACGGAGGCGATGCGGAGAGCGAAGCATTTTTTGCCGAGGAGGGCGTTGCCGCCGTAGCCTGAGCCGTAGGACCAGATTTCGCGTGATTCGGGGAAGTGGACGATGTATCGGTTGGGCGGATCGCAGGGCCAGGGGATGTCGGGGCGGGAAGTAAGTTTCGAGTTTCGAGTTCCGAGTTCCGAGTTGAAGGCAAGGGAACCGGCATCGCTGTCTTTCAACTCGGAACTCGGAACTCGAAACTCGGAACTTATTATTTTCAACGGGTAGCCGACGGAGTGCATGGCGGGGACGAAGAAGCCGTTGCCGAGGGTTTCGAGGACTTTGGCGCCGACGCGGGTCATGATGTGCATGGAGCAGACGACGTAGGGTGAGTCGGTGAGTTGGACGCCGATGTGGGCGATGGGGCTGCCGACGGGTCCCATGGAGAAGGGGATGACGTACATGGTTCGGCCGCGCATGCAGCCGTTGAAGAGGGCGTCGAGTTTTTCGTGCATCTGCCGCGGGTCGGTCCAGTTGTTGGTCGGGCCGGCGTCGTCCTTGCGGAGCGAGCAGATGAAGGTGCGGTCCTCGACGCGGGCGACATCGCGGGCATCGGAGCGGGCGAGGTAACTGTTGGGTCGTTTCTTTTCGTTGAGCTTGATGAACGTGCCGGCCTCGACGAGCTTGGCGGCGAGGGTGTCGTACTCGGACTTGGAACCGTCGCACCAGCGGATATCGTCCGGCTGCGCCAGGTCCGCCATCTTGCGGACCCAATCGAGCAGCTTGGTGTTGGTGGTCGGCGGCGCTGAATCAGTCATGACGAATCGGCTCCGTTCGATGGAAGGCGAAACAACAGAACAAGCACTGTAATCGGATGTGGATCGGGTGCAATCGGGCACGCGGACACGGGCACGGGAACCTGAAGTTCCCGTGCCCGTGTTCCCGCGCTTTTTTTCCGCCTGCGGTTGCCACTGCCATTTCACCCCGTTACACTCTCTTATTATAGGAAATCCCGCCTTTTCCCCTGGAGGGGTTGGAGGCGGCATGGGTGCCGGATCGCCAGCGTCTGCGTCGAGCGATGGAATCGGATCGAAGCAGGCGGTTGCCCCGAAGCGACTTGTCAGCGATCTGCAAATGGTCATGATCGATGCGTGGCACGGCCCGCGCATTGCGATGGCACCGCCTGATTTGCCGATTGAACCTTTATGGTCATCACCCAGCACGATCTGAGCGTCGATTACGTCGAAAGCCTTTACGCCGACTACCAGCGCGATCCCGCCTCGGTTTCCGCCGACTGGCGATCGTATTTCGCTTCGATGCCTTCCAACGGTCATCAGGCGATCCCCCTGACCGAAATGAAGCCGAAGCCCGGCGGCAACGGGCACTCGCCTTCCAACGGAACCACGCGCTCCGCCCAAGGCAACGGCAGACATCCCGGCGGCAACGGCAACGGCTCAGGCGCCCATGCGGTGACTGAGCCGTCGGCTTCCGCGGGCCAGGCCTCGCGCGTTGCCGCCGCCCCGTCCGAACCTCAAACGCTCACCCGCGGCGGCCTCTCCACCTCCGACTTCGCCCACCTTCAGCACCGCGTCGATCAGCTCGTCCGCAACTTCCGCGTGCGAGGCCACAACGTCGCCAGGCTCGACCCGCTGGGCGCCGAACGTCCCGAACTCTTCGAGCTCGATCCCGCCTGCTGCGGCATCACCGATGACGACCTGACGCGATCCATCTCCACCGAATCGGTCCCCGGTCAGGATGTTCAGACGGTGCGGGAAATCATCGACCTGATGCGCAGCACCTATTGCCGATCGATCGGCGTCCAGTTCATGCACATCGACAGCCTCGTGGTCCGCCAGTGGCTCATCGAACGCATGGAAGGCACGCAGAACCGCCTGGTGCTCGACCGCATCGAGCAGAAGCGAATCCTCCGCAAGCTGACCGAGGCGGTCACGTTCGAGGAGTTCATTCAGAAGAAATACATCGGCGCCAAGAGCTTCTCGCTCGAAGGCGCCGAGACGCTGATTCCGCTGCTCGATCTGGCCATCGAGAAGGCCGGCCATCAGGGGGTGCGCGAAATCGTCATGGGCATGGCCCACCGCGGCCGGCTTAACGTGCTGGCCAACATCATGCGAAAGCCGGTGGAGAGGATCTTCCGCGAGTTCGAGGATCAGCCCAAAGGTCCGGGTTCGGGTGATGTGAAATATCACATGGGTTACTCGACCGATTACGAATTCGGCGACGGCAAGAAGCTGCACATCTCGCTCTGCTTCAACCCCAGCCACCTGGAGTTCATCAACCCCGTGGCGATGGGCCGGATGCGGGCCAAGATGGACCGCTGCGGCGACTTCGAGCGCGAGCACGGCCTGGTCCTCATGATCCACGGCGATGCCGCCTTCATCGGCGAAGGCATCACCCAGGAAACGCTCAACCTCAGCGAACTGCCCGCCTACAAGGTCGGCGGCGCGCTCCACATCGTCATCAACAACCAGATCGGCTTCACCACCACGCCCGACCAGTCGCGCTCCAGCGCCTACTGCACCGACGTGGCCAAGATGCTTCAGGCCCCGATCTTCCACGTCAATGGCGAAGACCCCGAAGCCGTCGCCCATGTGGTGCGGCTGGCGATGGACTTCCGCGCCCGCTTCAAGCGCGACGTGTTCATCGACATGTACTGCTATCGCCGACGGGGCCACAACGAAGGCGATGAGCCGATGTTCACCCAGCCGAAGATGTACCAGGCCATCGAGAAGCGCAAGTGGGTCGGCGAAACCTATCTCGAAAATCTTGTGGCCCTCGGCGGCGTCACCCGCGCGGAAGGCGAGAAGCTGCGCAGCGGGTTCAATGATGCGCTGGAACTGGCGCTCAAGACCGCGCGCACCGAGCCGCCCGTCGTGAAGAAGGATCCGCCGCGCGGCGTCTGGGCCGGCTATTGCGGCGGCTACGACGCGGATGTTCCCGAAGCGGCCACCGGTCTGCCTGCCGAGCGCCTGTCGCAGTTGCTCACGAAGCTGACGCAGGTGCCTGAAGGATTCCATGTGAATCCCAAGGTTGATCGCATCCTCAAAACGCGGCTTGAAATGGCCCGGGGCAAGCGGCCCCTCGACTGGGCCGCCGGTGAAGCGCTGGCCTTTGCCTCGCTCGCCACCGATGGCCATCGCGTGCGCATGACCGGGCAGGATGTCGAGCGCGGCACCTTCAGTCATCGTCATGCCATGCTGCATGACATCGAAGACGGCGGCACCTACATGCCGCTCAAACATCTTTCGCCCGATCAGGCCCCGGTCGATCTTTGCAACAGCGCCCTTTCCGAAGCGGGCGTGCTCGGTTTCGAATACGGCTACAGCCTCGACTGTCCCGAAGGCCTCGTCGCATGGGAGGCGCAGTTCGGCGACTTCCACAACTGCGCCCAGACCATCATCGATCAGTTCATCACCAGCGCGGAAGACAAGTGGGATCGCCTCAGCGGCATCACGCTCCTCCTGCCTCACGGTTACGAAGGGCAGGGGCCTGAGCATTCATCGGCCCGCATCGAGCGCTGGCTGACGATGGGCGCCCAGGAAAACATTCAGGTCTGCATCCCTTCGACGCCTGCGCAGATGTATCACCTGCTTCGTCGCCAGGTGCTTCGCAAGTGGCACAAGCCGTTGATCATCATGACGCCCAAGAGCCTGCTGCGCCATCCTGATGTGGTCTCTCCGATGGAGGATCTCGTCAGCGGCCGTTTCCAGCGGGTGATTCCTGATGCGCGATTCGGCGTGCCGGCATCGAAGAAGGAGAAGTCGAGGAAGGTCGAGCGCGTGCTGATGTGCTCGGGCAAGATTTATTACGAGCTGACCAAGCGACGCGAGGAGCTGAAGCGCGACGATGTGGCGATCATTCGCATGGAGAAGCTGTATCCGCTGCCTCACGCCGAGCTGAAGGAGGCGCTTTCGGTTTATCCGGACAACACGCCGGTTTATTGGGTGCAGGAGGAGCCGCGGAACATGGGTGCGTGGATTTACCTCCGCGCGAATCTGGGCTTTATCCTGTTCAGCCGTCTGCCGTTCATGGGCTTCCACCGTCCCGAATCGGCCAGCCCGGCCACGGGTTCCCCTTCGCGCCACCGGGCCGAGCAGGAACAGATCATCCAGGCTGCGTTTGCGGACAACGTGGGGATGTGATCAAGCCGCTTGCGGCTTCGCGACGAAACAGAAAAATTGCAAAATGTCCAATATCCATTGCAAAATGCAAAATGCAAAATGCCGAAAGTGAAGGCATCAACTGATTCCGTGAACCGTGTCACATTTTCAATTTGCATTTTTCAATGGCCATTTTGCAATCCCATCCCCGCACCCGGTTGAAAACCACCACCGGCGCGTTACTCTCACCATCCTTCGCCCTTGTGTGAGCGGCGATGGCGCATCGACCACCGCTTCCGTTTCCAGACTCGATCAACCCAGGATCACTCATGCCCGTTGAACTGAAGATTCCGCAAGTCGGCGAATCCATCACCGAAGCCATCATCGGCAAGTGGCTCAAGAACCCGGGCGATGCGGTGAAGAAGGATGACATCCTCGTCGAACTCGAAACCGACAAGGTCTCCGTCGAGCTGCCCGCCCCCGTCAGCGGCACGATCTCCAAAATCATCAAAAACGAAGGCGAAAAAGCCAACGTCGGCGAACTCATCGCCCTCATGGAGGAAGCCGCCGCAGGCACGGGGGCTTCAGCCCCCGTGAACTTAGCCCCCGTGAACTCCGCCCCCAAAACCGAATCCAAACCCGCCCGCACCCCGCCCAAGGCCCAGGCCTCCGAAACCCGCATCATGCCCGCCGCCGCCCGCGAACTCGCTCAATCCGGCATCAGCGCCGAAGCCGTCCAACCCACCGGCCCCGGCGGCCGCATGCTCAAGGAAGACGTAAAGGCAGCGGCAGCAGCAGTGGCAGGAGCAGGAGCAGCAGCCGCTTCCTCTTCAACTGCTCCTGCCGCTGTCCCTGATTCCGATCGTCACGAAGAAATCACCCCGATGACGCCCATCCGCAAGCGCATCGCCGAGCGCCTGGTGATGGCCCAGCAGACCGCGGCGCTGCTCACCACCTTCAACGAATGCGACATGTCCGCCGTCATGGCCCTGCGCACGAAATACAAGGAAGCCTTCGAGAAGGCGCATGGCACGAAGCTCGGCTTCATGTCCTTCTTCGTCAAGGCGGTCGTCGATGGCCTGCGCGCCTTCCCCCGCGTCAACTCCGAAATCCGCGGCGAAAACGTCGTCAGCCGCAGCTACTGCGACATCGGCATCGCCGTCTCCTCCGAGCGAGGCCTTGTCGTCCCCATCATCCGCAATGCCGAGAAACTTTCCTTCGCCGCCATCGAAAAAGTCATCGTTGACTTCGGCGCCCGCGCCAAGGCCAACAAACTCAAACTCGAAGAACTCGAAGGCGGCACCTTCACCATCACCAACGGCGGCATCTTCGGCTCGCTGATGTCCACCCCCATCGTCAACCCGCCCCAGTCCGGCGTGCTGGGCATGCACTCCATCCAGGAACGCCCCATCGCCGTGGCGGGACAGGTCGTCA
>CAZYPK010000080.1:0-22348 GCA_964649195.1 uncultured Phycisphaeraceae bacterium
GAACGGCTCGGCGGGAGCCTCGCCCTCCCAGCGGGAGCCCTCCCGGCGGGAGCCTTCCGCTCTCCCGCCATATGCTTTTACCCTGCTGAAAATGCCCGCTTCCCCTTGCGATGGTTCGTCGGCAACGTACCATAGGAAAACCGCCACGATGGAAAGGTTCCCATGCAGGCACGCAGGCTGACCAGAGAAGGGTTCACGCTCATTGAGGTGCTGGTCGTGATTTCGATCATCACCTTGCTGATCGCCATCATTCAGCCGCAGCTTCATCGCGCCAAGTATGAGGCGATCATGTCGGTCTGCATGTCCCATCATCATCAGTGGGGCAATGCCACGGTCGCTTATGCGACGGACAATCGCGAAGCGTTGCCCCGGCACGATGAGACGTTCGGCACCGGTCTGAACTCATGGGATGTCTCCAATCGCTTTCCGCGTGCGATGGCCAGGTATGGGCTGGACGATCATCGCATGTGGGACTGCCCCGCCACGCCGCAATTTCCCAGGACGGTCGCGAGTTGGGACGCCGCCCTGGCGTTCTTCAACTCCGGCTACGATCACTTCTCGATCACGCCTCGCAACTGGTGGGTGCCTCGTCAATTCGGAGCCAAAATGTTTCCTTCGATCCAGGCCGATCCGACCTGCGATCCGATCGGCTGGCCGACGCACATCACCTCGAACAACGGCGCGCTGGTGCCGATCATGTCCGACCGCCTGGCCAAACAGATCGCCCTGGGGCCGTCCGTCGAAGGCTCGGTCTTCGGCCATCGCTGGATGAACGAACTCGAATCCGTCACCATTCTTTTTCTTGACGCCCATGCCGAGCGAAGGAGCGTCCACCAGATCAAGGTTCGCTACACCGGCAACTGGTACAACATGTATTGAAGGCATGAACCGGGCTTCGCATGAAGCGCGGCCGCCTTGTCCGAGCCGCGACTCAATGACAGGGCCTTTTGGTTTTCCGAGCCGCCTTCGCTGGAAAGCTCCAAACGGCAAAGCTCAAGTTCCAAACAAGCTCCAAAATGCGGAAATGAAAAAACGGAATTCGGATCGCGCATGATTTCCGCCGGTTTTCTTCGGCATTGGAGTTTGTTTGAGATTTGGCGATTGCGATTGGTCATTTCGGACCGCACGCAACCCAGGGAATTAAACGGTCCCGGAGGCGGCCGGCCCCTGGCATGGAAACCACGCCAAGGTCAACGCCGGCTTTTTCGATCGATTTTCCATTTCCCTTTTTCCGCAGCCGTTACAACCGGAATCTCCGGCCGCCTTCGTCATCGCTTGATCTTCAAACCGCTAACGAACCTTCAGGCGGTGCCCGATGCTCATCGGGAACCGTGAACTCTTCGAGGAAGGGGAGCAGCTTTGGAGGCAGTCCATTCAACAGCGCAGTCATCGGGCCGCCCGCATCGCCTTCTGCTTCGGGGCGAGTCGGCGGTGGCGTTCATCGGCATCGCCTTGGCGGCGATCCTCGTCGCATCCATCGCGGCAGGCGTCTGGTGGACCCTGCGCACCGAAACGCAGACGCTTCGCCGGCAGCGCGGCGATCAGATCAAAACCATCGGCGCGCTGCTGGCGCCCTCGGCCGAGGCCCTGCTTGCCGCCGATGAACTGTCGGCGCTTCGACGGATGGTCACCGACACGACCACGCAGCACGATCTGTCGCGCTGCCGCATCGTGATGCCCGATGGTCAGATCGTCGCCGATGCGGACCCTTCGAGAATCACTTTGCAGAAACTGCCCGCAACCTGGGTCGGTTCAGGCAACGAGGCTGCCGTCGCCACCCTCACCGACCGCGACGCCGCCGCCAGTTATCCGCTGCTCATCGGCAACCGCGGCACCGCCACGCTGGAACTGGCCGGCGCCATCGAATATCCCATCTGGCTCCAAAGCCAGGCGCAGACCGGGCTGACCCTCATCGGGGCCGCTTCGCTCATGGCGGTGCTGCTGGTCTATCGCACCACGCGATCGCGGCTGCGTTCGCTCAGCGCCATCCGCGAATCGCTGCTGGCCATGCAGGGCGGCGAGGACAACGAGAACGCCCTGTCGCTCAACCCGACCTACGGCAAGGAGGCCGACGCCTGGAACCGCCTGCTGGCGGACCGTTCCGAACTGCGTCGCCAGGCGTTGCTCGACAAGACGCGCGAGACGCTCGTGGGCCGGGGCGGAGCCGACCTGCGCGGCGCCTGCGACGCCATCAGCCAGGGCATGGTGCTGGTCGATGAACGCATGACCGTGCGCTACGCCAACGGCGCAGCCGCCACTTTTCTTCAGGCTCAGCGCGAGTTGATCATCGGCGCAGCTGCCGGTCAGTTCCTGCGCGATCCGAACATCCTCGGCGCATTGACCGAGGCGGCGACGGGGCAGACGCGCCGTCGCAGCACGATCGAAGTGGAAACGCAGACCGATGAAGGCAAGGGGATTCTTCGCTATCACGTCCGTCCGGTGCGCAAGGATGATTCCGCCGCCGCGATGATTTTGATCGAGGATGTCACGCAGCAGCGCGTGGCCGATGAATCGCGCAAC
Source organism: uncultured Phycisphaeraceae bacterium (assembly GCA_964649195.1). Taxonomy (GTDB): domain Bacteria; phylum Planctomycetota; class Phycisphaerae; order Phycisphaerales; family Phycisphaeraceae; genus JTS-RE9. The sequence continues at coordinate 2,521 of CAZYPK010000080.1, forward strand.
CAGTTCGTCGCCCAGGCGACGCACGAGCTGCGCACGCCGCTGACGAACATCCGCCTCTATGTCGAGACCGCGCTGGAGGAGGGGGAGAACGATCCGATGCTTCGCGCCAAGGCGCTGAACGTCATCAACCAGGAGTCGGCGAGGCTGGAGCGCATCGTCGATGACATGCTCAAGGTGGCGGAGATGGAGGCCGGCTCGCTCAAGCTGGCCAACGATGATGTTCACCTGGACACGATCCTGGCCGAGCTTCTTCATGACTACGAAGCGCAGGCGAGGGAGAAGAGCATCGCCCTGGCGTTCAACCTTGCGCCCAAGCTGCCGATCATTCAGGCCGACCGCGACAAGCTGCAACTGGCGATGCACAACCTGGTGGGCAACGCCCTGAAGTACACGCCCAACGGCGGGCGCGTGGCGGTGAATGTTGACATCGCCGATGGCAGGCTCGTCTTCGAGGTGCGCGACACCGGCATCGGCATCGCGCAGGCGGACCAGCAGAAGGTGTTCGAGAAGTTCTACCGGGCCCAGGACCGCCGCGTGGACACCATCGTCGGCACCGGCCTGGGCCTGGCCATCGCCCGCGACATGATCCGACTCCACGGCGGCGACATCACCGTCGAATCCGAAATCGACAAGGGCAGCACCTTCATCCTCACCATCCCCACCCATGCGGAGGCGGCGTGAGGCGTAAGTTCCGGGTTCTGAGTTCCGAGTTCTGAGTTGCAAACCAATCAACTCAGAACTCGGAACTCAGAACTCAGAACTCAGAACTCAGAACTCGGAACTTGTTTGAATGCTCGACATCACCGAACAAAAACTTGGCGCCATCACGGTGCTCGTGCCGCAGGGGCCGCTTGTGCAGGAGGATGCCCAACGGTTCAAGGAGCGGGCGATCAACATCTATTCCCGCTGCCTGGGCCGCTGCGTGGTCGATGCCTCGAAGCTGGCGTTTGTGGACAGCAAGGGCCTGGAAGCGCTGATGGACATCAACGATTACGTGGCCCAGTCGGGGCAGGCGCTCAAGCTGTGCGCAGTCAACAAAACCGTCCGCGAAGTGTTCACCCTCACGGAACTGGCCTCGACGTTCGAGCAGTACGAAGACGTGACCACCGCGGTGAGAAGTTTCCTGTGAATAAGGAAAGTTCCGGGTTCCGAGTTCCGGGTTCCGAGTTGAGAGGAAATCGCACTCTTCCTCTTCAACTCGGAACCCGGAACTCGGAACCCGGAACTAATGAATGAACCTCCAACCCCGGAAAAAACGGATCGGCGAAGCGCTGCTTGAGGATGGCGCGCTGTCGCCTGTGCAGCTTGACAAGGCGCTGGCCGAGCAGCGCGCCAGCGGGCGCATGCTCGGCGAGATGCTCGTCGAGCAGGGGGTCATTTCCCCGGCGACGCTCGTGCTGTCGCTGGCCAAGTGCCTGGGTGTCAAGGGTGTCGCGCTGCGTCACGGCCTGATCGACCCGGCGCTGGTGAAAATGATCGGCGAGGATGAACTGGCGCGCATGTGCGTCATCCCCATGTTCAAGGTGCGCAGCACCCTGACCGTCGCCATGGCCGAGCCGCAGTCGCTGCCGGTGATCGATCGCCTGCGTCGGCTGACCAATTGCAAAATCCAACCCGTGCTCGCGATGGAGCAGAACATCCGCGAGTACCTCAAGAAGTATGCTTCGGGCGATGTCGATGTCGATGCGTTTCTGACTTCGCTGGTCGAGAGCGATGTCGAGGTCATCGAGCGCGAGACCATCGATGAAGGGCCGGCCACCGACCTGGACAAGATGGTCGAAGGCAGCCCGATCATCAACCTGGTGAACGTGGCGCTGCTCACCGCGATCAAGGATGGCGCCAGCGACATTCACATCGAGCCGGACAGGAAGGGCACCCGCGTGCGGTACCGCATCGACGGCGTGCTGCGCGACCTGATGAAGCCGCCGCCGGGCATGCACGCGGCGATCGTCTCGCGCGTCAAGGTCATCGGCAAGATGGACATCGCCGAGAAGCGAATGCCCCAGGAAGGCCGCGTGCGCATCGTGGCCGAAGGACGCGACATCGACCTGCGCGTATCGAGCATGCCCACGCTGCTGGGCGAAAAGCTTTGCATCCGCATCCTCGACAAGGCCAACCTGAGCGTGCGTCTGGAAGACCTGGGCTTCCGCAGCGAAGCGCTGGGTTCGTTCGTCCGCGTCCTCAAGCAGCCGCACGGACTGGTGCTGGTCACCGGTCCCACCGGCAGCGGCAAGACCACCACGCTCTACTCGGCGCTGGACCTGATCCGCAGCCCCGAACTGAACATCCTCACCGTCGAGGACCCGGTCGAATATCAGCTCGACGGCATCAACCAGATCAACGTTCAGGAGGCGATCGGCTTCAACTTCGCCCGCTGCCTTCGCTCGATTCTGCGGCAGGATCCCGATGTCATCATGGTCGGCGAAATCCGCGACCAGGAAACCGCCCGCGTCGCCGTGCAGGCCGCCCTCACCGGCCACCTCGTGCTCGCCACGCTGCACACCAACGACGCCCCCGGCGCCGTCGCGCGACTGCTGGACATGGGCATCGAACCCTACCTGCTCAGCAGCGCGATCAACGGCGTCGTGGCGCAGCGGTTGGCGCGAAAGGTCTGCGCCGCCTGCGCGACCAAGTATTACCCCGAAAACTCGGTGCTCGAAGATGCCGGTCTCAGGGAACGGGGCCAGGGCCGCAGCTTCCGCAAAGGCGCCGGCTGCCCGCAGTGCCACAACAGCGGATTCAAGGGCCGCGTGGGCGTCTATGAAATGATGGAGGTCACCGATGACCTTCGCCGCCTGATTCACCGCGGCGCGGCAACGCACGAGCTGCGCGACAAGCTTCAGGAGCGAGGCGACCTGTCGCTGCGCGATGAAGGCGTGCTGCTGGCCCTGGAAGGCAAGACCAGCCTCGAGGAGGTGCTTCGCGTCACCCGCATCGATGATGTCAGCAGCGATCCGGCGGCGGGAATCGCGCCCAGGACGAGGGAGGTCGCATGAGACTTGCCTACCGCGCATGGGACAATGCGGGGCGGTTGATCGCCGATGTCGTCGAGGCCAATGACTTCGCCGAGGCCCGCGAGCAGTTGCGCCGTCAGGGGCTGCACGTCACCGAGCTGAGCGAGAGCAGCGGCGGCGCATCGATGGGACAGCGCCGGCGAAGGATGGCCGGCAGCGGCACGCGGCTCAAGCAGCTTTCATCGTTCTGCAAGCAGCTCTACGTGCTGATCAAGACCGGCACGCCGATCGTGCAGGCGCTGGAGGCTTCGGAACGGCAGACGCGCGAGCCGGGGTTCAAACAGGTCGTCTCCGATGTGCGTGCGAAGGTGGAAGAAGGCGTGCCGCTGTCGGAGGCGATGCAGACGCACCCGGAGTATTTCGATGTGGTCACGCGCAGCCTGATCGCCGCCGGCGAGTCGGCCGGCCGTCTGCCGATGATGCTCGAGCGCATCGGCGCGCTGACCCGCAAGCAGGTTCAGGTGCGCAGCAGCATCGGCGGGGCGATGATCTATCCGTCGCTGCTGATCTGCGTGGCGCTGGGCGTGCTGATGCTCATGATGACGTTTGTTTTGCCCCGTTTTGCAGGCCTTTTCGAGCAGCTTGACACGCCGCTGCCCGGCTCCACCGCGATGCTCATGGATATCAGCTTTGTGCTGCGAAACTACTGGTGGGCGATTCTGGGCGGACTGGCGGTCATCATCGGCGGCTTTGTCACCTGGCAGAAAACGCCCGGCGGCAAAAGGGTGCGCGACACGTTTATCCTTCGCACGCCCATCCTTGGCCCGATCTTCCGCAACTTCGCCACCGCCAAGATCGCCAGGCTCATGGGCATCCTGCTCGACAGCTATCTGCCGCTGCTCGATGTGCTGGGCCTCGTCAAGCAGGCCTCGAACAACATGCACTATGAAAAGATGCTCGCCCGCGCCGAGAAGGCGGTGACGCATGGCGAACCGATGAGTTCCGCATTCTCCGATGAGAAGCTGATCAACTCGTCGGTCTATGAGGCGCTGCGCAACGGCGAATCGAGCGGGCAGATTGCGCCGCTGATGCTGACCGTCGCTGATTTTCTCGATGAAGAGAACGACACGGTCGTCCGCTCGCTGACGAGCATTCTGGAGCCGGTGATTCTGATGCTGCTGGGATTGGTGATCGGATTCGTGGCGGTGAGCATGTTCCTGCCGCTGTTCGATCTGACGGCCTCGGCCGGAAGATGAACGGAACATGCACAACGCCCATCCACTCCTGTGGATGGGTCGCGGGAAGGAAAGACTCATGAGATGGACAGGAAGAAACACAGCGGGGCCCATCGGCGTGGACATCGGCAGCCGCTTCATCAAGGCGGTGCAGGTGGCCGGTCGCGGCGCCAAGGCTCGCGTGGTGGCGGCCACGGCGGTGCCGCGCGGCAGGACCGGCGCGGCGGTCGAGCAGGATGAAATCACGAACCTCGGAGAGATTCTGTTCCGCCAAGGTTTCACCGGGCAGCGCGTGGTGTTGTCGGCTCCCGGTGAATCGCTGCTGGTCGGCTCGCTCTCGCTGCCGCCGCGGCAATCGGGGGCGCCGGTGGATGAAATCGCCCGCGTGGAGCTGGCCCGCATTCACAAGCAGGACCCTTCGGGATTCGAGCTGGTTCACTGGGAATTGCCCGGCGTTGGTGGTGTTTCGGGGCCATCGGGCAAGAGCGGATCATGCGCGGTGATGGCGGCGGCGTGCCCGCATTCGGAAGCCAACCACCTGGTCGATTTGTTCGAGGCGGCCAACATGGAAGTGATCGGCATCGACGTGCCCTGGCTGGCGATGGCGCGGGCCTGTCTGCCGCTCGCGCTCAGGCAGGGGACCGGCGTCGAAGGCGCCGGCGTCATGACCGCCATTCTCGACCTCGGCTGGAACGCGGCCCGGTTGGTGGTGCTGCGGCAGGATGTGATCGTGTTCGAGCGTGTCCTGACCGAAGGCGGATTGAAAAAACTCAGCACCGCCCTGCGCGAGAAACTCCAGATCGATGAATCCGCCGCCGACCTGATCCTCAGCGAGGTCGGCTGCGGCTCACCGGCCCAGCAGGAGCAGGCCGCGGATCGGCGCAGCACCGCCAACGAAGACGGCTTCAACGAACCCCGGCGATTGATCTGCGCCCACGGCGCGGATGTGATGGAGGAATTGAAGGTGTCGCTCACCTATGCGCTTCAGCAGCATCGAAGCGAAGGGATCGATCACCTGATTCTGACCGGCGGCGGCGCGGTGCCGGGCCTGGCGGAGTTGTGGGGCAAGGCCATGCAGATGGAGGTGGTGACCGCAAAGCTTGGCGAACTGTGCGCGTGCAGGGGCGGCGCCGGCCGGCATGACGCATCGCCGATGTTGAGCATGGCGTTGGGACTGTCGAAGTATGAACAGTAGGGGAAGGTCCGCGCGGCAACATGCGGGCGAGCGTTGAGGGAGCGGGAGTATTCAACATGATGCAGGCCAACCTTATTCCGATTCCGCGGCGAATGGCGCGGCAGCGGCACCATCGCATTCGGCGATGGGTCTCGATCTGTTCGGTTTACTGCGCGCTGCTGGTGGCGGCCTACGGCACGCTCCAGGCGATGTGGGGCCGGGGCGATCAGATCATCGAGCACGATGTCTCCCGGCTGATGCAGGAAATCGCGCAGACCGATCAGGAAATGAAAACCGTCGCGCCGAAACTTCAGGAGGCCCGACTCACCCTGGCGGCAAGCATGGCCGTCGGCAGCCAGCCGAACTGGAGCATCCTGCTGGCCCTGCTGGCCAGGGAGATGAAAGAGGACGACCATGCCGCCTCCAGCCTGCACCGGGCGCTGCTCGACACCGATCGACTGGGGCTGACGACGGCCATCTCAACCAGGGAGAAACCGGACCCGGCGTCGATCGACAGCCGGCGGATCGTGCTTTCGCAGTGTGAACTGGCGCCCGTCTCCGAGGCGGCGACATCGTTGCCCGGCGTGGCGGCGTCCGATGGTTCCACCGTGTCGCCCGCCGCAACAGCCGTCGCACAGCAGCGATACACGCTGACGCTCGCCGGCATGGGCCGGTCGCAGGCGGCGATCTCGCAGTATGTCCTTCGCCTGGAAAACACGGGGCTGTTCGATCGCGTCACGCTCATCGAATCGAAGCTCGCACCCTTTGGCGGCGGCGAAGCGGTGAGCTTCCGCATCGGCTGCACGCTCGGTGAAACGGGAAAATGAGAAAACGGAAAATCGCCAACGCCCATCCACTCCCGTGGATGGGTTCCCGCAGACGATGAAAACCGAAGCAGAGAATCGTCATGAACCCAAGCAACATCAAACATCCCTGGCTTCGCATCGACGCGGCAGGCGCGGGCGTCTGCCTGGCCCTGACGCTGGTCGTCTATGCCCTGGGCGTTCATCCGCTGGTCAGGCAGCAGAGTGAAATGGTGCAGCGCGAACGCGAGCTTCAGGATCGCCGAAAGGAGGCGGGCGACATGGCCGTCGCCCTGACCAATCTGAGGCGCGAACTGGCCGTCGTGGAGCAATCGCTGGTCGAGAGTCCGCTGCGGCTTCAGGCGGTCAGCGCGGTCAACCAGCGGCTGGCGCTGATCACCAAGCTCGCCTCGGAGCAGCAGCTTCAACTCAACGAAATCCAGCCCGGCCAATCGACGCGAGGCACCCACTACGACACCGTACCCATCGCCATCGCAGGCACCGGCCGCTATCGAACCATCGCCGCCTTCCTGAACCTTCTGCACACCACCTTCCCCGACACCGGCGTCTGGGCCTTCTCCATCACCGGCAGCCCGGCCCAACCCGATGCGCCGGCAAACTTCCGATTCACGCTGGCGTGGTACGCCGCTCCGATTCAACGCGGCGCGGGCCGGTGACAACAGGTTGCGTCAGATGATGTTCAAGCGATCGAACCAGGCTCGCCTTCACCTGTTCCATCGAAGGCGTCGCGTCGCCGAGAATCTGCCCCATGCTGGTCACCGCGCGATGGAGCAGGCCGCAAGGCACGATGGTGTTGAAGTGTGACAGGTCGGTGGTGACGTTCAGCGCCAGGCCATGCAGCGAAACATTGCGCGACAGCCGAACGCCCAGCGCGGCGATCTTGGCGGTGTCCGCGGCGAGGACGGCGCAGGATGGATCGGGATCGGGCGTCGGATGTCGGTGATCTTCCATTCCGCTTTGCCGCTTCGCGGCTTCGCGCATCCGCACCCATACGCCTGTCGCACAACCATCGCGCAACCCTTCAATGCCAAACGGCGCGATCGCATCGATGATGACCTGTTCGAGCAGCCTCATATACCGGCTCACATTCAGATTCAGCGGCGCAAAGCGAACGATCGGATAAGCCACAAGCTGCCCCGGCCCGTGATAGGTGACGTCGCCGCCGCGATCGGTCTCCTGCACATCGATGCCCAGCGTCGCCAGCAGTTTGCGCGAGGCAAGCAGATGTTGCGTCGCGCTCTTGCGGCGGCTGATGGTGATCACCGGATCATGCTCGACGAGCAGCACGGTTGGCTGAGCATCGCCGGCAACGACCTGCGCGTGAATCTGCCGCTGAAGGTCGAGCGCAGGCGCGTAAGGCATGTGGCCAAGGTCGAGGATGCGGAGAGATGAGGTCGTCAACATGCGAGGCGATCATGCTTGAGTGTTGGGCGGATGGAAGACGGAGTTCACCTTCATCATGGTGTGTGTTCCTTGGGTTCCCGCAACATATCGAGCTGATGCCGGACGGCACGTTCGACTTCGAGTTCATTCATCCATGGGAACCGCTTTCGCATATTCGTCTTCATTCGTTCCACTTCACGTTTGAACAGTTCATATCCCGCGAAGAATCGTTCCTCCATCGTCATCCTGTTTGAGATGGCGAGTCGCTCCGCTTCATCGCGGGCCTCGAAGAGTTCATCATAGATCGTGGGAAATTTCATTCTTCAATTGTAGCGTCAGCAATCCTGATCGTCCGCTTACAATGCATGACATGTCCGTTCCACACTGCATCAACTGCGGTTATTGTCTCGGTGGCTTGCCGAAGCCCCGCTGCCCGGAGTGCGGCACCCCGTTCGATCCCGAAGACCCCTCCACCTTCATCATCGTGCGCCCGCCTGATCATCACGACCGGGTTCTGAATCGGTTCATGATCATCGCAGTGGCTGCGGTGGTGTTCACGGTCATCTGTCTTGTCGTCTTCGCTGTCATCGTGTGGTTCAGGCCTGCATGTCTGGGACCCTGGTCATGGACGTGAGTAACCGATACGCTTGGTCCGGCAATGGGCAATCGTCGCCTCGTTCCGTCCTTTGCTCCAACATCCGCTCCAACGGTTTCACAAGGATTCATCGCATGTTCCACCGTCATTGCGCCTTCGTTGCGATTCTCCTGGTCGCTTCCACTGCGATGGCGCAGCTCAACCGCACCCCTTCGCCGGGTGATTATCAGAAGCCTGAAGAGACCACGAAGAACATGATCCTGCCCGATGGTTTCGCGGTGAAGGTGTTCGCGGGCGAACCTGATCTTGTGCAGCCGATCGGTTATGCGCAGGATGGGCGTGGCCGGTTGTGGGTCATTGAAAATCTCTCTTATCCCAACTGGAAAAAGGAAGGCAACGATCGCATCGTCATCCTCGAAGATGTCGATGGCGATGGCAGGTTCGACACCAAAAAACTCTTCTGGGACAAGGGCAACTTCGCCTCCGGCATCGCGGTGGGCTTCGGCGGCGTCTATGTCGGCACGCCGCCCCATCTGCTTTTCATTCCCGACCGTGACGGCGATGACAAGCCCGATGGCCCCCCGGAAATTCTCCTCGACGGCTGGGGCTGGCAGGACACGCATGAAACCTTGAACAGTTTCATCTGGGGGCCTGACGGCTGGCTCTATGGTTGCCAGGGAGTGTTCACGCATTCGAAGGTCGGCAAGCCGGGCACACCTGACAAGGATCGCATCGGCATCAACGCCGGCGTCTGGCGCTATCATCCGACGAAGCACATCTTCGAAGTCTTCGCGGAAGGCGGCTCGAATCAGTGGGGCGTCGATTTCAACGACCACGGCCAGGCGTTCATCACCGCCTGCGTGATCCCGCACATCTATCACGTCGCACAAGGCGGCCGCTACAAGCGGCAGGCCGGCAGCCATTTCAATCCCAACACGTTCGCCGATATTCAAACCATCCGCACGCACAGTCATTACGCCGCCGCCTTCGCCGGCTGCATGGTTTATCTGGGCGACAATTTCCCCGCTGAATATCGCAACCAGCTATTTATGAGCAACATTCACGCCAACAGAATTCACATCGATTGGATCGAGAGAAAAGGCTCCGGCTTCACGGCGAAGTTCGGTCCGCACGATCGCTCGCCCAAAAACGGCGATCGCGGCGCGGGCTGGATGAGCAGTCAGGATCAGTGGTTCCGCGGGCTGAACTTGCAGATCGCGCCCGACGGCGGCGTCTTCGTCTGCGACTGGTACGACAAGCTGCCTTGCCATCAGGTGCAGCCGCACGATCAGACGACCGGATTCGGCACCGGCCGCATCTACAAGTTTCATTATGTGAAGAATGGCGCGCCCCGGCCGGTGTCCAACATCGATCTTTCCAAACTCAGCGCCGGTGAACTCGTCAATCTGCAACTGCACGCCAACGACTGGTGGGTGCGGCAGGCGCGCAGGCAGCTTCAGGAGCGCGCCGCCGCAGGCAAGGAACTGACCCGCGCGAAGGAATCGCTTCTTCGCATGCTGCGGACCCATGAGGACGAAACGCGCCGGCTTCGTGCGCTGTGGGCCTTGCACTCCATCGGCGCGGTGGATGAGGCGTTGATCCTTGAACTACTCTCAAGCAAACACGAGCACGTGCGAGGCTGGGCGATGCAGAGCGAATTGGAGGATTTCACCGTTTCCGATGGTGTCGCCGCGAGGATGGCGCAGATGGCGAAGGAGGATGGATCGCCGGTGGTGCGTTTGTATCTTGCCTCTGCCGCGATGCGAATGCCTCACGCACAGCGATGGGCGATCGTCGAGGAACTGATCAAACATGAGGAAGACAAGAACGATCAGAACCTGCCGCTGATGTATTGGTATGCGATCGAGCCGCTGGTGGCTGCGGACAAGACACGGGCGCTGAAGCTGGCGGCGGCGAGCAAGGTGCCGGTGGTGCGGGAGTATATTGCGCGAAGAGTGGCGGCGGTGAAGTGATTGACACCCTCAAGGATCGGGCGAAGAATCGTATGATAAGTCGGCAGATCAGGCTTCAGGAGTCAGCGTCATGACGGTGTCCACCATGATTGAAGAGATTCGGCAGATGCCTCGCGAGGATCTGATCCAACTGATGCAGGCCATCCTCGATCAGATGTCCTCCGAAACCATGACGCTGACGGAGGAAGAGAAGGCGGAACTTGATCGCCGGATCGTCGCCGATGATGCGCATCCCGAAGAAGGTGTTCCCTGGGCGGAGGTTCTTCGTGAAGCTCGCGCGAGGCACGGCCGATGACATGGCCTCATCTTTTCAAGGCGGCGGCAAGGCGCGACTTCAACGCGGCGTTCGACTGGTACGAACAGCAGGAGGCCGGGCGCGGCGACATGTTCGCCTCGGAAGTGGCTTACGCAATCGCCTTGATATGTCGCCAGCCTGATCTGCATCCGCCGATTCACCGGGACATTCGCGCCCAACGGCTGCGCGTTTATCCCTATCGAATCCTCTATCGCATACGAGCTTCGCAAGTCGTGATCATCGCATTGCATCACAATCGACAATCCCCCGAACGCTGGCAGCGACGGTGAAGTGATTCATTCAACATGATTAGACATCCAGAGGGCTACCGATGACGTTCGAAGAAATATTGAGTGCGGCACGGCAACTCGATTGGGATCATCAGTCACTCTTGATACTTTTCCTCCAGGAGGAAATGCGCATCGAGATGGAGGCGACGCCGCTGACGGAGGAGCAGATTGCGGAACTTGAACGTCGCGTTGCCGACATCAAGGCAAATCCGGACAACGGCGTTCCATGGGAGGAAGTGCGGGACTCTGTCCGTCATCGATTGCGTCAAAGAGAGAAGGAATGAATCATGTTCTCGAAGAAGGTCTGCGAAGAACTGAAGTGGTATGTGTATCTCTATATTGACCCGCGAACCGGCCATCCCTTCTACATCGGAAAGGGCAAAGGCAACCGTGTTTTTGCCCATCTGAAGGACCGTGGCGACTGCGAAAAGGTGAAAATTATCGAAGACCTCAGACATCTCGGATTGCAGCCGGTTTTGGAGTTTCTCAAGTATGGATTGGAGAATGAGAAGGATGCCTTGCTCGTGGAATCGATCGCCATCGACCTTGTTGATGTGAACAAGCTCACCAATGAAGTTCGCGGACATGGCAGCCGGTCTGGGTCTCGTGGATCGGTGCTTGAGATTGCCCGCATGCTCGAATCCGATGAGGTTCGAATTGATGAACCCTCCTTACTCATCAATGTGACCCACTATCGCTCTTCGATGAGTTCACAAGAGATCTACGATCAGACACGAAGCGCCTGGAAGGTCGGGCCAAACCGAAACAAAGTCGAGCTTGTTTTTTGCATTCATGACCGCATCATTCGTGAGGTCTATCGACCACAAACCTGGGTGCCTGGCGGCTCAACCAAGCGGGCAGCCGATCATGACGGCTCGCGGGCCATCGAAGCGGATCGATACGAGTTTGTCGGTCGTATTGCGGACGAAAGGATACGCCATAAGTATTTGGGCAAGAAAGTGCGCGCGGAGGACTTTGATCCAAAATCTCAGAACCCTGTTCGGTATGTAAATCTTGTCCAACTCGCGGAGTGATGTGCAATGCGTCGGATCATTATTTTTATCTGCTGTGTCTGCTTCGGAATCAGCGCGGCTGCTGCATTCGATAACACCAGTGGCAACGACGACGGCATCACCGCGCTTGTCGAGGTGCTTGGAGCTTCTGATGATGCCTCCTTTCATCTGGACATTCTCAAGGGCATCAACGACGCGCTCAAAGGCCGGCGGAAGATCGACATGCCCAAGGCCTGGCCGGAGGTTTACAGGCAACTCAAGCAGAGCAAGGATGCGCAGGTGCGCGAGCTGGCGCAGTCGCTGGCGATCGTGTTCGGTGATGCGTCGGCGTTTGACGCTCACAAGAAAACATTGATGGATGAGAAGGCCGATGGCGCGGCGCGAAGGCGTTCGCTTGAGTCGCTGCTCAATGCCAAGGCCGCGGACCTGGCGCCGCTGCTGCACCAGCTTGTCGCCGACAAGGCGCTGCGCAGTGAGGCGATCAAGGGGCTGGCCACCTACGACGATGCGAAAACACCGGCCATCCTGATCGAACATTACAAGACCTTTTCACTGCCGGAGAAGCAGGCGGCGATCGGCACCCTTGCCGCCCGCGCCGCTTACGCGCAGGTTTTGCTTGAAGCGATCGGGAGTCAAACCATCCCGCGCGGCGATGTGCCCGCCGATGCGGTGCGCCAGCTTCGCCTGATCAAGGATGAAAAACTTCAGACCGCCATCACCGATCTCTGGGGCAGGGTCAATGACACGCCTGCCGACAAGCAGAAGCGAATCGTTGAACTAACCGCGCTGCTCAACAAGCCGACGAAGTACGAACCTGATCTGGCGCGAGGCAGGGCGATCTTCGCTCAGTCGTGCCAGCAGTGTCACCTCCTCTTCGGCACCGGCGGCAAGGTCGGCCCCGACATCACCGGATCCAATCGCAACAACCTCGACTACCTCCTCCAGAACGTCGTCGATCCCAACGCGCTCATCGGCAGGGACTACCAGGCCACGGAGGTGCGCACCGAAGATGACCAGATCATCGTCGGCATCCTCGAACGCGAAGATGATTCCGCACTCACCCTCAAGACTACCGGCGGCAGCGTCGTCATTCCGAAAAATGAAATCGAGACTCGCAGGCTCAGCGACAACTCGATGATGCCCCAGGGCCTGATCGATCATTTGAAGGAAGATGAACTGCGCGATTTCGTGGCTTACATGGCCAGCCCTTCGCAGACGCCGCTGCTGGCCACCGCCAACAACGCGCCGGGTTTGTTCAACGGTCAGGACCTGTCCAACTGGGTGGGCGACGGGAAATACTGGAGGGTCGAGCAGGAAGAAATCGTCGGGAAATCCGGCGGTTTGAAGGAGTATCGCTACCTCGTGAGCCAGATGGTCGTCACCGATTTTCATCTCAAGCTCAAAGTAAAACTCATCGGCGATGCGGGCAACAGCGGCATCTTCTTTCGCGCCGCCATGAAAAGCGATCGTGAACTGGGCGGACCGCAGGCGGACATCGGTCCGGGCTGGTGGGGCAAGCTCGTCGAGTCCGGCGGTCGCGGCACGCTCTGGGACAAATCAGGCGAAGCCCATGTGAAAAAGAACGACTGGAACAGCTATGAGATTCGCGCCATCGGCCCGCGCGTGCAGACGTGGATCAACGGTCGGCTTTGCGTCGATCTGACCGATGCGAAGCTCGCCCGGCGCGGCCACCTTGCGCTGCAACTGCACATCGGCGAGGCGATGGAGGTGCGCTTCAAGGAGGTGGAGCTTGAGGTGGCGGAGCCTGAGGCCGCTTCGCCCAGGTGAGCTATGATTCGCTCATGTTTTCACGCCTTCCACGTCTGACCCAACCGGGCCTCTTCATCACCGCCACGGACACGGGCGTGGGCAAGACGGTGGCGACGTGCGCCATCGCGGCGGCGCTGCGCAGGCAGGGCGCGGGGCGGGTGGGGGTCTGCAAGCCGTTCGCTTCGGGATGTCGCAGGGAGCGCGAAGGGCTGGTGAGCGAGGATGCGGAGGCGCTGGCGCATTTTGCGGATTGCCGGGCGATGCTCGATGTGATCAATCCGATTCGGTATGCCCGGCCGCTGGCGCCTGCGGTCGCGGCGGAGCTGATCGGGGAGCAGCCGGATGTCGATGAACTGGCGCGGTGTCTGTCGCTGCTGGATCGCGGGCATGAGGTGATGCTCATCGAAGGCGTGGGCGGATTGCTGGCGCCGCTGTCGCCGAAGCATCCGAAGGTGACGGTGCTCGATCTGATTCAGGCGATCGGTTATCCGGTGGTGGTCGTCACGCGGGCCGGGCTGGGCACGCTCAATCACACGGCGATGACGGTGCGGCTGCTGCGCGAGGCGGGCTGCGATGTCGCGGGGCTGGTCGTCAACGGTTACATCCCCGACCCCGGCGATCCGATGATGGCCAATCTCAGCGCAGCCGATGTGAAACGGTTGCAGGCAGGCGCGGCACAACAGAAGGCGGAAACATCGACATTGGCGCCTCATGACGCCTTGCGCGCCGATCCGCAGGATGAGTCGATGATGACCAATCGTCGCTGGCTGCATCGCATGAACAGCGCGGACGTGCTGGCGACGCTGCCGCTGATGGAGCCGGCGCAGGTCGCGCCGCAGAAAGGCCTGATACCGGAGGCGATTCTGGAGGCGGCGGCGCTGACGCAGTGGCTGGATGTGGTGGGGGAGGCGCGGGGGTGAACGCACGCGCGGGACGGATCGCGTTCGCCAAGGCGAACGGCTAAATCACGGCGCTTCCGTTTCGCGCACCGGCGGCAGGATGCGGCGGATTTCCCTGGGCTTGCCGATCACTTCATCCACCGCGCCGGTGATGCCCTTGAGCGACTGCACGCTTGCCTTGGGCTGGGTCAGGGTGCCGGTGACCTTGATGCTGACCAGTTCATCCTTGAGGAGTTTGAGCACATCGGTGATGGGTCCCAGCTCGATGCCGCGCGGGTTGGCGCTGGTCATGTTCAGATCGAGTCCGAGGGTGCTGTATTTCATCTTGCCGCTGCCGGAGATGGTCAGCGTCGGCGCCTCGAAGCTGATGCGGTCCAGGTGGACGACATCGCCATCGATCAGGTAGGTGGCCTGCACCTTGTCGAAGGATTTCGAGGCAGGCGCGGAGAGGTTGAGCAGTTGGAGCAGTGAGATGCCCAGTTGGGTCTTGTAGATTTCGGCGTCGCGGATGCGCAGGTCGCCCCGTCCGCGTTTGGATTGGGCGTCGTTGGCGGCGCCTTCGATGGCCAGGCTGGCCGAGAGCAGACCGGCGCGTTCGCGGTTGATCGGCTCGGTGCGAGGCGGCGTCGAATCCCTGGGCGAACCTTCCGCGGGGGCTTCGCCGATGAGTCGGATATCCGACGGCGGCGAGACGGCGGTTGGCTGATGGATGGGATTGTTGGGGTCGATGAATGGATCGAGTCGCACTTCCTGGAGGGCGATTTCCATTTTGTAATGGTCGGTGTCGTTCTGGCGGAAGAGCGCGCCTTTTCCGGTCACGATGCCGCCGTATATTTCGCCCCGAAGCCGGGTGATGTCATACATGCCCGGCTTGTCGCCGCTGGTGATGCGAACGCTCAGCGGATCGATCCAGCGATCCGCCGCCCGCAGCCGAATGCGATTCAGCGACAGTTCCAGCGAAGGCATGTCGCCCGGCTTCCGTTCGGAGACGGCGATCTTCACCTCGCCGGTCATCCGGGTCAGCGGCACGCCGACGACCGCCTTGGCGTCATCGAGGTGAACGGTGGCGTCAAAGCGCATGGCGGGGCTGTCGCCGGCGGCGGGGTCGATGGCGAGCTTCGCATCGCGGATGCGGTAGCCGCCTTCCAGTTTCAGGGAGTCGATCGCGTCCGATGCGCCCTTGGGCAGAAGCGACCGGGTGACCTTGCAGTAGCTGTCGGCGGCGATGTCGAACTCCAGGGCATAGGCGGGGGCGACGCCCGTATCGATCGTGCCATCGAGTCGGAACAGCCCCGTGCCAAAGTCGCCGCGCAGGGTGTTGAACCGCACCTGGCCGGGCGTGACCAGCACGTGGCCGGTCATCTTCTTCATGTCGATGCGTTGCTTGTTGAGCAGGATGCTGAGCTCATCAGGCTTGAGCGCGAAGCGGTAGTGCGTTTTGCCATCCACGCGGCGAAGGTCATCGAGGGTGAAGTCGAACGTGCCCTCCGGCTGGTGATCATCGAGCAGATGGCGAATCTGTTTGACGGCGGCCTCTTCGCCGGGGATCAGATCGAGCAGCGATTCGGAGAAGGTCATCTTTTTGCCGTGGAAGGCGAGCGAGGCGGATCGGCCATCGGGTGAAGGCGTGCCGACCACGGCCAGTTCGCTTTCGCCGTGCCTGGCGTTGATGCGTTGGATATCGACGCCGCGCTTGTGGATGGTGAGGCGGGCATCCACATCGGTCAGCGGATATCGGCCGCGGTTGGGTGTGGCTTTGCCATCGTCGAGGGCGACATCGATCTTGAAATCGATTTTCTGTTGGTCATCGTTGAAGATGTGGCCGTTGACATCGATCTTTCCTTCGATGGCCAGTTGCCCGACGATTTTGGCATCATCGGGCGGAATCGAGGCCAGCAGGGGGCGATCGATGGGGAGGTTCGCGGCGGTGAGGCGAATGTCCGGGACGAGCGGGCCTCGGCGTTCGCGGGGCGGCCGCATGACGCCGTTGACCTCCACCTGGCCGCCGGTGAGTCCGCGTGCATGGCCGACGACGCGAACGACCTCGCCGTTGATCGCCGGGATGTTGATCTGCAATTCCCCGCCGGTCACGGTCAGCGGATAGGGCCAGTTTTCGTAGGCGATGTTCATGCCGGGCGATTGGGCTTTGATGGTCAGTTGCTGCCCGCGCTGGCCGGGGATGGTGCGGATGTCAACCTGCGCCCTGGCCAGCCCGCCCAGATCGAAGACCGGGCGCTCGCTGAGCGATGTCAATCTCGTGATCTGCGCATCGATGCGGGCGATGCCGGCATCATCGCGCGGCGAAGCGATGGCCAGCCCCTCGCGCCGGACCTTCAGCAGATCGATCTCCACCTGCCGTTCGAGTTTTTGCCTCGACGACTGGAGATATCCCGTTTCCTCGTCGAGCGACCGCTGAAGCTGGGCATCGCTGAGGAACATGTCGTAAATCTGCCGTTCATCCTTGGGGTCCAGGGCGGTGCGCAGGTGATGATCGATGGGAGCATCCTCGGCGGTGACCGAGACATGCACCCCGGGCCATCGTCCGCCGCCGACGACATGGCCGCTGATGGTGACGCTGGCCTGTCGTCCCCGGTCATCCCTGGGGCCGCGCCCGGTGATGGGGCCGATCTCGATGCGTTCGTTGTCGAAGGCGACTTCACCGTTGAGGTTTTGCATCGGGTAGGCGAACAGGTTGTAGTTGACCGCGCCGTCGATGACCCTGGCCTTGCCATGCGTCAGGATTTCTCCGCTGATGCCGTCGCGTTCGACATGGATGCTCACATCGAATCCGCCTTGCGGCGAGACGCGCTCGATGATGGACCGGACCGCGGCGGGGAAAAGATGAAGGTCATCGAGCTTCCGGGGGATCGCGCCTTGCAGCCGGGCGGTGAGCTCGAACGCGGCATCCTCCTCGAAGCCATCGACGGTGCCGTTGATCCGGTAGTCCGCTCCGTAGTTGACGCCTCGGGCGTGGCCGTTGAGGTCGAGGGTGAGCCTGTTGTTCTGCTCGATGATGACGCTGCCGCGTGTCTGCTCGATGAAGAGATTGGTTTCGCCCCAGGGGATGTTGACGCCTCCGTCGGCGATTTCGACCCGTGCGTTGAACTGCCGTTGCTTGTCGTAGCCGAACTGGATGACCGGGAAGTTGCCGGTGGGCTTGATGGTCTGGAAGAGCGTGCGAATCTGCCTGGGCAGCATGTCGATGCGCGGGTCATCCGGGGTGAGTGCGCCCAGTTGCATGCGGGCGGTCATGGTTTCGTGGTAGAGATCGAAGTCGCCGGAGAGAAGGAAAGGCCGTTCGTCGCGCACCTGCCGCAAGGCGAAGGAGTAGGCGCCGGTTTCCTTGGGTTGACGGGTGAGGTCGCCGTCGAGCTGCGTGGTTTGCAGGGCGCGGTATCGGCCATCGATGATTTCGCCGAAGACGACCAGGGCTTGTGAAAGGCGAATGTCAGGCAGGTCGATGGACCGGGTTTTCTCCTTTTTCTTCGGCATCGAACGAGGCTTGAGATATTGAAAGGTGAACTTGCCGTGGTCCACATCTTCGGTGGGGAAGAAGGTGGGACGAATGAGGCTGACGCTGCGCACCTCGAGGCCGCCTGTGGCCAGGGCCCAGATGTTGTGCTCGATGAGCACCTGGTCCGCGGTGAAGAGCAGGTCGCCGCCGGTGGGGGCGGGGGAGGCGGGGAAGGCGGGGAATCCGGGGGAACCGGGGGTGTTGGGGATTCGCAGTTCGATGTCGAACAGGCGGATGACGCCGTTGAGTTCGAAGGCCGCGCCGCCGATGCGCACATCGGCGCCGGTCATGCGGGCGAGGGCGTCGCCGGCCATCTGCGCCACGCGGACCGAATCGGTCAGGCGCACGTAGGCCAGCGTGGCGATGCTGACCAGCAGAAGAAGCGCATAGAACACGACACGCAGCCTGATCCATCGGCGGCGCGGTCGAACGGTCGGGCGGGTTGTGTTCGATGGCGCGTTCATCAACCCTCGGTCATGATGCTTCTCATCACGGGAATAGCCGGAACCCCCCGGAACAGCCGTCAATGATTGTATCGGCCATCGTTGGCGGAAGTTCGGTTGGTCTCGTGAATGCCGGGCAAGCGCATGTACCTCCGATTAAGAAAAGCCCCAAGCCCGATGGCGAGTCCGCGAGCCGTCGGGGTATTCCGGCTCGATACCCCAAGGGTTCGGCGGACCCCGGGGGCTCACCCTTGGGCTTGAGGCTTTTCTTAAAGTGACCGTCAATAAATGCGCCGCCCCCGCTCCGCCTTCTTTCCTGTCACCACGATCGCCCGTATCCTAACGCCGTTGGATCATCCGCTCGGTGTCCGGGGGGCCATTGGCAACGGGAAACATTCATGGCTCGAGGCAAGCGCGAAACCTTCAATCAGAACTTCCGGCGATTTTTCGTCCGAGGTCTGGCGATCGTCATGCCCAGCGTGCTGACCATCTGGGTGCTCACCGCCGGCTACGTGTTCGTCGATGACAAGATCGCCGAGCCGATCAACCAGGGCGTCCGCAACCTGATGGTCCAGTTGACGCCTTACCCCGAACTGACCCCGCAGGAGGTCAAGCTCTACTACGACACGCTCGACGCCAAGGCCCGCGCCGATCTGCCCGGCGGCCCCAACTCCGATCAGGCCCGGGCGAAAGTCGAGACGATGGCCCGCAAGGACGCCCTGCAAAAATGGTGGCGACGCTCGCCCTTTCCGCTGGATGTGCTGGGCGTGATCATCGCGGTCATCGTGATCTACCTGGCCGGCGGACTGCTGGGCAGCTTCATCGGCCACCAGATCTACCATCGCGGCGAAAAGCTGGTCACCAAGGTCCCGCTCATCCGCAGCGTCTATCCCTCCATCAAACAACTCACCGATTTCTTCTTCGGCCAGCGCGAGGACGCCAAGCGGTTCAAACGTGTGGTCGCGGTCCAGTATCAAAGGCCGGGCATCTGGTCGATCGGGCTGGTGACCGGCGAATCGATCCCCGCCATCGACCAGGCCCAGGGCAGCGTCTGCATCCCCGTGTTCATGCCCAGTTCCCCCACCATGACCGGCGTGCTGGCTTACGTGCCCGAAGAGGAGATACTGGACCTTCCGCTGACCATCGAGCAGGCCCTGCGCGTGATCATCAGCGGCGGCGTGGTGATGCCCGCCTCGACCAGGCAGGAAGCGGTCGATCTTTTCGCCATGTCCGCCCCGCAGGAAACGAACGGCGGCGAAAAGAAAAATTGAGCGGGAAGCGATCAGCCTTCAGCCTTCAGCCTTCTCTTTGTTCTTTGTCAAGGTTTCCAAACGGTAAGACTGAAATCTGAAATCTGAAATTTCAAATTTGAAATGCTGAAGTCTGAAATGCTGATAGCTGATAGCTTCCCGCAGGGTAAAAGCATATGGGAGGGCGAGGCTCCCGCCGAGCCGATTCGGTTGCGA
>CAZYPK010000081.1:0-22180 GCA_964649195.1 uncultured Phycisphaeraceae bacterium
AAGCCCCGGCCCGGATGCACGAAACAAGGTGGCGCAACTGAAAGTCGATGGTCGCCTGGGCCGGGGCTTGCGCAAAGCCTTCAGCCCCAGCCGCCCACCTGCGCTTTCATCTTCAGCCACCCGTCGCAGGGCCATCGTGTTTTGAGATGGTTTTCCAGGGAGGAGAAATCAAGGCATCGCTCCGGTCACTCGCCTCCGTATGCGCGATTGTCGGACGACAGGAAACCGGTGTTGACCGCGACATTGGCCGCGCCGTCCTGATTGCTGATGAAGCGTTCCCTGCGTGATTCGGCATGGCCGTCGCAGTAGGCGACGTTGGTCTGTGTGAGATGGCGGAATCCCTGCGTGCCGGCCCAGCGTCCGTTGAAGAACTCGTCGCCTGGATTGGGCCAGGGGGCGCGCATGAACTTATTCGCGCCGGCGATGTACTGGCCATCGCCGAAGATCGCCGTTGCCGCCGGTCGCTTGATGTGGAACTTCTTCGCGGGCTCGACGATCGCCTCGAACTGGCCATGGCCGATGTAGCTGGTGTTGTAGTTGTAGCCGGTGTAAGGGTCGGCATACCAGTTCGCCTCGCCGCGATAAGAAGGACACTGTTGAATCTCAGGCGTGCCCTGCCCGCTCCAGAGAATGCCCGGCACGATGCGCATGGTCCCGTCGATCCGCGTGATCGTCGTCAAATCCCAGGCCCGCGCGTGGGTTTCATCGCCGCGCTCGATGAAGTCGTAGGCGATGGGATAGCTGTTGCCGTTTTCTGTCGTATAGGCGTAAGCGGCGACGACCATCTGCCTGGCCTGACTCAGACAGATCGCGCGGCGGGCAACTTCGCGCGACCGGCCGAACATCGGCAGCAGGATCGCCAGCACGATCACGATGATGGCGACGACCGCGAGCATCTCGGCGAGGGTGAAGGCGCCGGAGATGAGCTTGCTTTTCATCGCAACCTCCTTGTGCTTGTGAAAAAAAGAAAACACCCAAGCCCGATGGTGAGGCTTTGCGAACCGTCGGGGTATCGATGTGTCAAATGAAAGACGAATACCCCGACGGTTCGCAAAGCCTCACCATCGGGCTTGGGATGAAAGGATCACAGCCATCACGCCGCGCGCCGCCGTCGGCGCAGCAGCGCGAAGCCGCCGATGGACAGCAGCAGCACCGCCGCCGGCTCGGGCACGCTCGCCGCGGCCGCCTGCGTCAGCACGAAGGGCGAAAAACTCGTCACGCCCTCGGCAACGATCATGTGCGCCGCCGCGTCGAAGGTGAACGCCGGCGATTCCCACGATTCGCCGCTCCAGTGCAGCAGTGACAGGTCATCACCGTTGCCGATGTAATCGTTGCCGACATGGAGCGAGAGATTCGCCGCGAACGTCGGCTCGCCTTCGCCGAGAATCTTCCCGATGTCGATCAACAGCGCGTGCAGCACATCGCCCTCGAACGGATCAAACGCCGAGAGGTCATCGAGGAACGAAGTCGTCACCCGTGCGATGTCGCTTACCTGCGTGAACTCGATGGCCAGCAGCGGCTCGTGCGCATCGTCGGGATTCTGAAAGAAAAGCGTCGCCGTATTCTGCGCGATGTTGACCGGCGAGATGGAGAGGTCATCGCCGATGACCATCGGGCGCACGGTGGAGAATGCGTCGATCTCGCCGCCCGCGAAGCCTGGGATGCCTTCGACCTTGACATATTGAATCCACTGGAAGCCGGACTCCGCGAGGTCGAAGCCGGTGCCGCCGCCCGAGCCGGTGTAGAGGTCGATGCCGTCGGCGGCGGTGAGCCCGCCCTGGGCGAAGCGGGCGTTCATCGCGGGGTTCACCGGCTTGGTGAAATCCATCTCCTCATCGGTCCATGAAGCGGCGGCGCGGTCCCACTTGTAACCCTGCGTGGGGAAGGCGGTGTCACCGTAGGGGCCGGCGTCGTAGCGGTACCAGTCGATGCCGTCGGGGCTGACGGAGACCTTCACGTTCTCGGCGAAGATGCCGGTGGTGAGGTTGAAGGTGTTCATGTTGGTGGCCTCGTTCACGAAGCCGCCGCCGCCCACGTAGAAGGCGTTGCCGAAGACGAGCAGGTCGATGCCGTAGGGATTGGCGGGATTGTCGAAGATCGGCTGATCGAACCTGGCGACGATGTACGAATCGCCGGCGGCGGCCGTCGAGTTGAGCGTGACGATGAGCTTGTTGCCGCCTTCGGCATCGAGGTTGAACGCCGGCTCGATGATCTTCACGCGCCGCTGCCGCGTCGGCCCGCCGCCGGAGTTGAAGTTGTCGAAGAACTGCGTCGCGGGCTTGCCGAGCACGACGGCGGGATCATCGTACAGCCCGCCGCCGGCGGGGCCACCGAAGGGGCCTTTGAAATCGACGATCTCCGTGGCGAAGGGCGTGGCGAGCACCGTCGAAGCGCAACTCATCCACAACCCCACACTCCATGCCGCCATCCCGCGAAGCATCCCTCCGCGGCTTGCCGCTTCGCCTCCTCCTTCATTCCTCACCGACTTGTTCTGCGCAGCAGACACCGAACCCAGCTTGATCTGAGACATGCGAACTCCTTTGCTCCGATTCGCGAGGGAGCAATACCCGCCCTGGTGAAAAAGACGACAAGCGTCCTCGTCAGGGCGGATAGCCGGGCGCAGACTGTTCAGGGGGGAGGAACAGGTCGAGCCACGGCGTCCCATTCGCGAGGACACACAGTGAAACTCGACAGGCAGGTCTTCCGGCTCTGGGCACGCTCGGTTCGCCTTCCCATCCATCCGTTGCGGATGAACAGTGGCTCATGAACCGAACGCTGATGCGTGAGACTTTCACATCTCACCATCGCCCATCACGGCGGCGCGTCCGCGGTGGAATCACGGGAAAATCACCCGTTCACCACACTTCCCTTTTCACCCAAGGCCATCGAATCGCTTCGATACCCAGGCACCTGTCGGGAAAAATTCACGGTAGCATCGCAATGGAGAAGTGTCAAACATGCTGAAAAACAAGCGGTTTTCAGCCGCGACTCAACGAGTAGCGGACGTGAGCAGCCTCAAGGGTGGTCATGCACACCCTGGACGACGGAACTCAAACGCGCCGGGCATCGCATTCGCAACCATGCGACCACCGGGCGCCTGCCGCTCATCCGCTGCGCGACGGATGCCGTTCATCCATCGCGCGATCGACACTCTTTCAGGCTGTTCGCGTCCGCGACTCGTTGAGTCGCGGCTCGGATCGTCATCCGCCCGACTGCGACGGTTTGCCGCACCTGAGCGGTTGCTTCATCGCGGTAAACTGCATCGGCGAAACCTTGGCATCGCCGCCTGCAATTCCCTCGGCCACCCCTGGCCCCGCAAGCCTTGCAGAGTTTGCAGCCATGCGTTCTTCCCCTATGCTGAACCAGTACCACTCCTGGTCAGTCTGCCGCATCATTCCGGCCGGCGTGCCGGTCCACTTGAAAGGAAACACGATGAACATGAACCCGCTCCGCAACCTCTTCTGCACCGCCCTGGGCATCGCCGCCCTGGCCTTCACCGCTCCCGCCGGCGCCGACCAGTCCGTCGGCGGCACCGAGGACAAGGGCGGCTCGATCACCGGCGTGGTCAAGTTCGTCGGCGAAAAGAAGCCCCGCGCCGTCCTCCAGATGGCGACGGATCCGTTCTGCGCCAAGGCCCACAAGGAGCCGGTGCTCAACGAACGCTGGATCTTCGGCAAGGATGACGGCCTGGCCAACGTGCTGGTGCAGGTGGTCAAGGGGCCGGGCGTGGACGGCAAAAAGTTCGCCGCCCCCGCCAAGCCGTTGATCATCGATCAGGTCGGCTGCATGTACACGCCGCGCGTCAGCGCCGCCGTCGTGGGCCAGAAGGTGCAGTTCAAGAACTCCGACGCCACGCTGCACAACGTCCACGTCATGCCCAAGATCAACAAGGCGCAGAACCTGGGCCAGCCCGCCAAAGGGATGATCAGCGACATCGACCTGAGCAAGCTGGAGGATGCCGTTTTCGTCAAGTGCGATGTCCATGCGTGGATGAGCTGCTACGTTCACGTGCTTGCGACCCCCTACTTCGCCGTGACCGATGGCGATGGCCAGTTCACCATCAAGGGCCTGCCCGCCGGTGATTACGAACTGAAGGTGTGGCACGAGGTGCGCGCGTTCGTCATCAAGGACGAAGCGACGCTGAAGGTGAGCATCAAGGACGGCGAGGCGACCAAGGTCGGCCTCGAAGTCGGCCCGAAATGATCGACTGATCGCATCAAGACGAATCAACAGCCAAATGAGGGGTCCGGGTGGCTGGGGCTGAAGGCTTTGCGCAAGCCCCGGCCCAGGCGCACGAAGCAAGGTGGCGCAACTGAAAACTGAAGGCTGAAGGCTGAAGGCTGAAGGCTGAAGGCTGAAGGTCGCCTGGGCCGGGGCTTCGCGGACTCAGCCCCAGCCACCCAAAAGTTCTCAGGCCCCGGGGGCCGGGGGCCGGAGGCCGGGTGGGGCTTAAACGAAACTCAGGTTCATACTTCAACCACCTTCGGCGCCCAAGCCCGATGGCGGATCCGGCTCGGAAAAGCCGATGCGTGTGACAGCCATGCTCGGCGCGACCGATGCCGTCCGTTCACCGCGCGAAGGACGCTCCTTTCAGGCCGCACACGTCCGCGACTCGTTGAGTCGCGGCTCTGAAAAAGTGGCGCCTTTTATTTGCGACTGGCGCACCCGGCTCCGCACGGGACGCAATCTTTTCCGTATGATGACGCGGCGCCAGAGGACGATGCAGGCGTGTCGTGCGTTGTTCTGGTACCCGCCGTCATCGGCGGACAGCCGGCGCCCCGCGCCCGCCTGTCCGCCCGAGCCTCACCCGCCTGGTCCACTTGAGGAGTTTCATCCATGAGTCAGTTGTCAACCGGCTCTCCGCCGCCCCCGCCGCCCGTTGGAGGAGCCAAGGTCGTGATCGCCGCCATTTCGCTTGGCGTGATCGCGGTGCTCATCCTCAGCTTCTACATTCAGAGCGTGAAGGATCAGGTGGCGGCGCAGCAGTTCACGGTGTTCGTGCTCAAGCGCAACATCAAGCCCAACGACCGCATCAATGTGAACGACTGGGAGCGCGTCTCGGTGCCTGACAAGCCGGTGTTCCGCAAGGGGTTCACGGGGCTTAATGCGTTCATCAGCAACAGCGGCCGCGATGATGATCTTCGCGCCCAGATCACCGGCGGCAAGCAGTGGGAGATCACCGCCGACACCGGCGCGGTCATCACGCACGCCTTCTTCACCCGCCCCAAAGAATTCGCCGACCAGGACATCGAGGCCGGCAAGGTGCGCATCGCCCTGCCGATCAAAAGCAATCTCACCCCCGGCGGCCTGCGCCCGGGCATGTTCGTCGATCTGGCCGCCCCCATGCTCACCGGCGGGCAGATTCCGCAAACGATGATCGTGATGCAGAACGTCAGGATCAAATCAGTGGGCGCCTACACCCTGGCCGAGGAAAGCGGCGGCGACCAGAGCCGGACGATCCGCAGCTTCAACTCGGTGAGCATCGATGTCGATCAGAGTGTCGCCCTCGCCCTTTCCACGCTGGAAAAGATGGTGAAAGTGACCGGCCAGTTCGAGATTTTCATCGCCCCCGAAGAGCCCCGCATCCCCGAATGGGAGCCGGGCAAGATCAATCCGAAAGTGCTGGAACAGATCCGAAAGAATCTTCCGGCGCGATAGGAGCAGGGGCAGGAGC
This sequence comes from uncultured Phycisphaeraceae bacterium, assembly GCA_964649195.1. GTDB lineage: Bacteria > Planctomycetota > Phycisphaerae > Phycisphaerales > Phycisphaeraceae > JTS-RE9. The sequence goes on from CAZYPK010000081.1 coordinate 5,675, forward strand.
AGGGGCAGCGGCAAAAGCCGATCATTCCTGACCCTTAAACTGCCTCACTCCTGCTCCTGCTCCTGCTCCTGCCGCTGCTCTTGATTATGGAATTTTTACTACACGACCACAGCACGAACACGCGAACGACGGTCAACGTCGAAGGCGATCCCATCACCATCGGCCGCGACACGGACTGCACGATTCCGCTGCGCTCGACCTTCGTGGCCCGCAAGCATGCGCAGATCACCCGGCGCGGCAACCAGATGTTCGTCGAGACGCTCAGCCGCAGCGGCACGCGGGTGGCCAATGTCGAGGTGCAGCCGGGCAAGCCGGTGCGCATCGACTTCGGCGACGAGGTGCAGATCGCGCAGTTCTCCATCGCGGCCCTGAGTCCCGGCAAGAAGGCGGTGCAGACCGATGATCGCCGGGAGATGCACCGCAGGCTGATGGCGTTCGAGCAGAAGGTTCATGCCGACCTGCTCACGCGGATGAACCTGCGCGTGACAGGACACATCAACAAAAATGACGCCGGCTTCAGTGGGCAGGTGGTCGAACATCTTCGCCAGATTCTGGGCGAGATGCTGCCGAAGATGGAGCACGAACTGATCGTACACACCGTCCACACCCACCTGCACCGCCTGGCCATCGCCGAGGTCGTGCGCCAGTGCCAGGGCAAGTTTCAGACTGATTACCAGGCCGGCGATGAACGGCTGCGCGACCCCGACCGCGATCGCATGATCGGCGAAATCGTCACGTCCATGGTGGACATGATGAGCCTCAAGTTCGACCCAAACGCCATCAACGAAGACCTCACCACCGCCGAGGCGGAGTACGAGGAACTCTTCCCGCGCTTCCTGCCCAGCGTCACCAAGAACCTCGCTCAATACATGGTCGTGCGACTGATCGCCAAGGACCTGCTCGACATCATGTTCGGCCTCGGCCCGCTGCAAGACCTGCTGGAAATGGCCAACGTCAGCGAAATCATGGTCGTGGGCAAGGACCGCATCTACGTCGAAAAGAACGGCGTCATCCAGCCCACCACGCGCACCTTCTTCAGCGACGAGGTGCTGCTGAGCATCATCGAGCGCATCCTCACGCCCGTCGGCCGCCGCATCGATACCAGCACGCCGCTGGTCGATGCCCGCCTGCTCGACGGCAGCCGACTCAACGTCATCATCTCGCCGCTCTCGCTGGTCGGACCGTGCATGACCATCCGCAAGTTCGGCTGGGTGCCCTTCACCATCGACGACCTGATCGCCCGCGGCTCCGTCAGCGAACAGTGCGCCGAGTTCCTCCAGGGTTGCGTCGTCGGCCGGCAGAACATCGTCATCAGCGGCGGCACCGGCTCGGGCAAGACCACCCTGCTCAACGTGCTTTCCGCTCATGCCCGCCCCAGCGAACGCATCATCACCGTCGAGGAATCCGCCGAGCTCAAGCTGCCGCAGCCTCATGTGGTCAGCCTCGAAGGCAGGCCGGTCAATATCGAGGGCAAAGGCGGCTACACCATTCGCGATCTCGTCCGCAACTCGCTCCGCATGCGGCCCGACCGCATCATCATCGGCGAAGTGCGAGGCCCCGAAGCGCTGGACATGCTTCAGGCGATGAACACCGGTCACGATGGCTCGCTTTCCACGCTGCACGCCAACACGCCGCACGATGCGATGAAGCGATTGGAAACGCTGGTCCTCATGGCCGTCGATATGCCGGTGCGTGCGATCCGCGAGCAGATCACCTCGGCTGTCGATGTCGTCGTGCAAATCGCCCGCTTCGCCAACGGCCGAAGACGCGTCACGCACATCACCGAAGTCAACGCCATCGATCCCGAGTCCGGCCAGATTCGTTGCGAGGATATTTTCGTCCTCCGCGACGGCGACCAGCCCCGCCTTCGCCACACCGGCTACGTCCCCAGCTTCGCCAAGGACCTGATCCAGAAAAACATCGTGGATGTGAAGGTGTTCCTGTAAAAGCTGTCAGCTATCAGCCATCAGCTTTGGAACAGATACAAATGACCGTTGCCGCTTGCGGCGTAGCAATCCCCCCGGCCCCGCCCCACCTCGGAGTCATTCAGAAACCTCCGATGACCAATGAACCTCGTACAATAAAATGATCGCTGAAACCAACCAATCAACCCTCACCCCGCCTTTAGGCTGATAGCTGATAGCTGAAAGCTGATAGCTTTTTCCTATGGACCTCTCCAACCAAGCCATCCTGATTTACGTGCTCGCCTTCGCCTCCGTGTTCATCTTCGTGAACTACGGCTGGCAGACGGTGCGGGCCTGGCTCATTCTCCAGGAAGACTATTACGATCGCGTGCTCAACGACCAGTTGCTGCTCAACATCAACCCCAGGCTGGCCATGACGCTCACCATCATGGTCATCATCCTCATGGCCATCATCGGCTACCTCATCGGCGGCCCGGTGATCATGGCGCTGCTGGGGTCCCTGGCCTTTTTCGCGCCGTGGCTGGTGGTCCGCCACTTCGACCAGAAGCGGAAGGAACGGCTCAACCTGCAACTGGTCGATGGCATCACCACCATCGCCTCGGGTGTTCGCGCCGGCCTCACGCTGATCCAGGGCATGGAACTGCTGGTGCAGAACAACACCGGCCCGATCAGGCAGGAATTCGCCCAGCTTCTGCGCGAATACCAGATGGGCCTCGATCTGAACCAGGCGATGCGCAACTGCGCCAACCGCGTGGGACTCTCCAACTACCGCCTCGTTTTCACCGCCATCGAAATGCACCGCGTCCGCGGCGGCAACTCCGGCGAAAGCCTCGACCGCATCGCCGAATCGATCCGCGAAATCCAGCGGCTCGAAGGCAAGCTCGACGCCATCACCGCCCAGGGCCGCATGCAGGCCCGCTTCATCGGCATGTCGCCGGCGCTGCTGCTTTTCATCTTTTACTTCGTCGATCCCGTCGCGGTTTCCACGCTCTTCACCGAGCCGCTGGGCCGCGTGCTGCTGCTGTTCTGTTCCGCCATGGTCATGGTCGGCTGGGTCTGGATCCGCCGAATCATGACGGTGGATATTTAAGACAAACCAGGAAAGCGGGAAAACAGGAAATGAAGACATGAAACCCATGAATCACCCCGCTCCCCAGCCGCTTGCGGCTTCGCAATCCCCCACAAAACACCGCCACCTTCTCCGAATTTCCTGCTTTCCTGTTTTCATGCTTTCCTGATTTTCCCCATGGACCTCGACCTCACCCAAATCGTCGTCAGCCTCCTGGTGTTCAGCAGCGTGTTCATGCTGATCTGGTCGCTGTTTCGTTTTCCGGTGGCCACCGAGATGCCGGTGCATCGCCGCATCGCGGCGGCGCTGGGGCTGGTGGATCGCCGGACGGTGTTCGAGAACCCTGTGCTGATGCCGCTGATGAACATCTGCCTGGCCATCGCCCAGCGGTTCGGCTTCGATCCGATGCGCGACTGGATTCGCCGGCAGCTCAACGCCTCGGGTAACGGCAACAGCTACAGCGTCGATGAATACCTGGCGATGAGCCTGGCCTGCGCCCTGGCTGTGGCAAGCGGCTCGTTCGTCATCATCCTCATCATGTTCGGCGGGTTCGATCCCGTCATCACCGTCGTCATGTTCTTCATCGGCTTCTTCATCCCGCTCTGGACCCTGCGCGAAACCGCCGCCAAACGTGTCGGCCGCATCAGCAAAAAACTTCCTTACTCACTCGATCTCATCGCCCTGATGATGGCGGCGGGATCGGCCTTCACCGAAGCGATCGACACGCTCATCCGCGATGAGCCGGAGGACGACCTGAACCAGGAGCTGCGCATCGTGATGGCCGAGATCGAGTTCGGCACCCGCCGTTCCGAAGCCCTGCGCAACATGGCCGAGCGCATCCCGCTGGAGACGCTCAACTCCATCGTCGGCGCCATCAACCAGGCCGAGGCGATGGGCACGCCGCTGGCGGACATCCTCAAAACGCAGTCCGGCATGTTGCGCACGCACCGCAGCGTCCGCGCGGAGAAGCTCAGCGCCTCGGCCAGCCTGAAGATTCTCGTGCCGACCATGATCATCCTCATCGCCGCCGTGCTCGCCCTCTTCGGCCCGCTGCTGATCCGAGGGCTGACGACGGGGAACTGGTTTGGGTGAGGAAAAAACCAAAAGCAAAAGACCAATACTTATTACTTATTACTTAATACTTATTGGCTAATGGGAACCTTCAAACCCCAATCCAACCACCGGGCCTTGCCTTGCTCCGATATAACCAATAAGTATTAAGTATTAAATAATAAGCATTCGCCTTTTTGTCTTTTCGCCTTTTTGCCTTTTCGTCTTTTCGCCTTTTCCCCTTTCCTCTTGCCCCAATACGCCGATGTCAACACCCGGTCCCATGAACCCGTTGCAGATTCAGCTTTTCACCGGCGCCGCCGCCGGGCGGAGGGCGCGGTTTGATCAGTCGCCCATCAGCTTCGGGCGCGATCCGTCGAACCTGCTGATCATCGAGGACGCCACCATCTCGCGCCGGCATGGCGAGATTCGCTTCGAAGGCGGCATGTGGATGCTCGTCAACCTCAGCGAAAACGGCGTCCGCCTCAACCGCAAAACCGTCACCGACAAACCCGCGCCCCTCAAAAGCGGCGATGAAATCTTCGTCGGCAACAAGCTGCTGTTCAACATCACCGTCGAACCCGTCGAAGGGCTGCCCGCCGGCGACCTGCCGTTGAGCGAGACGGCGCAGGCCATTGAAGGCACGCAGGCCGCCAGAAAAAAGAACAAGCTCTGGATCGGCATCGGGGCCTACCTGCTGGCGATGGTGCTGCTGATCGTTTTCCTGAGCACGCTCGACAAAACGGGGCCCACCGATGAGGATCGTGTGCCCGAACTGAAGCGCGATCAGATCGCCGCGATGATCCGCAAACTCCCGCCGCGCGAACCGACCAGTGACCTGCGCTACCGCGAAGCGCTCACCGACGCCATGCGGCTGTTCGACCGGCGGGCCGGCTCCATCGGCGGCCTCCACGCAGCCCACAAGATGTTTCAAACCGCGCTGACCTACAGCGGACGCGACGACGGCAACTTCCCCGCCGAAGACACCGACGCCCAGTTCAACTACCGTGCGGTGCAGCAGGAACTGATCGACAAGGTGACCGAAACCTACATCGACGCCTGCAACCGCCTCAACCGCGGCGACAATGACGGCGCCTACCGCGGCTTCGACCAGATCAAAAACCTTTTCCCCGAAGGCCACAACCCCTTCTACGACAACGTGCAGAAAAAACAGAACCTCGCCGTCAAACGGCTGGGCAAAAAGCGGATCAAGAATCTGTAGGGGAAGGCACGGAGGGGGATGAAAAGTTCCGCGTTCCGAGTTCCGAGTTCCGAGTTGAAAGGCATTGAGGCATACAGGCACGGAGGCACGGAGAGGGGAAGGCGGCGAGGTCTGCTCCGCCATTTTGCAATTTTCATTTTGCAATGGCTATTTTTCAATTTCTTCCCCCTTCGTGCCTTCAGCTTTCAGCCTTTGGCCTTCCCCTTCCCCCTTGCCTTTCAACTCGGAACGCGGAACTCGGAACGCGGAACTTTTCATCCCCCTCCGTGCCTCCGTGCCTCAATGCCTTCCCCTTCTTCCCTTACACTACCACCCATGACCACCCTGCCACCGGTGAATGCCGTTCCTGATGCCCTGGGCCGCTTCGGTCCCTTCGGCGGCATCTATGTGCCTGAGACGCTGATCGCCGCGGTCGATCAGTTGCGCGCCGAGTATGACAAGGCGAAAAGGGATCCCGCCTTCGCCGCGGAACATGAAGCGAGACTGCGGCATTACGTCGGCCGCGCCACGCCGCTTTATTTTGCGGCGCGCCTCACGGAACAATGCGGCGGCGCGAAGATCCACCTCAAGCGCGAAGACCTGGCCCACACCGGCGCCCACAAGATCAACAACTCGCTGGGACAGGCGCTGCTGACGAAGCGCATGGGCAAGCGCCGCATCATCGCCGAGACCGGCGCGGGCCAGCATGGCGTCGCGTGCGCCACCGCCGCGGCACACTTCGGACTTGAATGCGATGTTTACATGGGCGCGGAAGACATGCGAAGGCAGCGGCCCAATGTGCTGCGCATGAAGCTCATGGGCGCCCGCGTGCTCAAGGTCGAGTCCGGCTCGCGCACGCTCAAGGACGCCACCAACGCCGCGATGCGCGACTGGATGGAAACCTCGCAGCACACCCACTACATCATCGGCTCCGTCGTCGGCCCGCATCCTTTCCCGATGATCGTGCGTGATTTTCAATCCGTCATCGGCAGGGAATGTCGCGCCCAGTGTCTCGACCAGATCGGCAGGCTGCCTGATGCGGTCGTCGCCTGCGTCGGCGGCGGCTCCAACGCGGCGGGCATCTTTCATCCCTTCGTCGCCGATTCAAGCGTAAAGCTCATCGGCGTCGAGGCGGGCGGCAGGTCGGATCATGCCGGCGAACATGCCGCCTCGATCAGCCTTGGCCGACCGGGCGTGCTGCATGGGTCGCTCAGCTACGTGCTTCAGGATGATGACGGGCAGACCGCCGATGTGCATTCGATCTCCGCGGGGCTCGATTACCCCGGCGTCGGCCCCGAGCATGCCTACTGGCACGATGCGGGACGCGCCGATTATGTCAGCGTCACCGATGCCCAGGCACTGGAGGCGTTTCAACTGATTGCGAAACTCGAAGGCATCATCCCCGCTCTCGAATCAAGCCATGCGTTGGCGCATGGCTTCAAGATGGCGGCTGAACTGCCCCGCGATCAGGTCGTGGTGATCAATCTCTCAGGACGCGGCGACAAGGACCTCGATGAGGCGATCCGCCTGCTGGGGATGAAGGCGGAGGATTGAAATCCGCACCGTCCGTTCACCGAGGTGAACGGCTAATTGGCGGGCTTTTTCCATTCGTCGTGCCACTTCCGCAACTGCTCGACCTTCACGCTGACGTACCTGCCCTTGTTGTCGTCGGCCAGTTTCCGCAACGCCTCATCGTGATCGCCGATGACGATGGCGTCGAAGCGCGTATCGACGCGCTTGGCGATCGCCTCGCGCAGGGCGGTGACTTCGTCCTCTTCAAGAACCCGGCCGGTGATGAGCATGATCTGATCGGCACGTTCATCGAGGGCCAGTTGAACGAACGGTGCGGGCGAGCCGGCGCCGACGTTGGAGAAACCCTGGAGAAAGGACTTGAGGCTGTCCAGCTTGTCGGCGCCGATCTTCGCCGGCTTCGGCCCGCCGAACGCCCTGGGATTCAGGTCGGTCCACGGAATGATCTGGTAGTCGGTCGTGGCCGACCTGGACACGGCATGAACGATGATCTCGCTCATCTGCGGATACCACTGCCGGGCGAAGCTGGTGCCATCGATGACGATGGCCGCCTCGTTGCCGATGTCGATGCTCAGCAGGTTCGGCTTGTCGGCCTTGATCGGATTGACCGACGGGTCCACGCCCACGATGTCGGGGTTCTCGATGTATTTGGGTTTGTCATCGCCGCCCAGGAGGATCATGGCGACGGCGATGATGACGGCAAACAGGCCCAGCGTGCAGGCGATGAAGATGGCGATGACGGTGGCGCGGATGACCTTTTTGCGTTTGCGGGCGGTGGGCACCACGGCGGCGGCGAGCTTGAGCGATTTGCCTGACGCGGTGATGTAAACATCATCCGCAGGCGGGGCCTGCACCGGTGGCGGGGCTGCATCGGCGGTGGCCAGCGCAGCCAGATCATCGGCGGAGCTGTCCTCCACGGCCACGGGCGTTTCGGGGCGAGTGACGGGACCGCCGGGAACATCAGGACGACCGCCGGGCGAATCGGGACGCTCGCTGCGCGTCAGCGTCTCGGCGCGGTCGCGCGAAGGATCGGCGGGCACCGTCATCAGCGTGCCGCACGTCGAACAGCGGCAGACACCCCCGGCAAAGGCGGCATCGAGTTCCAACGCATCACCGCAGTGCGGACATTCCAGTTCGATCACATCCATGAACCGATTATACGATTTTCACGAGCCGCGACTCAACGAGTCGCGGACGTCAACGACATGAAGGGGCGCAACGCAGCGCGAGGAATGAACGGCAGACGCGCAGCGAGGACGCTGCGGCTACAAATCTCCTGTTCCCTCCCCTGTCTCCTGTCCCGCAGACGCGCAGCGAGGACGCTGCGGCTATGAATCATCACACCGCGCGTGGATGGGCTTCGTTGTAGCTGGTGCGCAGCCGCATGGTGGAAAGGTGCGTGTAGATCTGCGTGGTCGAGAGCGACTGATGGCCCAGCAGTTCCTGCACGCTGCGGAGATCCGCGCCGTTGTCCAAGAGGTGCGTGGCAAAACTGTGGCGCAGCGTGTGCGGGCTGATCGAAGGATCAAGACCAGCGGAGGTCAGATACTTGTCCAACTTGCGGCGGACCGATCGGCTCGACAGCCGGCCGCCGTTCTTATTCACAAACAACGGCAGGTTGGTCTCGTTGATCGATCGTTCGCGCAGGCGGGCAAAACGGGCATCGGGCTCGAGCAGCGTCAGATAATGACGAATGGCTGCAAGAGCGTGAGTGCCCAGGGGGACGATGCGTTCCTTTTTGCCTTTGCCGCGGATGCGAAGGGCCTGGTCGTTCATCTCAAGATCGTTGCGGTTGAGGTCCACCAGCTCGCTGACGCGCACGCCGGTGGAGTAAAGCGTTTCGAGGATGGCGCGATCGCGGGCGCCGAGGGTATCGCGGTTATCAGGCATGCCCAGGAGCTTGTCGATCTGTTCGACAGTGATGGCCTTGGGCAACCGCTTGGTCTGCTTGGGCGTACGGATCAGGAGCATGGGGTTGGTGGCGATGCCGCCTCGCTTCTGGAGCCACTTGTAGAAGGAGCGGAGCGTGGCGATTTTTCGGGCGGTGGTGGCGGGGCTGTAGCCGAGGGAATCGAGGAAGGTGAGGAAGCCGCGAATGGTCATGGCGTCAGCGCCGGCCATGCGGTGATCCATCACTGTGTGAGCCGCGGCGGAAGCGACGGGCGCTTCGATGGTGGCGCTGGTCGTCGCAGCGCCGCCGCCGATGCCCGCTTCGCCGGAGACCGAACCGGCAAAGGAGAGCGACGGCAGATCAACCGAATCCGATGAAGCGTCACCGCCACTGCCGCTGCCGCTGCCACTGACATTAAGGTGTTCCACATACTGGCGCAGATCGGTTTCGTAGCAGCGTGCGGTGTAGGGGCTGAAGTGCCGCTCGAAGCGCAGGTAGTTGACGAAGGATTCGATGAGGGTGGTCTTGGCGGGTGTGGTGGATGTGGCGCTGAGGCTTGACATGTTCGCGTTTCCTTGTTGATCGGTGGCAGAAGCAGAAGCAGTGGCAGGAGCAGGAGCAGTAAGAGGAGAAAAGGGAGCAGGCAAAGCAACAGGAGCAGGAGCAGGAGCAGGGGCGGAAGTTTGCGACGGCTGATGGTTCAAAACCCTGCCGCTGCAACTGCCGCTGCCGCTTCCCTCACGCCCTTCGCAGTCGATCGAGCTGTTCGCTCATGCGCTGCCCCAGTTGATGGCTGAGCACGGCAGCGTCGAACCAATCGAGTTCGCTTTTGGGATCGCGGGCCATCTCGACGAGACCGGCGAGGACTTTCGTCTCTTCGCCGCGCTCGTAGCGGAAGACATAGCGATGGCCGTTTTTGACGAGGACCAGTTGCCGGCGATTCTGCGCGTCGAAAGGTTCGACGAACTCATCGGAGAGGCTGGGGCCAAGGGGAGTGACATCGATGGGCGTCTGACCTGATGCGTGGGTCGGATCGTGACTGATGATGCCGCCGCCCTGCTCCTTCGGCGGGCAATCATCAGCCGCAACGTCATCGGCTCCCCTTGGCCCCTGCGCCTGCGACGGGTCCGCGGAGTCGGCGCGTTTGCGCGCCTTGCGTGGGGTCTGGTCGTCTGAATATGGAAAGGACATCGGTTGCACTCCGGCCGCACCGCGGCCGGGCCCGATGAATTAACGGGAGTTGGCCTGCGGCGGGATTGTCGAGATGTGCTGTGCCAGTCGCCGCTTTTCCGCGTGCAGCAACCGCCAGCTCATCACATAGGTGACAAACTCGCTGTACAGGTCCATGCTGATTCGATATCGATGCCAACCTTCGGGATGCCAGTCGGGGCCGCCGCGATTGCCGCCATAAACCTGCAATTTGTTTCGCACATCACCACTGGCCGCGTCGAAGAAGGCACTGACGCCGCTGGCAACGCCTTCATGTCTGGACATGGGGCGGCTGGAGCCTGTGGCGTAAGGATGGGTTTGATCCCCGGTGGCGGCCCGGGTGAGCTGACGAACATCAAGATCGTCAAGTGACTGAGCGCGGCCGCCGTCGAACAGTTCGATCGAGAGGCCCAGCTTGGGCGGATCGTACGGATCGTAGGCCGTGATGGTGCCGATGATCAGCCCATCGCAACCGAGGGTCTGCATGAGCCGCGCCGCATCCGCCGGCGTTTCGACAAAAGGCATCTCGAGCAGTTCCATCGCCCGCAGCACACGGTTGACCGGAAGCACATCGATGTTCGTTGCGTTTTCCAGTTGCCGCTGCAATCGGTCGGCCATCGCCAAACCATCCGCCTGCAAACTGCCGCTCTCATTTCGCAACGGCGCCACCGCCCAGACCCGCCCCTGTTGATAGGGACTGACCAACGCATCGGAACCGCGCGGCTCCTGGGCGACACAGCCGCCCAAAAGCAGGAGAGCGATCATCAACATGACCTGTTTACTTGTCATGGCATCATGCCTAGGTCTAAAGGAACGAGCTCCGCTCGTATGAAGGGCCTAGGGAGGAGGGCCTAGGGCCTAGGGATCAGGGCCTAGGAAGGAAGGCCTTGGCTCTAGGCCCCAGGCCCTCCTCCCTAGGCCCTTCTCTCCCCCTATTCTTTCGTCTCAACCGCCGCCGTGGGCACAGCTTTTTCGGACGTTGGACCGGAGACGGTCGCTTCGTTGGTTTTCGGACTCAGCGATTTCGTCAGGCGAAGGACTTGATCCGGCTTGATGGACCAGATGTTTTCCACGCTGTCTTTCCCGCGATTCGAGACGAAGTAAATCGCGCCTGTCTTGGCCCAGACCGGCTGAAGATTCGCAAACTTGTTGTTCGTCAGGTTCGCACGACCTGAACCATCCAGCGCCACCAGCCACACATCCGCCAGCACCGGCTTGTCGCCGTCGGCGCCGGCGGAGGCATCGGGGTTCATCACCGTCGAGAACGCGATGTGGCTGCCATCGGGGCTCCACGAGGGCGTGATCGCCGCCGCGTTGTTGGCGGCGATGATCTCAGTCGCCCGGCGGGCTTCGCCATCGACATAATCAATCGTCCAGACGCTGAACCAGCGCGTGCCCTTCTCGCGCGATCGCTGAAACAGGATGCGGTCACCGCTGGGCGACCATTGCGGGAAGAGACCGTTGCCGATGATCTGACGCTGGGCCGGATTGGCGACATCGATGACGACCAGTTCCCACTGCCCGCTCTTGGAGCCGTAGCTGCAATAGACGAGCTTACGGCCATCGGGCGAGAAGGAAGGATGAAGATCGTGCGTCGGGCTGTTGGTGATCTGCGTCGCCTTGCCGCCGCTGACATCCATCAGATAGATGTCCCAGTTGCCCGAACGGTCGGAGGCGAAGGCGATCTGCGAACCATCGGGGCTGAAGGTGGGCATGATGTCCTTGGCGGGATCGTTGGTCAGTTGCGTGACCGTGGTGCCGCCGATTTTCTGGACGTAGATGTCGGAGTTGTCGCGATGGCGCGTCGAGGCGAAGAGCAGGTATTTGCCGCTGGCATCGACTTCAGGATCGAAGTCGGAGCCTTCGATGGTGAAGGTGATCTGTTCGACGTTGCCGGGGCTGTCGAGCGGGCTGCCGCTGCCGGCCGTCTGTTCGGGAAGATCACCAAAGAGACCCAGCGGATTAAGCGAACGACCGCCGGGCTGATCGGAGACGGGCGTGGTGGCTTCAGGCCGGGTGGCGAGCGAGCCGAACTGCGCACCGGTTGCGGCTGCATCGGGCTTCTGCGGGATGACCGAATCGACCGGCCCCATGCTCTTGAGCGAGCCGGCGCCGGCGGGGGTTTGCCTGCGATCGACCAATCCATCTTCGCGTCCGCCATCCTGCCCGGCGTGATAATCACGGGCATCCTTGATGACCGCCGCGTCACGATCCTTGAACGCGAGCGAGCCGTTGTACTGCTGGGCGCAGCCGCCGGGCAGGATGGCGATGCCCAGGGCGAGCGTGAAGGCGAAGATGTTCTGCGACTGGGTCATCATGGATATCCGATTCGACTTTGGTTCAGCGACCCCGCACAAGGCATCGGCAGCCGACAACGCGCATCGCGTCCCCATCCGTTTATCGGACGAGTTCAACGGGGGGCTTTAGACCATCTGTGACATTTGCAAGGATTTTTCCGGCATTGCCCCCGCGATGTGAAGATTCGACCTGTCAGAAAACGCGACGGCCGTCCGCGGGCCGAGCATGTCTGAACTCACGCGGCGAACACCCATGCTTCAAACCTGAGTTCGGGATAAGAGCGAGCCGCGACGTAACACGTCGCGGACGTGAGCGACAAGAATGGCATGACCGTCGCGCAACGGATCACGGACGCGAAAACGACCGGACGCCGATCGAGGCTGAAAGAAAAAGGTGCGCTGGGCCACCCCTTGAGGCTGTTCACGTCCGCGACTCGTTGAGTCGCGGCTCGTTCGGGATAAGAGCCGCGACGTAACACGTCGTGGACGTGAGCGACAAGAATGGCGTGACCGGCGCGCAGCGGATCACGGGATGCGAAAGGCTTACGATGAAATGTCCCAGAACGTGCTCTGCCAGGTCGGGTTCCTGGGCCAGGGCGGCGGGGTGATGCCCTGGGCGATGGCGCATTCCTCGGCTTTGGCGGCGGCGGCGGTCTGGGCGGCGGCGGCGGTGGCCAGCGCTTCATCCAGCGCAGGTTTGGCGGCCTCGTATTCCGCCTGCGCCGCCACCTGTACCGCAGCCTGGGTGTCCCGCCGAGCCTGGTGGTCACGAATTACAATCTGGTTTTGAAGGATCTGAAGCTTGGACATGGCGATCTTCGTCTTTTGCTCCAGCACGCCCAGAAGGGAAAGCCCCTCCTCGACGGGAGTGTTGCCGGTATTGGGGCCCGGTTCTTTGACCTTCGGCAGCGTGTTCGCCGCCGTGTTCCTGGCTTGTTCCAGATCGGAGTTCAGTTCGTTCATCAGCGCCGTCGCCTGCGCCTTCTCCGCGTCGGTAGCGACCGATGACTCGTTGATCCAGTTCCAGAGTCTCCGCCCTTCATCCGCGTGCTTCTGAGCGTTATTGGGAAAATCCGCGATGATGACTCGTTTCAGGAGAGAGCTATTTGGGGCATCAAGCATAAAGAGATCGCCGCGATATGTTCCGTTGAGGCGTTCGGTCACGCGCGACGTGGCGGCGTTGATGACGTCATTGCACTTGTTAGCCTCCTTATTCATCTCGTCGATGGTCTCGGCGGATTCGATTTGCATTTTCCTGGCCTTGAAAACCCGATCTCCCGCCATCCGGTACGCAATCATCTTCGCGTACAGGTCGGCGGAGGCATCACGTGCGGCCTGGGCCTCGGGGGTGCCGACCCCGCACATGGCATCCACGCCGTCGGCCGCCTCTTTCAGCGCGGGCACTATCACCTGCTGCACGTACTGCTGCTCCGTCACCACAAGGCTGGTGCAACCGCCCGACACCGCCACGAACGCCAGCACCGCCGCGACCCCTGCCGCGCCGAACAAACGACCGAATAAGCCCCGAACTGAAAGTGCCATGTGGATGCTCCTTGATGACTGTTGCGGCTTGATCACGCCCGGGCCTGCGAATCATCGGCGAGGCCCCGGGCGCGTGCAGCCATGCGCCTGGTGACACGCATACTTCCTGTTGGATTGGAAACGAAACGGGAAACGAAACTAGAAACGAAACGTCACACCGAGGGAGACGTTGTTGATTTCGCCTTCGAAGCGACGGCTGTTGGAGTCGATCTGCTCGTAGCCATAGGTCACGTCCAGCGACCAGTTGCGGTCGATCACGAAGATCAGGCTGACGCCGGCGGAGAAAATCTCCTGCCGCGTTCGGGGCGGCACGAAGGTGGAGCCGCCGGCGTAATCGGCGTGGCGGTAGCCCAGGTCCAGCGAAACCCAGAGCGGGCCGACGATGTGCGACTCGAAGCGGGCGGCCACGGCATGGGCGTCGTACTCGAAGTCCGGGCTTACGCAATCGAAGTCGCCGTAGGTATAGCGGAGGGAGACCCGCCGCAGCCTCGCGTCCCAGGAATACTCGGCGATGAGGGAGATCGCCTGGTAAAGGCCGCTGCGGTTGATGGCGCTGGTCGCCACGTTGTCGATTTCGAAGTCCTGATAGCTGATGGTGTATTGCGCGCCGAGCCAGAGGTTGGGATGGGAGGGGCAGGGGTTGAAGCCGAAGGTGAGGTCCAGCGTGTTGCCCATCAGGCCGCCGGAATTGATCTCATCGAGTTCCTCGTAACGGAAGGTGTAAGCCGCGCCGACCGACGCGGGCATCGCTCCCAGCAGAAACCGGTACTCGGCAAACACCGTCGGCTGGATGACCAGCAGGTTGTATTCATCCGCGTCCTCGTTCGTGCCCGGATCGAAGTTGTCCTGATCGTTGAAATACCAGATTCGGTCGAAGTGCATCCCGGCGCCCAAGGTCCACTGCGCGTCGTCAATGAACCGGTAGGTGCCGTCGATGGTGACACCGGCATAGGTGCTGTATGTTTCACCGTTGAAAAAGGTGACATCGGGCACGACGTTGACGTTGTCGTTGTATCCGAAGAACGTGCGGATGGACAAGTCCCACGGCCGACGCGCGGAAGCGAAGGGATCGGAGCTTGATGCCGGGCTGATGGCCGGGGTCTCAAAGCTATCGGCCCATGCCGATGCTGAAAACGTGAAGCAGAACCATCCCGGCCAGAATGAATGATCGCATCTTCGTACCCCATTTAATGGACATGGCCCCTGACACGACTCCGCACGAATGTGCGAACATATTATACACAACCCGTTTTCCGCACGCAAGAGGGAACAACCCACTTTTTTCACCCGGTATTATGATGTCAGTCATGGACCACGAAGATTCAGCCCCAACCTATCGCGTCGAACCTCATGGCCAGGGGGTGCGGATCATCCTTCCTCGCCGGCCCGCCACGGCCGGTGGCATTGCCGCGATCATCTTCGGCCTCGTCTTCGCAGGCTTCGCCGCCCTTTGGATTCTGGGCGTGGTGGGCGCACTTGATCCGCTCATCGAAGCGCTTTTCGATGATTCATGGAACGCCCCGGCCCAAATGGAAGAAATCGAAAGCACCCCCCCGGAACCCCCGGAATCGCCGAAATCGCCCGAACCCTTGGAAACCCCCGCCCCTTCCAAACCCAAACCGGTCATCCCGCCGCAGTTCGACTCCCCGCATCACGAGCACGCTTCGCCCCGGCAGGATGCAGGCTTCGACCTCATGCGAATCTTCATGGCCCTCTTTGGCGTCCCCTTTCTGCTCATCGGACTCGGGGTCATTTTCACCGGCATCCTCATGCTCATCGGCCACGGCGAAGTGGAACTCACCGACCAAAACATCACCACCATCCTCCGCGCCGGCCCGCTTCGCCGCACGCAGTCCCGCATCACAGGCGACCTCACCCACATGGAGATCGGCCGCTCCGCATCGCCGGCCACAACCAACCACGAGGAGACATCCTCCCGCCGGGCCGGCACCGGCTACATCTACAACGCCGTTCACGCCCACTTCAAAAGCGAGCCGCCGCTGGCCATCGCCTCGGGCTATCCGCTGGCCATGTTGCGATCACTGGCCCGCACGCTGGCGCGGGAACATGCCCGGCTCACCGACGGCCGGCCGGTCCAGATCACCGAACCCCATCACGAAGAGGAAGCCGACACCGCAAGCCGGCCTTACATCCCCGAAACCATCCCGCCGCAACCCGCAGGCAGCCGGGCCGTGCTCGACCAGCTCGGCAGCGGCATCTGCCTGCGCGTGCCGCCCGTGGGCTTCACCAAATCGACGATGCCTTTAATGCTGTTCTCCCTTTTATGGCTTGGCTTCGTCTTCCTTTTCACCGCCATCATGTTCTTCACCGGCGCACCCCTGGCCATGTACCTCTTCATTTCCATCTTCTGGATGGCGGGCATCCTCGTGCTGCTGCTGGGCCTGCACATGATGCGGAAGCAGGCCGTGATCGACGTGGTACACGACACCCTGCTGCTCACGCAACAATCGATCTTCGGCCGCAGCCAGCACGAATGGCGGGCCGATGAACTGCTCGACATCCGCGCCGATCGCAGCGGCACCTCGGTGAACGACCGCCCGCTGCTCAATCTCCAGTTCATCCCGCGCGAGGGAAAAGTCGTCAGCCTGTTCACCGGCCGCGAGGATGATGAACTGCACTGGATGGCCGCAAATCTTCGCACCGCCATGCACATGCGAAAGCAGGACTGACTTCGGGGATATCTGAATAACCTCACGCCCAAGCCGCTTGCGGCGTAGCTCCCTTGGGAGGGCGAGGCTCCCGCCGAGCCGATTCGTTTGCGACGGCCCCGC
>CAZYPK010000082.1:0-22142 GCA_964649195.1 uncultured Phycisphaeraceae bacterium
CCCGCACCCCACGATGTGGACGATAACCGAAGATCGGGAGCGATGCCGCGCGGGGAATGGTTGGGGTTGCAGGATGGGGTGGATGACAGTGAATCGGGGGATTGCCACGCCGCAAGCGGCCTGGGTGTGAGGTGATTCGGGAATCCCTGTTTTATTCCTTCGGCTCATGTACCCGCCGTGGTGCCAAGCCCGATGGCGAGGGCCGCCGAACCGTCGGGGTATTCTGTGCGCGGCGCCGATACCCCGACGGCTCGCCAAGCCTCGCCATCGGGCTTGACGCCACATTCGGTACATGAGCCATTCCTTCATGCGCTTCCATCCATGCGCCTCTATTTTCCGCCTCTCGCTTTTCCCACGATCTCCCGCAGCGTTTGCAGGTGTTTCGGGATCGCCTCATAGGGTTCCTCGGCGGCTTCGTATTCCAGCACGATGTAGCCGCTGTAGTCGGCTTCCTTGAGTATGTTCACCACGCGGGGCAGGTCGGTCGGCTGGGCTTTGCCGGCGATCTTCAACTCCACCTTGATCTGGGCGTTGACGGCATAGGGCGCGATCTTCGCCATGTCCTCGTAAGGCGTCGTCGAACTGAAATTGCCCGAATCGAAATTGATGGCGAACCAGGGCGACTTGACCGCCTTGGCGATCTGAAGCAGGCGATCGACCTTCATGGTGAAGTCGTGGTTTTCCATCGCCAGGATGATGCCGCGTTTGCCTGCGTGATCGCAGACTTCCTCGAGTGCGGGGATGCAGCGTTTGATGGCGTCCTCCTCGCTGACGCCTTTGGGCGGGTTGCCTGCGAAGACGCGGATGACCGGCGCCCCCAGGTCGGCATAGACATCGATCCATCCCTTCGTGTCGGCCATCTGTTTGTCGAGAGCGGGGCCGGGATCGACGGTGAAGTTGTTGCCGATCGCTCCGCCGGAGATGTCGAGTCCTGCGACATGGGCGCGGCGTTTGAGGCCGTGGATGTAATCGGGCGTGATGTTCTGCGGGAAGTAGTAGGCGGTGAGTTCGACGGCATCGAGGTTCAGCTTCGCCCCGTAATCGATGAAGCCGGGCAGATCGAGATGCCCCGGCGCATCGGGTTTGAGGACGAGGTATTTCCGCAGCGAGTAGGCGGCGAGGCTGAGCTTGAAGATCGCCTTACCCGGCCGCTGAAGCGGTTCGATGGCCAGTGAAGGCGTCGCCAGGGCGAAGGTGGAAGCGGCCAGAAAAGCACGGCGGGAAATCGTGTTCATGAGAACCTCCTTGAGGGATGGTTCATGGTAACAGCGCGGGCAACTGCATATGACTTCGGGAGGGCGAGGCTCCGGGAGGGCGAGGCTCCCGCCGAGCCGTCTGTTGACGAAGCCTGTCCGCAGGCTGAGGAAACAGAACTCGCGCGGAGGACCACCGGATATCGGCAGTGCAAGGCGCAAGTGAAGAACGGCTCAGCGGGAGCTTCGCCCTCCCATATGCGCCGGCCCTGGGTGGCAGCGCACGCATCCATTTTCCGCTTTTCACGATCCCCCGCGTTCGTTACGCTGTCGGCTGATTCATCCGTGAAGGTCCGCCGTCCGTTTCTCATCATCAAGGATGTTCCATCATGAAATCAGCATCTTCATCGCCTGCGAATCGCTCCGCGTTCAATCGTCGCGCCTTCCTCGCCGGCGCTGCCGCCATTGCGGGCGGCGCCGTCGCGGCGATGGCGCGCGATTACGGCAGCGGCGCAGCGCCGGTGCGGTATCCCGATCCCGACCTGGTGACGCTCGACAAACGCTTCAACAAATACAAGCTGGGCAACACGCCGATCCGGCGCATTTACCACAGCAAGAACTGCCTCTGGACCGAAGGCCCGGCGTGGAACGGCGTTGGCCGGTATCTCATCTGGTCCGACATCCCCAACGACCGCCAGATGCGATACCTCGATGAGGATGGCCACATCAGCGAAAACTTCCGCAACCCCGCAGGCAACAGCAACGGCAACACCTTCGATCATCAGGGCAGGCAACTCTCCTGCGAACATGGCAACCGCCGCGTGGTGCGGTACGAATACGATGGTAAAGTCACCATCCTCGCCGACAAGTTTGATGGCAAACCCTTCAACGCCCCCAACGATGTCGTCGTGCATCCCAACGGCGACATCTGGTTCACCGACCCCGGCTACGGCTCGATGATGAACTACGAAGGCAACAAGGGGCCGCTGCTCCTGAAGGAATCGGTCTATCGCATCGATGGCAAGACCGCCGCCATCGGCAAAGTCACCGAAGAACTCGACAAGCCCAACGGCCTGTGCTTCTCGCCTGATTACAAGAAGCTCTACATCGCGGACACCGGCGGCCCGAAGAACATCAAGGTGTTTGACGTGACCGATGAAGGCAAACTCACCGGCGGCAAGGAGTTTGTCTCCATGAAACTCGATGGCTTTGATCGGCCCGGCAATGCCGATGGCATCCGCGCCGATGTCGATGGCAACATCTGGGCCTCCGCAGGCTGGGTCGGCGACGGGTACGACGGGGTGCATATCTTCGCCCCCGATGGCGTTCGCATCGGGCAGGTCAAGCTGCCGGAGATATGCTCGAACGTCTGCTTCGGCGGCCGCAAGCGAAACCGCCTCTTCATGACCGCCAGCCAGTCGGTCTATGCGGTCTATGTCGAAACGCAGGGCGCTCACATCACCTGATGGTTGCCTTGCGCAGCTGCTGTCCCGACCATCCCGCTTCGATCGCGCCCAGGGCGATCACCGCCACGCCCATCGCACTGTAATCGCGCTGCGGGGTGGCGCTGACCATGAGCATCACGCCGATGGTGATCCAGATCAGGCCCATGATCAGGTGTATCAGCAGGCCGCGTTTGATGGTGGAGCGGGCTTCGCGCCTGGCCTGCGCCTGCTGTCTGACCTCATCGATTTTCCGCACGAACTCCACCGCGTCGGCCTGCTTCCAGCCCTGTTTCACCAGTTCCCCCGCCACTTCCTCGACGCTTTTGCCATTGACCAGCCCCAGGGCGATCGCGTCGGCGACTTTGCGGGTCGCCTGCGATGCTTCGCCTTGTTGGTCGGTCGATTGAACCATCACATTCACCGGCAGGTTTTGCCTTGGACCCTTTGCATTCCTAGTATGGCCAACCCCATGAAACCCACGCCCTCCACACCGGGTGATGACCAAGGACCCCGCGCCATGTCCACCCCTGCGACATCCGACACGACTTCCGCCGCCGGTATGCCTGATGTGCAAGGCTCGGCCGATGATCGCAACGTCGCCATCGACCGCGTGGGCGTCAAGAACATCCGCTATCCGATCACCCTCAAGTGCCCGGCCACCGGCGGCGTGCAGCATACCGTCGCCCGCGTCAACATGTTCGTCGGCCTTCCGCATTACCAGAAGGGCACGCACATGTCGCGCTTCCTCGAGGTGCTCAACAAGCATCACGAGCAGTTGCGTTCCGATCAGATGATGGATGTCTGCCGGGACATGAAAAAACGCCTCGAAGCCAGGGATGCGCATCTCGAGCTGAGCTTCCCTTACTTCATCCACAAGAAGGCGCCGGTCACCAGATCCGAAGGCATGATCGACATCGAAGTCACCTTCGAGGCCACCTGCGAAGGCGACCCCGCCAACGACCAGTTCATCATGGGCCTGAAGATTCCCGCGACCAGCCTGTGCCCATGCTCCAAGGAAATCTCCGCCTACGGCGCCCACAACCAGCGCTGCGAGATGGAGGTGCGGGTGCAGTTCCACCCCGGCAAATACATGTGGATCGAGGACCTGTTCAACCTCGTCGAACAATGCGCCAGCGCCCCGGTCTATGCGGTGCTCAAACGGCCCGATGAAAAGTTCGTCACCGAAGAGGCCTACGACAATCCCAAGTTCGTCGAGGACATCGTCCGCGATCTGGCCCTGGCGCTGAACACCGAAAAACGCATCTGCTGGTACAAGGTGACCAGCGAAAACTTCGAATCGATCCACAACCACAACGCCTACGCCCTGATCGAGCGCGACAAACGCAAGGAATAAGCCGCTCGCGGCTTCGCTCCGCACCTCCCCCAACGCTCCATGACCCTCACCCTCTACACCCGCGAAGGCTGTCACCTGTGCCACCGCCTGGTCGAGATGATCCAGCCCTGGCTCGATGAACATCACATCACACTGGAGCGCTGCGACATCGAAACGAACGATGTCTGGTACGAAACCTACCGGTCGCGCATCCCGGCGCTGACTTGCGACAACCGCGTGATCCTCGAAGGCAAGCCGGATGAGGAACAGGTGCGCACCACGATGAATGAGTTGATCGCCCGCAACAATATTTAGCCGTTCGCCCAGGCGAACGGACGCATCACATCCAACACCCACTCACTACGATGTCACCGCCATGACATCCACCACCCGTCCGATCATCCGCATCACCGGCACCGAGTCGCAATCGACCTTCGATCAACTCGCCATCGAAGAACCCCTCGAAATCCGCATCGGCGCCGACCCCCTGGCCATCACCATGCGAACCCCCGGCTCCCCCGGCTCCGATGCCGATCTCGCGGCCGGCTTCTGCCTGACCGAAGGCATCATCGATCATGCCGATGAAATCGAATCGATCGAGCCTTGCCGCATTGCGGAATATGGCAACGTGGTCATCGTGAGACTGACCGATGAAGCGATGGCTTGCCGCCGGGAGCGGATCGCCTGCGGCAAACGCGAGCTTTACATGTCCAGTTCCTGCGGGCTGTGCGGCAAACAATCGATCGATCGCATCCGGCGAAGCATCCGCCCCATCACCGGCAGCTTGACCATCACTCCCGCTCTGCTCGCCTCTCTGCCCGGTCGTATGCGCGAGGCGCAACCCACCTTCGACGCCACCGGCGGCCTGCACGCCAGCGCTCTCTTCTCATCCACCGGCGAGCTGCGCATCCTGCGCGAAGATGTCGGCCGCCACAACGCGCTCGACAAGCTCATCGGCTGTGCCCTGCTCACCGGGCAGCTTCCGCTGAGCCGGTCGATCCTGCTCGTCAGCGGACGGGCGAGTTTTGAACTGATTCAGAAAGCCGCCGTCGCAGGCATTCCGCTGCTGGCCGCCGTCGGCGCACCGAGCAGCCTGGCGGTCGATCTGGCGCAGAGCGCCGGCATGACGCTCATCGGTTTCCTGCGCCAGGAGCGCATGAACATCTACACCCATCCGCAGCGGGTGATCGGAACGGATTCTGTCATGCCTTGATCACGCCATCGCGCTTGGCGATTCGCCTGGCCAGTTCGGCGCCGCTGCTGAGGCCGCCTTCCATGTAGCCGGCGAATTTGAAGCAGGTGTGTTCGCCGGCAAAGTGCAGGCACCCGCGCCCTGCGCGCAGCGTCGGGCCGGCCCGCATGATCTGACCGGGAGCCGCGAAGGAGTAGCCGCCCAGCGTCCACGGATCGCCGGGCCAGTCCATCATCGTCGCGCTGATCAGGCTTGCGGAGTAGCCGGGGTAGCGGGCTTCGAGCGTCTTGCGATAGTGATCGTGCATGGCCTGTGTTGTCGGATGCGTGCGATCCGTTTCCGCCGCCTTGCCGCCGGAGAATGCGACCATCGCCGCCCCGTTATCGCCAGGCTGATTGTCCGTCGCCTCCCACGTCTGGCTCACCGCGCCATCGGTCAGGCTGTCGGGGGACTGCCCCTTTTCCTTCCAGAACCGCGTCTTCAAGGCGGAGATGTATTTCACCGCGACACCCATCTGCGGCTTGAGTTCATCAGGCAGCGCAGGCTCGATGGCGATCTTGTGCCAGACCGAAGGCGGCGTCGCCAGCACCACTTCATCGGCGAGAATCCGCGAGCCATCGGAGCAGGTGATGGTCACGCCCTTGTCGTTTTCCTTGATGCTCGTCGCAGCCCGCTTGAGGCGGATGTTCTGCATGCCGATGGCGTTGGCGAGTTTCGTCGCCAGTTGCTGGTTGCCGCCTTTGCAGCGATAGACTTCGCTTTCGGTCCAGTAGGCTTCGCCGCCGCCGCCCTTGATGGAGGTGAGCATGGTGAGCAGGCCTTGCTGTTCGAGCTCGACCGCATTGTCCGAGGCAAGCTGGGCCTTGAGCGCGAGGCGGGTGATGTCCGAGACTTCCAGTTTCTTCCACCAGTCACTCAGCGGCAACGCATCGATGGCGGCGGCATCGGGCGAGAGCCAGGGCTGATCCGCATCGATCGGCTCGGCCTGTCCGTTGAGAGTCGCAAAAGCGGCGTCCATCTCCTCCCACATCGCCTCAGCTTCCTTTTCATCGAGCCGCTTGCCGCCGAGGATGATGGGCATCTCCAGTTCTTCATCTTCGGTGACATCGATGAACTCCAGCCCGAACTTTTCCCGGTACGCCACCCACATCGGATGATTGGAGCCGATCAGTTCGCCGCCCAGTTCGACGTTCTTGCCGGGCGTGAAGGTCTGCGAGCTGAAGACGCGCCCGCCGACCCGTGAACGAGGATCAACGATCGTCACGCGATAGCCCGCCGCAGCCAGTTCATATCCGCACGCCAGCCCGGCAAAGCCCGCGCCGATGATCGCGATGTGCTTCGCATCCGCCGCCGGCTTGAAGCGTCCGTCGCCATCGTTGGCGCAGCCGGCCATGTTTGAAAGCAACAGGCCGGACGTGGCCGCCAGAGAAGCCTTGAGAAACCCGCGACGGGTCACGGCATCCACCGACCGGCCATAACGACGGGACAGACGCGCAAAAACAGATCGTGACATGTGAATACCCCTTGTTTGGTGTGGACAGGAACCAGAACGACAGTCTATCAAATCCACCGGAGGCAAAAGCTCCAAATCACAAAGCCCAAATCTCAAACAAACTCGGAAGCGAACCAAAGCAGGCAAAACCGATCCGAATCCGGATGCCGTTTGATTGCATTTTTTGTTTTTTGGAGCTTGTTTGGAGTTTGAGATTTGTCATTTGGAACTTCCGACAGAGTGGGTGCCGGGAATTAAACGCCCTGCGCCTGCGTCTCCGCCATCTGACACGCCTTGCCGCCGGATGCTATCATTGTCCCTCTTTCGACCGGCCTGTGTCCGGTTTCGATTCGCTCCCCGACTCCCACCTGTTCCGAAAGTCCGTCCGATGCAGCCACGCACCCACTCCTGCGGCGCACTCCGCGCCTCCGACATCAACACCACCGTCACCCTCGCCGGCTGGGTCAACAGCTACCGCGATCACGGCGGCGTCATCTTCATCGACCTGCGCGATCGGGCCGGCCTCACGCAACTCGTCTTTCATCCCGAAAACAAGGAGGCCCACGACCTTGCCGACAAGTTCCGCGCCGAGGATGTCATCACCATCACCGGCAAGTGCATCCCGCGCGGCAAGGACCCCAAGACAGGCAAGGACCTGACCAACCCGAAACTGCCCACCGGTGAAGTGGAAGTCGATGTCACTTTTGCGGAGGTGCTGTCGAAGTCGGACACGCCGCCGTTCACGCCTGATGATGCGCCGAAAGTCAACGAAGAAACCCGGCTGCAATATCGCTACATCGATCTGCGCACGCCGCGATTGCAGAAGATCATGCGCACGCGGCATCGGGTGGCGAAGCTGATGCGCGATTATTTTGACGCCAATGATTTCATCGAGGTGGAGACGCCGTTCCTTTGCAAATCGACCCCGGAAGGCGCGCGGGATTTTCTGGTGCCTTCGCGGTTGCAGCCGGGGAGTTTTTACGCGCTGCCGCAGAGTCCTCAGCTTTTCAAGCAGATTCTGATGGTCTCAGGCATGGAGCGTTACGTGCAGATCGTGCGCTGCTTCCGCGATGAAGACCCGCGTGCCGATCGGCAGGCGGAGTTCACGCAGCTCGATCTGGAAATGAGCTTCGTCGATCAGGAGGATGTGCTGAACATGGTCGAAGGACTCATGCGCAAGATATGGAAGGAAGTGCTGGACATTGACATTCCCAATCCGCTTCCGCGTTTGAGCTACAAGGAATGTATGGAGCGGTTCGGCTCCGATCGGCCCGACCTGCGATTCGGCATGGAACTGATCGATATCGCGGACCTCGCAGGCAGAACGGAATTCGGCGTGTTCAAGGATGCGCTCGCCAAAGGCGGCAACGTCAAGTGCATCGTCGTGCCCGGCGGCCCCGGAATGGCGCCGATGACCCGCAAGGAAACCGATGGCCTGGCGGAATGGAGCAAGGGCTTCGGTGCGAAGGGCCTGGCCGTCACGAAAGTGATTTCCGGGGGCGCGGGCGGCGTGTTTGAAACAGGCATCGCCAAGTTCATCGCGCCCATTGCAGCGGAACTCATCGCCAGAACCGGTGCGAAAGAAGGCGACCTCATCTGCTTCGCGGCGGACACTGCAAAAGTGGTCCACCGTGTGCTCGGTGAGTTGCGCATCAAGCTCGCCAGGGATCGCAACATGATCAAGGATGGCGACTGGCAGTGGCTCTGGGTCGTCGATTTCCCGGCCTTCGAATGGAACCCGGATGAGAAGCGCTGGGACTCGCTGCACCACCCCTTCACCGCCCCGCGCGATGAGGATGTCGCCAGGCTGGAAACCGACCCCGGCAGCGTCATCGCCAAGGCGTACGACATCGTATGCAACGGCTCGGAACTGGGCGGCGGCTCCATCCGAATCCACCGCAGCGATGTGCAGAACAAAGTCTTCAACCTCCTGGGCATCGACAACGAAGCCGCCCGCATCAAGTTCGGTTTTCTCCTCGACGCCCTCCGCTTCGGCGCCCCGCCCCACGGCGGCCTGGCGCTGGGCCTGGACCGCATCATCATGCACCTGTGCAACACCACCAACATCCGCGACGTGATCGCCTTCCCCAAAACCCAGACCGGCATGGATGTCATGACCGCAGCGCCCTCCGAAGTCGATATCAAACAACTCACCGAACTGAGCCTGCGCGTGCAGACGCACGCCAAGCCTGAGAAGGCCGTGGGCGCGTAAGCGAGCCGGGGCGTAATCGCCCCGGTGAATTTTTGATTGAGAGTGATCATCAAGTGACAGGCATCGGGGCGAATACGCCCCGGCTCGCCGCTTTTGTTACAACATCATGTCCGCCTCCCGTTGATTTGTTCATCCTCGGATTTTGCCTCCCTTCATTTTCAGGATTCCGCCTCATGTCCAAGCGCACCTACATCCGTGACCTTCAACCCGCCCAGTGGATCGAAGGGATTTTTGCGATTTACAACTGTCAGCTTGGCAAAACGAAAACGGAGAAGCCTTACATCAAGTGCCTTCTCGCGGACAAGACCGGCAAGACGCCCGGCCGCATGTGGAATGCGACGGAGGAGCTTTTCAGCATCCTGCCCACCGATGGCTTTGTGCGCATCGAAGGGCAGACGCAGCCGTACCAGGGCGAGATGCAGATCATCATCCAGCAGATGAACGTGGCCACGCCCACGGCGGCGGAGATGACGGAGCTGCTGCCTTGCACGCCGTATGACATCGAAGCGATGTTCACCGAAGTTCAGCGGATCATGTCCACGCTCAAGCACGCCGGCATCGCGGCGCTGGCGAAGATGTATCTCGATGATGCGGAACTCATGGGCCGCTTCAGGCAGGCGCCGGCCGCGATGAGCCTGCATCACGCCTACCTCGGCGGCCTGCTCGAACACACGCTGCAACTGTTGCGGCTGGCCGAAAAAACATTGCCGCTCTATCCGCTGATCAACCGCGACATCGTGCTCATGGGCCTGTTCCTGCACGACCTGGGCAAGTGCGATGAGCTGACCTGGGAGAACGGCTTCAACTACAGCGACGACGGCCAGCTCATCGGCCACGTGGCTCGCGGGGCGATCTGGCTTCAGCGCCGCGCCGAGGATTGCGCCCTGCTGGGCGAGCCGATCACGGAGCCGATCCTGCGCGTGCTGCTGCACATCATCCTGTCGCATCACGGCCATCTTGAGTTCGGGGCCTTGAAAATCCCCGCGACACCCGAAGCGATCTTCGTCAGTCACCTGGACAATCTCGATGCGAAGATGCACATGGCCCTGACCGCGGCCCGCGGCGAATCGACCAAGAGCGACAAGGTCGGCGGCAACTTCACCGAGAAAATCTGGGCGCTGGAAACGCGGCTCTATCGCCCGGACCCCACGACGCTTGATGAATGAACCCGCCGGGTGACACTGATATTGAACCATGCACGGCACCCAAGGCCATCCAATAATCCGTTCGCCAAGGCGAACGGCTAAATAAATGTGCCGGCCCTGGATTGCCCTGCACACCATCCCCGCTGATTTTGCATTTTCCCCCGTACATCACTATACTGTTTGGCCCTATTTCCCCGGAGATTTGCACCCATGTCCACCCCCGGAACCAATGCCCCCGGACCCCATACCCCCGGCATCGAAACCCTCTACGACAAAGACGGTTCCCTCGCCCCGCTCAAGGGCAAGACCGTCGCCATCCTCGGCTACGGCAGCCAGGGCCACGCCCACGCTCAGAACCTGCGCGACAGCGGCGTCAAGGTCATCGTCGCCAACCGCAAGGATTCACCCAACGGCAAACTCGCCATGGAGCATGGCTTCGATCCGATGAGCGTCGAGGATGGTGTCAAGCAGGCCGACCTGATCATCGCCACGCTGCCCGATGAAGTGCAGCCGGATGTCTGGGCGAAGTCCATCGCCCCGCACATTCGCCCCGGCACCGCCTTCGGCGCGACGCATGGATTCAACATCCACTTCAAGACCATCACGCCGCCCGCCGGCGTCGATGTCATCATGGTCGCCCCCAAAGGCCCCGGCCACACCGTTCGCAGCGAATTCGAGCGCGGCGGCGGCGTGCCCTGCCTGCTCGCCATTCATCAGGATGCCACCGGCAAAGCCTTCGACATCGCCATGGCCTGGGCCATCGGCGTCGGCGGCGGCAAGGGCGGCATCCTCAAGACCAACTTCAAGGACGAATGCGAGACGGACCTTTTCGGTGAACAGGCCGTGCTCTGCGGCGGCCTGTCGGCACTCATCAAATGCGGCTACGAAACACTCCTCGAAGCAGGCTATCCCCCTGAGCTGGCCTACTTCGAAGTCTGCCATGAAGTCAAGCTCATTGTCGATCTCGTCGTCCGCGGCGGCCTCAACTACATGCGCTACTCCATCAGCAACACCGCCGAGTTCGGCGACTACCACACCGGCCCCAAGATCGTCACCGCCGAGACGAAAAAGGTGATGAAGCAGGTGCTCACCGACATCCAGACCGGCGTCTTCGCCAAGGCTTTCCGCGACGACTACGCAGCCGGTTTTCCCTGGTTCAAGGCCCAGCGCGAAGCGGAACGCAACCACCCGATCGAAAAGATCGGCAAGGAACTTCGCCGCATGATGCCCTGGATCAAACCGGTGGAGATGTGAGCGGCAGGTGGTGAAGCCGCTGCTTGAATTTGGGGGGCGAGGTTTGCGATTTCTGAACAACCTCATGCCCAAGCCGCTTGCGGCTTCGCGATCCCTTGGTTCACGGCACATCGGGGGTTATTCAGAGGTCCCATTTGAGCTTGGAGATTTGAAATCTGAGATTTGAGATTTGAGATGAAATTGGAGATTTGAAATCTTCAATCCTGCAACAGATCAGGCCTTCGCCGCCTGGTTCGTTCGAGCGATTGCGACTGGCGCCACGACTGAATCCTGCCATGATCGCCGGACAGGAGCACTGCGGGCACCTCCCGGCCCATCCACTCGCGTGGCCGGGTGTAGTGCGGATAATCCAACAGTCCTTTGGCGGCCTGTGAAAAACTTTCGTGTTCCGCCGAGGTCGCATCACCGAGGACGCCGGGCAGCAATCGCACGATGGCATCGATCAGCACCATCGCGGGCAGCTCGCCGCCGGAGAGGATGTAATCGCCGATGCTGATCTCGCGGATGGGCGCCAGCGATTCGATGACGCGCTCGTCGATGCCTTCGTAATGTCCGGCGATGATGAGCAATCGTTCGCTGCGCGAAAGCCGCTCGACGACGGGCTGTCGCAACGGCTCGCCCTGCGGCGTCATGAGGATTCGCACCGCCTGCCGCTGATCCTGGGCTTCCGCCGCCTGCACGCAATCCCACACCGGCTGACACTGCATCACCATCCCCGGCCCGCCGCCGAAGGGAGCCTGATCGACCTTGCCGTGCTTGTCGGTGGTGTGATCGCGGATGTCGTGCAGGTGATAGCTCACCACCGGTTCGCGCACGACGGGAGCAGCGCTGTCTTTCGTCTTGGGATCGATGATCGGCTCGGCGGCGCGCTTGAGGATGCTCGAACCGAACACGCCGCGGAACATGTCGGGGAAGAGTGTGAGGACATCGATTCGCATGATGGAATTGTAGAGGAAAGAAAACCCACGCACGGGAGTGCGTGGGCTTTGAATTCCAAATCTCAAATTTCAAATCTCGAATCTCAAATCTCAGGTTCCAAATCTCAGATTTCGGATGTCAGATCAGACTCACTTGATCTCCACGCTGCTGGTCTTCTCCTTCGTCGGAAAATTTTTCGGCACTTCGGTCAGCGTGACTTTGCCTGTCGCGGCCCACTCGGCGCCACGCTGCAAGGTATGGATGAAGCCGACGCATTTCATGGAGTAGTCGGCATGGCCCATCGGGGTGTGGTAGCAGCGGCCCTTGCCGTATTCGAGGACCATCATCATCGGTTCGTGCTCGCCGCGTCCTCCGGTCTTTTTGTCGCTGAAACTGGTGGCCAGGACGGTCATGTTCTCGGCGGGTCCGCGCAGGCGGTCATAGAGTTCGTCCTTGACGTGGAGCCATTCCTTGGGCAGGCCCTTGGTGATGGGGTGTTCGGTTTCGTGAATGGTGACGATGAAGTCATGCTGGGCGCCGTGGCCGCCGCCGTTGCCTTTGGCCATGTCGCGGAAGATTTTGCCGTCGCGGTAGGTGACGTAGGGGCCATGCTTTTCGTTGCGTCCGCCCCAGCCGCCGATGCCGATGATCTGGTTGTATTCGGCCCAGTCGCCGAAGCTGTTGTTGGCGGCGTGAACGCAGACGAAGCCGCCGCCGTTTTTGACGTACTCAAGAAACGCGGCTTCCGTTTCCCTGGGCCACCGTTTGCCGTTGTAGTTGGAGACGACGACATCGTAATTCTTGAACGCCGGCGCAAAGCCTGCGGTGTCGCCCGGCGGCGAGGTGGCGACATCCACGCTGAACCGACCGCTGGATTCCAGGGCGTACCTGAGCACCGGCGTGGTCGATTTCCAGTTGTGGTTGTTCTGCCCGTCAAGAATCAGGGCCTTGAGTTTGGCCGGTTCCTCGGCGAAGGCGAAGGCGGAGAAACCCATCGACAAAACGAACATCACGGTGAACAGGCGTGGTAACATGACGAACCCTTTCAAAAAAAGACATCGGGCTTGAAGCGGAACCCTACATTAAAGCATGAAACCTGAAAAGCGGGAAATGCGAGGCATCCCATGAAAACCACATTCCGCGTTGTTCATCCGCTCCTGGCCCTGGGCTTTCTGACGATCGCCGCGCTGATGGCGCAGCCGGTCACCGGCGGCTCGACCGCGGCCCCTCGCACGCTCGATGGGCGATACAAGGGGCTGGTCGTCCCCAGCAAGCAGGTTCTGCTCGTGGCGCCGCTCGATGGGATCGTGTCGAAGATCGGCGTGAAGAAGGGGGATGTGGTCAAGGCGGGCGACACGCTGGCGGTGATGGATGATGAGCTTCAGAAGCTGGCGGTCGATGCGGCCAAGCTTCGCGCCGACAGCGTGGCGGCGATCAAGGTGGCGCAGCTGGCGCTTGAGGAGGCGAACATCGAAATCGAAAGGGCCGAGGACCTGTTCAAACAGAAGGCGATCACCGACCGCGAGCTGCGCCAGCGGCGGGTCGTGGGCAAGCAGAAGGAGGCGGAACTCGAAGCCGCCAGGGAACAGGCGACCCTGGCCGCGGCGAACCTGCAACTGGAAGAGGCCAGGCTCCGAAAGCATTCCGTTCTCGCCCCGTTCGACGGCACGGTGATGGACCTGGCCGCCGAGGAGGGCGCGACGATGGCCCGCAACGACAAGATGATCGCCCTGTTCGCCTTGGGGCAGCTCGAGGCCCGCATCAACCTGCCCAACACGCAGGACAACTTTGAGAACATGCGGGCCAGGGTCGGGCAGCCGTTCCGCATGATGGCCGGCGATCCGGTCAACCGCGAGATCACCGGCAACCTGAAGATCGTCCGCAAGATGATCGATTCCGCCAGCGCCACGTTTCTGTGCGAGTTCACCATCGACAACCCCGACCTGAAGATGCCCGCCGGTTTCGCCGTCGATCTCATCTGGCCGCAGTAAGCCGCTTGCGGCTTCGCGCCGGCGAGCCGTCAAACCTCCCGTCCCGCAAATCCCAGAAACTCATCAAGCCAGTCGTCCGACTTGAGCACGCCTTTGCGCTGGCGCAGCGCCATGCGCTGGGCCCGGTTCTGCGCGACTCTGAAAAGCCTGCGCGTGAAAGCGCCGCTCATTTCTCCGCTCTTGCGCCGCAGACGGTGCAGCGCCGCGCGCACCCAGCGCGGTGAAAACCGCTTGAGCAGTTCATCCTCCAGCGAGCAGAACACCGCCGCGCTGCCTGGATCGCCCTGGCGACCGGCGCGGCCGAAGAGCTGGCGATCGACGCGCAGCGAATCGTTTCGATCCGCCGAGATCACGCACAGGCCGCCCATATCCGCCACGCCTTTGCCCAGCTTGATGTCCGTGCCGCGGCCGGCCATGTTGGTGGCGACGGTGATCCTGCCGCGCTGGCCCGCCTGCGAAACGATCCGCGCCTCCTCGGCGTGGCGCACCGCGTTGAGCACCTGATGCTCCAGCTTCAGTTCCGTCAACCGCCTGCTGAGCAGCTCGCTCGCATCGACGCTGCGCGTGCCCACCAGAATCGGACGGCCGGTTTCGTGCTGCTTGACGATCTCCGCCACGAGCGCATCCCACTTGGCCTCCTTCGTGACAAATACACGATCCCTGGCCTGCTTGCGGATGCCCGGCTTGTTGGTCGGAATCACCACCGTGGGCCGGCGGTAAATCTGATAGAACTCGCCCGCACCTTCGGCAGCCGTGCCGGTCATGCCTGAAAGCTTGCGATACATGCGGAAAAAACGCTGAAAACTGATGCGGGCATACGTCGCCTTGGGCGGGTTGACCTTCAGGCCTTCCTTCGCTTCCACCGCCTGATGCAGGCCGTCGCGCCACGTTCGGTCAGGCATCAGGCGGCCGGTGGATTCATCGACGATGACGATCTTGTCCTCATCCTTTTCATCATCGTGCTGCACGACGTAGTGGCCATCCTTGATGAAAAGCTCGCGTGCGGTGATGGCTTGAATGACCAGTTCTTCGCGCCGGCGCGCGCCTGCCCAGATGCCGCCGAAGTCGAGGGACATTTCCTCCGCCTTGGCGCGGCCGGCGTTTGTCAGATGCACTTCACGGTAACGCTGATCGATCTTGTAATCGTTGCCGAGGGTCATGGCCTTGGCGATCGCGGCGGCCTGCACGTAGGCGTCGGTCTGCTCGGCATTGGGCGAATCGCCGGAGATGATCAGGGGCGTGACGGCTTCATCGATGAGGACCGAGTCCGCTTCGTCGATGATGGCGGTTTCCAGGCCGCGCATCACGAGGCGATCGGTGCCGCGGCCGATGCCGTGAGCGATCTTGCTGAGCAGGGCGGCAGGCAGGCCGTGCAGTTTTCCAAGTGAAAGACGATCGCGCAAGAAATCGGCGGCCACTTCCTTGTTGGTCGTGTAGGTGACGCCCGCGTTGTAGGCTTCGCGCCGCTGGAGCGGCTGCATCTCGCCTGTGACGGCGGAGCACGAGAGGCCGCACGCTTCGTAGATGCCGCGCAGCTCCTGGGCATCGCGCTGGGCGAGATAGTCGTTGACGGTGATGACGTGGCAGCCTCTTCCCTGCCAGCCCGCGATGACCGCGGGCAGCACGGCGGCAAGCGTCTTGCCTTCACCGGTCGCCATTTCCGCGATGCAGCCCGCCTCCATCGCCAGGCCCGCCGCGACCTGCACGAGGTAATGCCGCATGCCCACCTGCCGCCAGGTGATTTCACGCACCAGGGCGAAGGCGCGTTCGATCTCCGCCTTCTTGTGCCGCCCTCGCCGGAAGATGGCGTGCATGTCATCGCATTCACTGCGCAGCACCGCATCGCTCATGTTCACAAACCGCGGCTCCATCGCCAGCACCCGCGCGGCCCGCCGAAGAAAAATTCGCTGCCTGGGAACCAGCGGCACAAACGCGCTCATCGCCCGATCCCAGACCGCATCAACCCCCTGAGGCAGCTTGCGCTTCTTCACCCCGCGCACCGACAGCATCCGCCACAGCCCGCTGGGAACTTCCGGCGCGGTCTGCTGCATCAGGGTGGCGGGATGGATTTGCGCTTGAGTCATGAAATAATGAAGTAAGTTCCGAGTTTCGAGTTCCGAGTTCCGAGTTGGTGTTAGGCAGAGCCATCGTCAGATCGGTACTTGCGGCCTCGGTAGGAGGAGTTGGCCAGATATCGCATGAATCCGCCGATCAGTCTGCCTGCATCATTCGCCAGTTTGTTGATGGTCTCGAACTGGCGCTCGTCAATGAAACGTGCATCCAATGCAATGTATAACGCTGAACGTACTTCACCCACCGATCCTTTTGCAACCGCCAGGAACTGGCGGAATTCATTGTTGCCTTCGCGTTCAAAGCCTTCCGCGATATTCAACATGATTGAAACTGATGCTCGTCGAATTTGGTCCTTGAGCGCGAAATCCTTCGCAAACTCGTTGACACGAGTCACTCGATAAACCTCCGCAGTGAGAAGTCGTGCCGCCTTCCATGCTTCAATGTCCTCAAAACGTTCGATATTCGCCATGATGTGTTCCCGAATAAATTGCCTTTCAACTCGGAACTCGGAACTCGAAACTCGGAACTTATTGCTTACATCTTGAACCTCTGCTGCAACAGTTGCTTCACCGCCAGCCATGCCTGTTGCGCGATCGGCTTGGCGGGCATGTCGAAGCGGATGACGAGGCGCTGGCCGCTCTTGAGCTCGATGAGCTGAGGCCTGGGGGGCTGGGGCTTGTTGAATCGTTTCGCTTGTTCGATCCGTGCTTCCCACTCCGCGAGAAGCTGCGCATTGCGTTCGTTGTGGCGCGGGGTGATGCGGATTTCGAAGACGGGCTCGGATGTTTTTGTGCCGGATTCGTCCTGGAGGTTGACCGCGACGGAGCCGCCCGCGAGATAACCCAGTGCCGCGGAGGGGAGGTTGTCCTGTCCCGCGGGCAGCACATCGCGCGGGCTGGCGATGACGCCTTCGAACCATTCATCCGGCCGGCCCTTGACGCGGATTTCCACCCTGGCTTCACGGCCCTCCCTGATGGCGATGGCGACGACTTCGGGGAGGATGCGGCCGGCCAGGGTCTGATCGACGATGGCGCGGATGATGAACTGGTCCGTGCTGGCGACCATGCCGATCTTGTCGCCGCGGCTCATGAACGTGCCGAGGGTTCGCGTGATCTGCGGCGAAATCCATTGTCCTTCGATCGGGCTGCGAATTTCCAGGGCGGCAACGTCGCTTTCAAGCCGCTTGATCTGCTGTTCGAGTGCGAACTGCTTCTCCGCCAAGCTCAGGGCCATGCCCAGTTCGTTGTCGGCGCGGGCCTGTCTGGTCTGGGCCTGCACCTCCAGCATTTCCGCCTGGGCGATTCGCAGGCGCGTTTGAAGCTCGCGGTTCTCTAGTCGCATCAGGACGGGGTTGTCCTGTGTGACCGTCGCTCCGGTTTCCTCGACCGCGACCACGTGGCCGTCGGTGCGGGTGTGGACGAAGACGAAGTGTCTTGGTTCCACCACCGCTTCGCCGCGCGAACGATCGGGGAAGTGAATGAGGCCCACAAGGGTGATGACGAGCGCGAAGAAGCCGGCGGTGGTGGCCAGTGCGAGCGGCCGGGTGCGGTTGAGTTCCTCGCTGGTGAAGAGGTACTTCATCCATTTGGAGAAAGGGACGACGACCAGCCCGAAAAACGCGGAGGCGGCCAGGCCGACGGCGAGGAAGAAGAGGACGCCCTGGAGGACATCCATGAGGTAGAGCATGATGCCGATGGAGATGAACACGCGGTAAATGCCGCTGAGGACCGCGTAGGTGAAGAGCCAGAATCGTTCGCCGCCGGTGTGCGCGGGGTTGCGCGGCTTGCGGACGCGGTAGATGTATCGCTTGACGAGGTAGTTGACGTATTCCTTGCCGCGCTGGGCGAGATTGGGCATCTCAAGCATGTCCGACAGCATGTAGTAGCCGTCGTAACGAAGCAGGGGGTTGGCGTTGAAGAGAATGGTGGAGACGCCGGCGACGAAGATGAGGTTGTAGCTGATGTCGTGGATGAGCGTGCCTGACTGGGTGTTGGCCCAGACGACGGCGGCGACGGCGGCGACGGCGAGTTCGACATACATGCCGGCCGCGCCGACCATGATGCGCTGCCACTTGCTGCGGAAGGCCCAGGCGCTGGAGGCATCGACGTAAGGCACGGGCATGAGCACGAGGAACATGATGCCCATGGTGTGCACTTCGCCGCCTGAGCCGTTGCGTTTGCCGAAGACCTTGCAGGCGAAGCCGTGGCCGAATTCGTGGATGAGCTTGATGCCTGCAAAGCAGAGGTAGAGCAGGGCGATGTTTTCGGTTTGCAGCATGAGCTGCGGATCGGCGGCGGCCAGAAGCTGTTCCCAGTGGCCGGTCAGATGACTGAATCCCACGGCGATCAGAATCGCCCATAAAACAAAGCCGATCTTGCCGAACACCCAATCGACCGCGCGGTTCCATTTCTCCAGAATCGGCTCGGGATCGAAGAGTGGAATGCGCATGAACAGCAGGTTCATCATGTAGCTGGAAATCTCCCGGCGGATACGCTTGCGATATCGCTCAAACATTCCCGCGGCATCAGGCGGCAGTTCCGCCGAGAGCAGGTTGCTGGTGAAAAGCTGCCCCAGCAGTTGAATCGCTTCGCCCTGGGTCGGTGCACGATCGCCCAGTTGCTCGCAGCAGGCATCCCAGACCTCGGCAACGGTGCGCCTGCCATCGAGCATGGCGACGAAGTGATAGCCCGCGTCATCGAGGCGGAAGAATTGATTGTTGGACGGATCGCGCAGCACATGCCACATGCGGGCGCGGTAGTGCTGGCGGTAGGTCTGCACGACGGAGCGCAGCGCGGGCTTGAGGGCGGCGACGCGGTACCAGGATTCGGAGAAGGTCGGGCGATCTACGGGCATTTCATTCCGTTCCGTCAAGTCATGGATCGATCAGTTCCTGATCGACAAGAATCTGAAGATGCTCCGTCCTGATGCGGAGCGAGACGCAAGCACCCTCCCGGATTCGGGCAAGCAGATCGGCACTCACCGGCGGGTGCTTCCGCAACCTGCCGGCCCGTTCGAGTCGGAGCAGATCATCCAGCGAGGCGGTGCGGGCTCTGGGGTAGTTCACGCAGGTGCGATGTCGAATAAAGGCGTGATCCCCAACATCGAGGATGACCGCATGGTCGGCGTATTGATCAAAGCTGGTCAGGTTGACGAAGAGAACACACTCCGGATGTTTCACCGGATCGGAGATCACCACCCATAGATGCTGATCGGCCACGCCGACAAGTTGAAAGGCATCCCCGCTGTTCATGATTGGAAAAGCTGATCGAGTTCGGCTTCGGCGTTTGCCTCATCCTTGATGCGCCGGCTGTAATCGGACAAATTCAGTGCGGCCAGAATGTCATCGAATGGAATCGTTCCGATGCCGCGGGCGGGGGGCTTGTTTTTTATCCATTCATCGAATCGGTGCGTGACTTCCACAACTTCGTAGTCGTCTTGAAACCAATATCGTTCCGAAACCTCGGTGAGCTTCTGAATCTCATACTTTGAAAGCCGGCCCACGCCGGGATCGGCCGACAACAGAAGGTCGCGCGGCCCCTCTTTGGTGATGAACTCATCCCATCGTGGAGATTCAAAGTCCTGGCCCTTGAGCATGTCATAGGTCCGCGACAGGACCGGACCGTTGTCCATCGCTGTCACGCGATCAGCAATGATCGGATTCAAGGTTTCGGCGATCGCTTCACGATCCGCAATGTAGAGCAGCTTGAGCAGGCGCAGCCGCGACATGCGGTCCGCATGATGCTTGAGCAGCACCGCCGACGCCTGGATTGCCTTGAGGGGATCGAATTGCATGTTTGGTGCTCGATTCGTAATCGTCTTGCGCGGCCGTTGCCGATGCGAATTTTACAGCCAGAGTTTCATTCGCATCCAGTTCACCAGATCGCGTGTCCAGAGGTAGCCGTAGGATCTTTCTCCCACCACGATTTTAGCCACGCCCTTGCTGCCGATCTTGATTTCGCCGTCGCGGATCATGGTCAGCAGGCGGTCGCTGGCGTCGAGTTTGGCACGGGCCTTGAAGACGTTTTTCTGGTCCACCACCTCGGCGACGGGGTTGATGCGTTCGATGGCGAAGGGGATGTAGGCGCCCGGCGCCGAGGCCGAGGCCATGTCGCCCTTGCTGGTCAGGCTGACATCGGCGATGCGGTCTTCGGGGATCGAAAGCTCGGCCCGCACCTGTTCCAGCGGGGCGATTTCGAAGAGGATGGTCTTGGGTTCGACGAGGATGCCGATCTGCTGCTTGAGATCGCCGGCGATGATCACGCCATCGATCTTCGCCACGATCGCCGCCTGGCTTCGCTGGTGTTCGAGGAGATCGATCCGGGCATCGACCTTGGCCGCCCTGGCCAGGGCGATCTGCACCTGCGACGGCTTGTTTTCCGCCTCCGCCTGGTTCGCTTCGGTGACGTGGCTGGCTTTTTCCGCCCTGGCGGCGGCGATCTGGAGGGTCAGCTCGGCGGTGTCGAGCCTGGCGATCACATCGCCTTGCTTCACCACGCTGTTGGGTTCGACGAAGACCTCGGTGAGATAGCCTGAGTAAGGCGCGGTGACGACCTGCCTTTCGGTGGCTTCGATGATGAACGTGGCATCGACGCGGTCGGGGCCTTTGACCAGGACGGCAAAGGCGAGGAAGGCGATGACCGCGATGCCGATGAGCTTGATCCAGGTGTGTTCGGCGCCGACGAACCACGAAGCCGCCTTGCGCGAGGAGTGCATCGCCTTGGCGCCGATCCAGCGATCGTGCTCGTGAAGTTCGGAAAGTCGCGCGGTGCCCAGGTCGCACATCAGGCGAAGCGTTTCCACCTCGTCGATGCTGAAAGGTTTGTCGATGGCGCGTTCGACGGTGACCACGCCGATCACTTTCTCTTCGCGCCGCAGCGGCAGGCTCAGCACGGTGGTCGGGCCGTGGCGGTTTGAAAGATCGTTGGCGGCGCGGCAGACGTATGCCGCACCCGCAGCCGGGGGATGAATCACTTCAATATCCTGATCGAGGCATTCCTCCATCGCGGCTTCGATATCCTGCACCAGCTTCATCTTCCGCGTGAACTTTTCGGTGTGGCTCATCGCGGCCACCTTCACGTAGCGACCGTGAAGAAACCCCAGCGACACGCGCTCCGCCAGCCAGCGGCTGGCCACCTCGTTGCACAGCGCCATGCCCGCGGCCTTCATACGGCTGTGTTCGTTGAGCGAGGCGAGCACCTCCATCGATTCTCGCAGTCGCTGAAGATCGACATTTCTCCGCGCCAGCATCTGCCGCATTTCATACAGGTTCAGCAGGCTGGTGGTGAGTTCGAGCCTTTCGCGGGCCCGGGCGATGATGGCGGGGTTTCCGGAGTTGACGAGGAAGGCTTGGAAACCGGCGCTGCCGCCCGAGCGCAGGGGCAGAAGGATCAGGTGATTGGAAGGCGTGGCTTCGTAGAGGCCGCCGCCCATGTCGGGCAGGGGCTTGGTGACGGTGTCCTTGCCTTGCACGGCCAGCGAGACTTCGACGGCTCTCGAAAGCCAGGCCGGGGTGGGCGCATCGGGCGTCAGAGAGGGATAGGCGCCCAGCACATCGACCTTGCCCTCGCCGGTGTGGCGAAAGATGACGCCACCCTCGGCAGGGGCGATCCTGCATTGCACCTGAAGCATGGCAGCAAGAAACAACTCCGGCGGACCGTCAAACCTGGCGAGCTGATCGAGCACTTCAACAAGCGTCGCGGGGCGACTCTGCTGCTGTTGCGGCGGCTGGGGCGAGATGGTGGTGGTGCTGGCCATGATGTTGCTGAGACCGAGGCGGTCCGGATTTCACCTGTCCATGATACGAACCTCACGCGGCAATGGTGCGATAACCAACGGTTATCTCAGGGCAAAAGCATATGTCGGGAGAGCGGAAGCCTCCGGCCGAGAGGGCGAGG
>CAZYPK010000083.1:0-22139 GCA_964649195.1 uncultured Phycisphaeraceae bacterium
TCAGCCCGCGGACGGGCTTCGCAAACGAACGGCTCGGCGGGAGCCTCGCCCTCCCGGCGGGAGCCTCGCCCTCCCAGTGGGAGCCTCGCCCTCCCGGCGGGAAGCTTCCGCTCTCCCGCCATATGCTTTTGCCCTGCCGGGGGACCGGGGGGACCGGGGGAACCGGGGGGACCGGGGGTACCAATCGGGTCCCGCGTGCGCCAGTTATTCATGGAGTCCCCCGGAGTCCCCCGGAGTCCCCCGGAGTCCCCCGGAGTCCCCCTAGAATATGCAGCCGAGGTTCCACTGCTTATGAAACATTACCTGGTTCCCATCTTGAGCATCGTTTTCCTGGCCGGCGGTGCCGCTCGCGCGGATGAGAAGGCGGAAAAGGAAAGCGAGAAGATTTTCCGCGAGCAGGTCGTGTCGATTCTGGAGCTTAACTGCGTTCGCTGTCACAACGAAAAGACCTCCAAGGGGCGTCTGTCCCTGGAACTGTACGAGACGGCCATGAAGGGTGGCGACAGCGGGGAGGTGATCGTGCCGGGCGATGCGGGGCAGAGTCTGCTGGTTGAACAGATCAGCGGTGACAAGCCCGCGATGCCTGACAAGGCCGACCCGCTGACCAGGGAGGAAGTGAAGGCGATACGCGACTGGATCGACAAGGGTGCGGTCTGGCCTGAAGGCGTCAAGTTGAAGGAGCGGGTGAAGAAGACCAGCGGCTGGTGGTCGCTTCAGCCGATTGCAAAAGTGGACCCCCCGGTTCCCCCGGAACCCCCGGAGCCCCCGGCGATTCAAGGCGCGGATGCCCAATGGGTTCGCACGCCCATCGATGCGTTTGTGATGGCGAAGCTGCGCGAGAAGAGGCTGTCGCCCGCGCCGGAGGCGGATAAGTCAACGCTGATGCGCCGGGCCTATTACGACCTCACCGGCCTGCCCCCTTCGCCGCAGGAAGTGGATGATTATCTCAAGGACGAGGACCCCGCCGCTTACGAGAAGCTGCTCGATCGCCTGCTCGCCTCCCCGCAGTATGGCGAGCGCTGGGCCAGGCACTGGCTCGATGTGGTTCACTACGGCGACACGCACGGCTACGACAAGGACCAGCTTCGCCGCAACGCCTGGCCCTATCGCGATTATGTCATCCGCTCCTTCAACGAAGACAAGAATTACACCCGCTTCGTACACGAGCAGATTGCCGGCGATGTGCTTTATCCCGACACGACCGACGGCATCACGGCGATGGGTTTCATCTCCGCCGGCCCCTGGGACCTGATCGGCCATGCGGAGGTGCCCGAGTCGAAGATCGACGGCAAGGTCGCCCGCAACCTCGACCGCGATGACATGGTGCGCAACACCATCGAATCCTTCACCAGCACCACCGTCGGCTGCGCCCGCTGCCACGATCACAAGTTTGATCCGATCTCGATGGAGGATTACTACTCGCTCCAGGCGGTGTTCGCCGCGCTGGACCGTGCGGATCGGCCGTTCGATGTCAGCCCGGAAACGGCGGCCAAACGCGAAGCATTGAACCGCGAACTTGCGGCACTGGAAAAACATCAGAGCGAGGTGCAGGCCCGCATTCGGAAGCTGGCCGGCGCCGAACTGGTCAACATCGACAAGCGGCTGGCCGACCTTGCCAAGCTGGGCAAAGGCGGCGAGCGGCCTGAGTTCGGCTACCACAGCGCCATCGAGCCGCGACAGGATGCGGTCAAGTGGGTGCAGGTCGATCTGGGCAAATCGGTCAAGCTCGATCAGATTGTCATCGTCGGCTGCCACGACATGTTCAACAACATCGGAGCAGGCTTCGGTTTTCCTGTCCGTTTCAAAATCGAAGCGTCCGATGATCCGCAGTTCAAGCGGGAGGTGGCCCTCCTGGCGGACCACACCGCCAGTGACTACCGCAACCCCGGCATCACCCCGCAGACATTCGCGGCCCAAGGCAAGGCGGCGCGGCACATCCGCGTCACCGCCACGAAGCTCGCCCCGCGACAGAACGACTTCATCTTCGCCCTGGCGGAACTCGGCGTGCTGGCCGCTGATGGGACCAATCCTGCATTCACCGCCACCGTCACGTCGCTTGATTCGATCGAGGCTCCTGTTCGCTGGGCCAGAAAAAATCTCACGGATGGGTATTACATGGGGGTGGGCAAGGAGGGCGATTCCGGGGGGGGCGCCAAGGAGATCGCCACGCTCCGCTCCAGAAGGGCCACGCTGATTTCAAGCGTCACGGATCAATCCATCCACAAGGAACTGGCGGCGACCGAAGCGCAGATCGCCAAGGTGCGATCGCAGGTCTCGGCGCTGCCCGCGCGTGGCGTCGTCTATGCAGGCGCCATCCACACCGGCGGCGGCTCGTTCGTCGGCAGGGGGGCGATGGGCGGCAAGCCTCGTGACATCCGCATTCTCGCGCGCGGCGAGGTGACGCTGCCCGGCGCGCCGGTCTCCCCCGGCACGCTTGGCTTTGTGCCCGATGCCGAGTACCGGTTCAACCTGCCGGCCGATCACAAGGAGGGCGACCGCCGTGTCGCGCTGGCGAAATGGCTGACGCGCCCTGATCATCCGCTGACCTGGCGTTCGATCGTCAATCGCATCTGGCTCTACCACATGGGCCGGGGCATCGTCGATTCACCCAATGATTTTGGCCGCATGGGTCAGTTACCCACGCACCCGGAATTGCTGGACTGGCTGGCGATGGAGTTCCGCGACAACGGGCAGTCCTTCAAGAGGCTGCACAAGCTGATCATGATGAGCAGCGTGTATCGCCAGTCATCGAACCACAACGAAAGCAATGCCCGGGTCGATGGCGGCAATGAATACTACTGGCGCGCCAACCGCCGCCGGCTCGAAGCGGAGGCGATCCGCGACAGCGTGCTGCTCGTTTCGGGAAAGCTCGACGCCACGATGGGCGGTCCGGGGTTCTGGACGTTTGTGCTGGAGAAGCCCGAGCACTCGCCTCATTACCAGTATCACAAGCAGGATCCCGACGATCCCAGGACCTTCCGCCGGTCGGTTTATCGGTTCATCGTCCGATCGGCGCCGGACCCGCTGGCGGAAACGCTCGACTGCGCGGACCCGTCGCAGCAGGTTGAGAAACGCAATGAAACGATCACCGCGCTCCAGGCCCTGGCGATGATGAACAACCCGTTCATGATCACGATGGCGGAGCATTTCGCGGCGAGGCTCAAGGGCGTCAGTCCGGACATCGCGGTGCAGATCACTCAGGCGTATCGTCTGGCCATCGGCCGCGCCCCGACCGCGACGGAACATGAGGCCATGCTGGCTTACGCGAAGGAGTTCGGCATGGCCAACGCCTGCCGGGTGATGTTCAACCTGAATGAGTTCGTGTTTGTGGATTGAGGCTGTTCGTGCCACGCGAAGGTGGCTGTCCGCGAGGTCGTTGCCGTCAAGGATCATTCCATGCTTACCCGACGTGAAATGCTTTTCCGCTCCGGCGGCGGCCTGGGTGCGATCGCCCTGGCCGACATGCTCATGACCGAAGGCGCACTCGCCGCCACGCCTGCCGCCTCCACTTTGCCCGGCTCCTCGCCGCTGTCCAACCGCGGAGGCGTGGTCAAGGTGCTTCATCATCCGCCCAAGGCCAGGCGCGTCGTTCAACTCTTCATGGCCGGCGCCGCCAGCCACCTGGACACCTTCGACCACAAGCCCGCGCTCATCAGGCATCACGGTGAAAAGTCGGACTTCGGCGAACATGTCGAGGCATTCCAGAACGGCCTTGGCCCCTGGATGAAATCCCCCTTCGGTTTCAAACCCTACGGTCAGTCCGGCAAGATGCTCAGCGATGTCGTCGCCCCCCTTGGCGACTGCGTTGACGACATGGCCTTCGTTCACAACCTGGTGGGCAAGACCGGCGTACACAGCCAGGCCACCTACCTCCAGGCCACCGGGTTCCAACTCCCCGGTTTCCCCGGCATGGGGGCGTGGGTCAGCTACGGGCTGGGCAGCATGAATGAAAACCTGCCCACCTTCGTGGTCCTGCCCGATCATCGCGGCTTCGGTTCCAATGGCCCCAAGAACTGGTCGGCGGCATTCCTGCCCGCCCAGCATCAAGGCACCATCATCCGTCCCGGCATCGCCAATCCCATCGCCGATCTCTTCCCCGCTCATGGCGACTACATCACCGACAAGAGCAGCGGCGCCGCGCTCAAACTGATGAGGCAGCTCAACGAACAGCATCGCGCGACCCGCGAAGGCGATTCGCGCCTCGATGCACGCATCCGCTCGTACGAACTGGCGGCCCAGATGCAGCTATCGGCGCCGGAGGCGCTCGATATTTCCAAAGAGCCGCAATACATCCTCGACATGTACGGACTGGGGCACAACAAGACGACCTTCGACAAGGAGATCAATCCCATCGAGGAGGCGGATTACTTTGGCCGCAAGTGTCTGGTCGCCCGCCGGCTGCTGGAGCGCGGCGTCCGCTTCGTGCAGGTCTGGTCGGGCTGCGACAACGGCTTCCCCCGCCGCAACTGGGACAGCCACGAGGACATCAAACGCGATCACGGTCCGCTCTCCTGGGGCATGGCGATCGGAGCCTCGGCGCTCATCAGGGACCTGAAGCAGCGCGGCATGTTGGAGGACACCATCA
This sequence comes from uncultured Phycisphaeraceae bacterium, assembly GCA_964649195.1. Taxonomy (GTDB): domain Bacteria; phylum Planctomycetota; class Phycisphaerae; order Phycisphaerales; family Phycisphaeraceae; genus JTS-RE9. The sequence goes on from CAZYPK010000083.1 coordinate 4,586, forward strand.
TCCTCTGGACCACCGAGTTCGGCCGAATGCCTTCCACGCAAGGCAGCGGCGGACGCGACCACAACCCCTACGTCTTCACCAACTGGCTGGCCGGCGGCGGCGTCAAGGGCGGCGTCACCGTCGGCGAATCGGATCAGTGGGGCTACAAACCCGTCGATCGCCTGAACCCGACCCAGGTCTATGACATCCACGCCACCATCATGCACCTGCTGGGCATCGACCACGAAAAGCTGACCGTGCGCCACAACGGCATCGACCGCAGGCTCACCGATGTGCATGGGCATGTCATCAAGGGATTGCTCGCGTGAAAGCCTGAGTTTTGCTTAAGCCCCGCCCGGCAGGGCGCGGGCCAAGGGGTGTCCAATCAACAGCGGATTCAAAGTCTGCAAGGGGAATTCCAATCGGCAATCGAGTGTTGATTCGTCAACAGGCCGCGAATCGAACACCCCTTGGCCCGCGCCCTGCCGGGCGGGGCTTAAGCGAAGCCGCGCGGCTGGGAACATGAAAAAAAGACCCGCATCCTGCGGGTCTTTTTCTACAGATTGGAACCGGGCAATCCTCCGGGCTCTGCAACATTCGGCGGTGGCGCGGTGGACGCGCTTTTGCCATCGCCGATGAGACAACAAGACAAATCGGGCGTCAGCTCTTGGCGCACGACGGGCAGGCCGTGCCGGCTTTGGCGGCATCGGCGCAGCACTTGGCTTCGCACGCCTTGCCGGCCTTGGCGGCGGCGGCGCAGCAGTTCTCGGTCGCGCAGCAGGCCGGGCCGCCGGCCGATTGGGGGCCGCTCTGGCAGGCGGCCATCACCAGCGAAAGGCAGGCGACGGCAAGAACGGATGAAAGTCTCGCAAGGATGTTCATGAAAAAGTCCTGTGAAAATGCGGCGAAGGCGAGGCGGTCACGGATCGAACGATGGGGACGAATGTCCTCTTGCACAGGCGAGATTAGCGGTTTGCCAACACATCGTCAAGCACAATCTTCATCTTCTAGCCAGGGGAGCCGGGGGAGCCGAGAGAGCCGGGGGAGCCGGGGCGTCGAAGACTCCGCCCCAGCCATCCGAACATTCTGAACCACTACCCGCAAGCCCATGAAAACTCGTCGCCGTCCGTATGAAAAAAGGCTTCCCGCATTATTCACCTCCGGCCATCCGATTGGCCGATGACCCCTTTCATCAGGTGTTCCGATAACGGCAGTGCCTTCGATGACCGCGACGACGACCGCCCACAATTCGACGACCGCCCGTGAATTGGCCCAGGCCTTGGCGGAGAATCGGCTCGATGAGGCTGATGAACTGCTCGCCGGCTGGACGGACCCGATGCCGCGCGATGTCGCGCTGGTCGCGGCCGACCTGCACATGAAGCGATGCCGGTTCGTCCAGGCGAGGCAAATCCTCGACGGTCTCTCGGACCTCGACATCCACGGTCGCCTCAAGCGAAATGGCGCCCGCAACTACGCCTCGCTTGAGCGGCATCGACCTCAAATCCACCGCCGGCTTATTGCCGCGAAAATCAGCGACCGTTTCCGGCTTGTTCCCGCAGCCGGCAACAGGCTGACCATCGCCGACCTGAAGGTTCCCACCACGCCCACGTTGCTCACGCCCGGCGGCGATCCGGTCGTTGCGGTGCAACAGACGCTGCAACAGCTCGAACGCCGCATCATGGAGGGGGCGGCCATCGGACTCGTCGGCATCGGCGATGGGTATGTGCTGGGCACGCTTGCATTGATCAAGGTCAGGCTCTTCATGGACATGCAGGTTTGCATCCATCTGCTCGAGCCTGATCTTTCGCTTCTGCACATGTGCCTGTTGCTGCACGATTTTTCGGGACCGAACGGCCCGATCGAGCAGCCGCGCTTTCAGTGGTTCGTAGGCCCGGACTGGAATGAACAATTCATCGCCGCGATGCAATCCGATCTGATGCTGCCCCGGCCCGGCGTCATCGTGCAGCAGAGCACCGATCGTCAGTTGATCACCCCCGTCGTCCACGAAGTCAGCGGTGCGTTGGACCGGCGCGAGGCGGATGCACGGGCCCGGGCCGAGGCTTATTACGCCCGGGTGACCGCCGGCCAACTCGCCTCTTGCTTTGCAGGGCAGGCGGATCGTCCGCCGCGCGTGCTGCTGTTGACCAGCCGTTTCACCACCGTGTTGCAATACGCCACCCGCGACATCGCCAAGGGCTTCGAAGCCAACGGCTGGCGGACGCTGACGCTGATCGAGCCGACGCCGTATCACCAGATCAGCAGGCTGACGACAAGCGAGGCGCTGGCGAGCTTCAAGCCTGATCTCGTGTTTCAGATCGATCATCTGCGGCACGAACATGAAGAGGCGTTCCCCGCGAATCTGCCGTTCGCCTGCTGGATTCAGGACCATCTGGCTCACCTGACCCGGGGCGAGGCCGGCCGGCAGGTGAGGCTGCGCGACTACGTGTTGACCTTCGCCTCGCCGCTGTTCATCGATACGTACAGCTATCCCGCCAGGCAGTGCATCGACATGCCCATGATGCTCACCTCGCCTCGCACGCTTGACGGGGTGGCGAAAGTTGAAGCGCCGGACCTGGTTTATGTTTCCAATGTTTCGCAGCAGCCGCGCGAACTGATCGCCAGGGTGCTTGAGCAGACGCCGCAGCGGTGGCAGGCGCTGGCGCGGGATGCGGCGGAGCTTCTGCTTTCCCGTTACGAGGCCGGCGGTTCGCTCGCCAGTCATCATGAGGTTCGCCTGGTGTTGGAGGATGCCATCAAGGCCGGGCGGCACGACACGCCTGATGATGCGGACCTGCGCAGGCTTGTGGAAGACCTTTGGAATCCGCTGAACATCGCGTCGTATCGACAGCAGGCGTTGGGTTGGGCGGCTTCCGCGGCGAGGCGGCTCAATCTCTCGCTGGGCATCTATGGTCGCGGTTGGGATCAGCATCCCGACTTTGCCGCTCATGCAAGAGGGGTGATCGAAAACGGCCGGCCGCTGGCGCAGTTGACGCGAAGCGCCAGGATCAATCTCAATCTCGAACCCTATGTCTGTTTCACCCATCAGCGATTGCTCGATGGGCTGGTCGCCGGCGGGTTCTATCTTGTTCGGCGCCATCCGGGCAACACGCTCCTGCAACAACTGCTCAACTTCATTGAAGAGCACTGCGATGCGGCCCGGACGACGGCCCAGGCGATCGCCACCTGCGAGCCGTCGCGCCGTGCGGAGTTGCGGCAACTGCTTGACGGCGCAGCCTGCGTGACCTTTGAGGAAAACGCCGACGCGGTGCGGCAGGTGCGCTGCTGGCAAAGGGCGGGCGTGCTGATCCGACAGGAGGTGGCGCTGCCTCACCTGGCGGACATCTCCTTCCACGATGAGGCAAGCTGCCTGGCGCTGATCGGGCGATACATCCGATCGGAGAAGCAGCGCGGAATGATTGCGGAATCACAGCGAAAGAGCATCGAACAGCGATTGAGCTTCCCCACCGGCATGGGCATGGTGACGCAGCGCATCGCATCGCTGCTTCGGGAAGAATCGCCCCCGGAATCCCCGGCACCCCCGGAGGCTGTCAGATGATGACCGACACCGCACAACGGGAACCGCCGCCGGTGCATCGCAAGGTGCATGGGATTCATTCGCTGGCCGACCGGTTGGCCGAGGTGCGCCAGGGGCGGCGCGTCGTTCACTGTCACGGCGTTTTCGATCTGCTTCACATCGGACACATCCGCCATCTGGAGCAAGCCAGACGGCTGGGCGACATCCTCGTCGTGACCGTCACCCCGGATCGCTTCGTCAACAAAGGCCCCGGCCGTCCCGCGTTCACGGATCGTCTTCGGGCCGAGGCGATCGCCTCGCTGGATTGCGTTGATTTCGTCGCCATCAACGAATGGGCGATGGCCGACCGGACCATCCGCCTGCTTCGCCCCGATGTCTTCGTCAAAGGCTCGGAGTATCGGGACGCCCGGCGCGATCACACCGGCGGCATCAGTGCGGAGGAGATTGCCGTCAACGAGGTCGGCGCCACCCTCCGGTTTACGCAGGACATCACCTTCAGCTCATCGAACCTCATCAACCGACATCTGTCCGGCCTTTCGGACGCCACCCGCCAATACCTGGCGGACTTCAACACGACGCACGGCGCCGATGCCGCGATCCGCCACATCAAAAATGCAAGGAAGCTGCGTGTGCTCGTCGTCGGCGATGCGATCATCGATGAATACCAATACTGCCAGGCCATCGGCAAATCCTCGAAGGAGCCGATCCTGGCGGTGAAAAGCACCAGGAATGAAACCTTCATCGGCGGCATCCTCGCCGTGGCCAACAGCATCGCCGGCTTCTGCGATCGCGTCGAGGTCGCCACCGTGCTCGGCGAACACCACCGCCAGGAAGAGTTCATCCGTCAATCGTTGCGGCCCAACATCACGCCGACCTTCTTCACCCGCATCGGCGGGCCGACCCTCGTCAAACGCCGCTTCATCGACCACTACTTTTTCCAGAAGCTGTTTGAGGTTTACGAGATGGATGACGCTCCCTTGGCCGGCGGGGAGCACGACAGGTTCTGCGAGTTTCTCACCGGACGGCTTGCCGATTTCGACCTGGTGGTCGTCGTCGATTTCGGCCACGGCACGCTCACCGAACGCATGATTGATGAGCTTTGCCTGCGGTCGCGCTTTCTCGCGGTCAACGCCCAGTCCAACGCCGCCAACGTGGGCTACCACACCATCTCCCGCTATCCCCGCGCCGACTTCGTGAGCATCGCCGAGAACGAGATGCGCCTCGAAGCCCGCGACCGTCACGGCGATCTCAAGTCGATGCTCCGCCAGGTCTCGCGCAAGCTCCAGGCGGACCGCGTCGTGGTCACCCGCGGGGCGCAAGGCTGCCTCGCCTACGATCGCGCGAATGGGTACGTCCAGGTGCCCGCCTTCGCCTCGGTCGTCAAGGATCGCATGGGCGCCGGCGACACGTTCATGTCGATTGCCGCGCTGTGTGCCGTGCAGCACGCTCCGATGGAGGTGCTCGGCTTCATCGGCAATGCCGCCGGTGCGCAGGCGGTCGCCACCGTGGGGCATCGACAGGCCTTGGAGGAAATCCCTTTGATTCGGCACATTGAATGCCTGCTCAAGTGATTGTTGTCGAACGAATGATCGAGTGGCGTTCTCCGTGACTCTGTTTTGTATGTCGTGTTTTGAACTTTGAACCAACCAGCCCACACCTTTTCTTATGAACAACCGCATCTCCCAGGTTCTGGTCACCGGCGGCGCCGGCTACGTCGGCGCGGTCCTCGTTCCAAAGCTTCTTCGCCAGGGCTTTCGCGTTCACGTGCTGGACTGGTTCCTGTACGGCAATGATGTGCTCAGCGGTGTCGCCGCCGATCCCCGCCTCGAACAGATTCGCGGCGACATCCGCGACCCCGCCATCCTTGGCCGCGCGCTCAAGGGCTGCGATGCGGTGATTCATCTGGCCTGCATTTCCAACGATCCCAGCTTCGAGCTGAATCCCTCGCTGGGCAGGAGCGTGAACTTCGATGCGTTTGCCCCGCTGGTGCAGGCCGCGAAACTCGCCGGGGTTCGCCGCTTCATTTACGCCTCCTCTTCCAGCGTGTATGGCGTCAGCGAAATCGACAACGTCGATGAAACCCACCCGCTGCGCCCGTTGACCGATTACAGCAGATTCAAGGCGATGTGCGAGCCGATCCTGCTCGAACAGCAAAGCGCCGATTTCGTCCCGGTCATCATCAGGCCGGCCACGGTGTGCGGCTACTCGCCGCGCCTGCGCCTGGACCTGACGGTGAACATCCTCACCAATCATGCGGTTAGCCGCGGCAAAATCACCGTCTTCGGCGGAAGCCAGCTCCGGCCCAACCTGCACATCGAGGACATGGCCGATCTTTACGTTCAACTGCTGGGCGAGAGCGATGACCGGATCGCCGGACGCATTTTCAACGCGGGCTATCAGAACCACAGCGTCGCCCGGATTGCCGAGATTGTCCGCGCGGTGGTCACAGGCATGTACCCCGACCGCGATCCGATTCAGGTGATCACCACGCCTTCGGATGACAATCGTTCCTACCACATCAGTTCGCAGCTCATCGCCCGCGAGCTTGGATTCCAGCCCAAGCGCCGGATCGAGGATGCGGTGCGCGATCTCGTCTCCGCCTTCCGCGCCGGCAAGGCGCCCGACTCGATGGAGGATGCCCGCTATTTCAACATCAAAATGATGCGCGAAAGTGAAGGGACGATCGCCGCGGCATAGGCACGCCATTGCGAAGCGCGAATCGTGAGGCTCCCGATGTTTCCGTCATCCATGACCACTGAACCCATTGACATCGCGGCTTTGCAGCAGACCGCCCGCCAGATTCGCGGCGAGGTGGTGGCCATGTCGCATCGGGCCGGCGCGGCGCATCTGGGGTCGGCGCTTTCCTGCATCGATATTCTCGTCGCGGCCTACTTCGCGGTGATGCGGATCGATCCTTCGCAACCGGCGGACCCGCTGCGCGATCGCCTGATCCTGAGCAAGGGGCACGCGGCTTCGGCGCTCTACGCCACGCTGGCGGCACGCGGTTTCTTCGATCAGGAATGGTTGAAAACCTATGGCCAACACGGCGGCAGACTCGCCGAGCAGCCCCTGCCCGACGGCGTGCCCGGTGTCGAAGCGGCGACCGGTTCGCTGGGGCATGGTCTGCCGCTGGGCGTGGGCATCGCCCTGGCCGGCCGCATTCACCGGCGCAGCCATCGCGTCTTCGTCGTCATGAGCGATGGCGAGTGCAATGAAGGTTCCGTGTGGGAGGCCGCCATGTTCGCTCCCGCGCAGAGGCTGGCGAACCTCACCGTGATCATCGACTACAACCGCTGGCAGGCCACCGGGCGCAGCGATGAAATCATGTCGCTCTCCCCGCTGCCGGCGAAGTGGGCGGCGTTCGGCTGGCGCACCGTTGAAGTGGATGGACATGATGTCGCCGCGCTGGCGAAAGCCATGTCCGATGAAGCGGGCGCCGGCAACGGCAATTCCCTGCGGCCACCGCTGGCCATCATCGCGCACACGGTCAAAGGCAGGGGCGTTTCGTTCATGGAGGATGACAACAACTGGCACTACCGCGCCCCCGACGCCGCGGAACTGGAAAAAGCCCGTGCGGAACTGGGGCTGGTTGCCGCGACTTGAGATGAACGATGCGAAACGCTTTTGCCTCACAACTCGAAACGCTCGCGGCCGCCGATGATCGCGTCGTGCTGCTCAGCGGCGACATCGGCAATCGCATGTTCGATTCGTTCAAGCGGCGATTCCCCGATCGCTTCTACAACACCGGCATCGCCGAGCAGAGCATGGTCGGCATCGCCGCGGGTCTGGCGATGAACGGCCTGCGCCCGATCGCCTACACCATCGCTCCGTTCATCACCGCCCGCTGCCTGGAGCAGATTCGCGTGGACCTTTGCCATCACCGGTTGCCGGTGATGCTGGCCGGCGTCGGCGCGGGCCTGGGGTACGCGGAACTGGGCGCGACGCATCACTCGTGCGAAGACATCGCCATGCTGCGCTGCCTGCCCGGCATGACGGTCGTCTGTCCCGGCGACGCCTTTGAGGTCCGCGCCGCCATGATCGGGCTGTTGCGGATCGAGGGGCCGGGTTATCTGCGGCTGGGTAAAAAGGGTGAACCGCTGGTTCACTCTGAAATCCCCGGTGAATTCGCCATTGGCAAGGCGATGGTGCTGCGGGAAGGCGAAGACATCTGTCTGCTGAGCTGCGGCAACATGCTGCCGGTTGTCGGGGATGTGGCGGACCTTCTGCAAGCCCGCTCCATTCGCGCCCGCCTGGTGAGTCATCACACGGTCAAGCCGCTTGATGCCCAACTGCTGCGCGAATGCTTTGATGAGTTCGCCATCGTCGCCACGATCGAGGAGCACAGCCTCATCGGCGGCTTTGGCGGCGCGGTGGCGGAGTGGCTGGTCGATCAGCCTGCGGCGCTCAACGCCCGCGCCCGGCTCGTTCGCTTCGGCACGGCCGATGAGTTCCCGCATCTGGCCGGCGACCAGGATCATGCCCGCCATGAGTTCGGCTTGACTGCCCAGGCGATCGCGCATCGAATCTGGAACGAATGGATGAAGTTTCCCTCTGCTGCGCGGAAGGCAAAACGCTGGCGAGGCAGGGACGGGATGAAGGAGATGCTCAGCCGATGAAGTCGCTTGCCGCGATTCTCGTTCAGACCGGTTCGCCGTTGGAACTGGTCGATCTGGAGATTCCACCTCTCAAACCCGGCCAGGCGCTTGTGGAAGTCACCTGTTCGGGGGTTTGTCACACGCAGGTTCTGGAAGCGCGCGGTCACCGTGGCGAGGACAGGTTTCTGCCTCACTGCCTGGGTCACGAAGGCGTCGGCATCGTGCGCGAGATCGGCACCGGTATTACGAAAGTGCAGGCGGATGATCGTGTGATCCTGTCGTGGCTCAAAGGCAGCGGCGCCGATGTGCCGGGCACGACCTATCAGTGGCCGCAGGGGGCCGGTGGAACGCGCACGGTCAATGCGGGTGGTGTGACCACGTTCAATGCGCTGACGGTGGTCAGTGAAAATCGTTTGACGAAGCTGCCCGCCGGCGTGCCGTTGCATCAGGCGCCCTTGCTGGGGTGTGCGATTCCCACCGGCGTGGGGGCGGTGCTCAACACCGCGGCGGCCAGGCCCGGCGACAGCATCGCCATCTTCGGCTGCGGCGGCGTGGGCCTCTGTGCCGTGGCCGGCGCGAAGGCGGCCCGGTGCGATCCGATCATCGCCATCGACATCAATCCCGACAAGTTCCCGCTCGCCGCGCGGCTGGGCGCCACGCATCGGATCAATGCCGGTAATCACCCTGTTTTGGAAGCCATTCAGGAAATCCGGCGAGGTGGCGTCGATTATTCCATTGAAGCGACCGGTCGGCCCGATGTGATGCGACAGGCATTGCAATGTGTCCGCGCTCGCGGCGGAACCGCCGTCATTATCGGCAACGCCCGTTTTGGCGAAACGCTGAACCTCGACCCGCAGCAGTTCAACCAGGGCAAACGGCTGCTGGGAACATGGGGCGGCGACAGCGACCCCGACCGCGACTACCCGCGATTCGGCCAGTTGATGGCCGGCGGCCAACTCGACCTTGCCCCGTTGATCGAAGGCGACTCCACGGATGGAAGCTCGCCGCATCGTTACAGACTGACCGACATCAACCAGGCGCTGGCCGACCTTGAATCCGGCCGCTGCGTCCGACCGATGATTGAGATAGGACCGTGAACCCCACCAAAGCCCGCGCACTCCCATGCGTGGGTCGCCCCCAAAAAATCCCATGCGAATCGGCATCGACCTCGACAACACGATCATCTGTTACGACCAGCTATTCGGCTGGCTGGCGTCGCAGCGATCACTCATCCCTCCCGGCTCGACATGGGACAAGACGCTGGTCCGCGATCATCTGAGAAGGACCGGCCGCGAAGAGGCATGGACGAAACTGCAAGGCGAGGCTTACGGCCCGGCCATTCGACGGGCGACACCGTTTCCGGGTGTGATCGATTTCATTTCCCATTGCCGCGCTCAGGCGATTCCCGTGTTCATCATCAGTCACAAGACCCGCGAACCTTTCATCGGTCCGCGCCATGATCTGCATGCCGCCGCGATGGGGTGGCTTGAGAAGCAGGGGTTCTTCTCGGCTTCCGTCGGGCTGTCGCGCGAGGATGTTTTTCTGGAAGTGAGCGAGAGGGACAAGCTGAATCGCATCCGGCTTCAGGCATGCACCCACTTCATTGATGACCTGCCTGAGATTCTCAGCGATGTCGATTTTCCGCAGGGCATCGATCGCATTCTGTTCGCCCCCCATGCGCCGGCTTCGGGTGAAGCGGATGGAGGCGCGCGTGGCGTGAACCGCTTTTCATCCTGGGATCGGTTGCCGGGTCTGTTGTTCCACGAGGTGTTGCCATGATCGCGTTTGCCAATCCGCTCAGTGAAGTGCTTCCCCAATCCACCGTCGAGGCGATCGAGCGGCTGCTCCAGTCGATCGAATACGGCGGCGATGCGCGGCTCACGCCGATGCGGGGCGGAGCGAACAACAAGACGTTTCGCGTCGATGGCGGCGGCAGGCCGCTGTTCCTGAAGGTGTATTTTCGGGACAAGGCCGATGGCCGCGATCGCCTGGCGGCGGAGTGGCGGTTTGTGAGCATGGCTTGGAACCACGGCATGCGCTCGGTCGTGCAGCCGCTGGCCAAGGATGATGACGCGGGCATCGCCCTGTACGAGTTCGCCTATGGCCGGCGGCTGGAGCGCACCGAGGTGAACGTCGCCCACATCGAGCAGGCCCTGACCTTTGTCCGGCGGCTGGCCACGATGCAATACGCCCCCGATGCCCAGGCCCTGCCCGATGCGAGCGAATCCTGTTTCACGCTCAACGAGCACGTGCAACTGGTGGAGCAGCGCGTGCGGAAGCTGGCGGAACTTGAGCCGATGACCGCGACCGATCATGAACTCATGCAGTTCGTGAGCAACGAACTGCTCCCCGCGTGGCAGTCGCAGATCGCAAGGCTTGGCCGCAAGGCGGCGGCGGCGAACATGGCTTTGGACCAGCCGCTGCCGGCGCGCGACCGCTGCCTTTCCCCTTCGGATTTCGGCTTTCACAATGCGGTCCTCGAAGCCGGCGGACGGCTGCGCTTCGTCGATTTCGAGTACGCAGGATGGGATGATCCCGCCAAGATGGTCTGCGATTTCTTCTGCCAGCCCGCGGTGCCCGTGCCCAGGCAGTTTCTGGATTCGGTCGCATCGACCGTGGTGGAAGGGCTGCCCAACCGCGCGATGCACCGCCATCGCATCGACATGCTCTGGCCGATCTATCGCATCAAGTGGTGCTGCATCATGCTCAACATCTTCACCCCGGTCGGCGCGAAGCGGCGCGGCTTTGCCGGCCCCGGCCAGGAACTTGAAAATCTCAAGAAGACCCAGCTCGCGCTGGCGCGGCAGACGCTGCGCAGCCTGATCGAAGCCTCGAATGATTGAGCGCACGGACGCAACCCACGGACAGGAGTCCGTGGGCTTTGAGTTGGAGCAAGTTGAAGAATGACACGGATGTCCATGAATCAAGACCTTTCCAATCCCGGCACGGGCGGCGCGAAGAAGATCGTCGTCCTCGGCGCCAACGCCTTTTCCGGGCAGGATTTCATCGATCTCCTTCTCGATGATCCGGCCTATGAGGTGATCGGCGTCAGCAGGCGGGCCGAGTTGCCCGCGTACCGTCTGAAGCACCGGAGTCGCAGCGAGCTGTCGCGGTATCGTTTCGTGCAGGCGGACATGAATCAGGACATGGATGCGATTCTGCGTCTGCTCGATCGGGAGCGTCCGCAGTGGATCGTGAACTTTGCCGCGCAAAGCGAGGTCGCACCAAGCTGGGAGCATCCGGAGCATTGGTTCAACACGAACACGGTCGCCCTGGCGAAGCTGATCAATCATCTGCGCACGCGCGACCATCTGGAGCGATACCTGCACATCTCCTCGCCGGAGGTTTACGGCGCCTGCGTCGGCACGATCCGCGAGGACGCCCGCATGAACCCCAGCACGCCTTACGCCGCATCGAAGGCGGCGGCGGACATGCTGCTGGAAACCTATCGCAGGCAGTTCGGTTTTCCGCTGCTTTCCGTGCGGGCGACGAACGTCTATGGCGCGCGCCAGCAACTGTTCAAGATCATTCCGCGATCGGTCATCCGCATCAAACTCGGCAAACCCATCGATCTCCACGGCGGCGGCAGGGCGGTCAAGTCCTACATCCATGTCCGCGATGTCTCCCGCGGCGAACTGGCGATCCTTCAACGCGGCAGCATCGGCCGGCTCTATCACCTCTCGCCGGAGCAGGGCGTCGCGGTGCGCGAGGTCGTGGCCGCGATCTGCGAAACACTGGGCGCTTCCTTCGAGCAGGCCACGCGAATCGTCGATGAAAGGCCCGGACAGGATGCGGCCTATGTCATCGATTCGTCGTTGGTCCGCGGCGAACTCGGCTGGTCGCCGCGGATATCGCTCGATGAGGGGCTGCGCGAAGTCGTCGATTGGGTGAATGCAAATTGGGATGACATCCAGCAGGCAACGCTCGAGTATCAGCATCAGGCGTGAAGCAACCTCACGCATCACAGCCGCAGCGTCCTCGCTGCGCGTCTTCATCAAACCATGACCTACCTCGACTTCATCACCAAGGTCCACACCGCCACGAAGCGCGATTACCTCGGTCGCGTCAACGCCCACGACAAGGCCCAATGCGCCGAAGTCGCCTCGCAGTTCGGCAAGGATTACTGGGACGGCCAGCGACACCACGGCTACGGCGGCCACCGCTACGACGGCCGGTGGCGGCCTGTCGCCCAGGCTCTGGCGGATCATTACCAACTCGCGCCGGGCATGCGCGTGCTCGATGTCGGCTGCGGCAAGGCGTTCCTCCTCCACGATCTCACGCAGGTCGTGCCCGGCCTCCGCGTCGCGGGCGTCGATGTCTCCGCTTATGCCATCGAACATGCCAGGGAGGAGGTCAAGCCGTTCCTCTTGGTGAACCGCGCCGAGGCGCTGCCGTTCGCCGATGATTCGTTCGATCTGGTCCTCTCGCTCAACACGCTGCACAACCTGCCCAATTACGCGCTGCACGCCGCACTCAGGGAAATCGAGCGCGTGGGCAGGGCGAGCAAGTACATCGTCATCGAAAGCTTCCGCAACGAGCGCGAGAAGGTGAATCTGCTTTACTGGCAACTGACCTGCCGGTCTTTTTACGATCCGCAGGAATGGGAATGGATGTTCAGGCAGGCGGGATACACGGGCGATTACGGGTGCATTTATTTTGAGTGAAAAGGAAAAACCGATTTGCCTTTTCCCCCCGCCCCAAGGCATAATGTCGCCGACGGAGTCGGGCACGTCTCCAGGAGACTCCGTATGCGACTGACATTCCTTGGGACAGGCTCCGCGTTCACCCTCGCCAATTACCACAGCAACATGTTGCTCGACGTGGACGGTCGTCGGCTTCTCATCGACGCCGGCGGCGATGTCCGCTTTTCCCTGCGCGATGCGGGCCATGCCGTGGGAGACATCGAGGCCCTCTACGTCAGCCACCTGCACGCGGACCACATCGGCGGCGTCGAGTGGCTGGCGCTCTCGACCTATTTCAATCCCGCCCTCAGCCGCCCTTTGCTTTTCATCAACGAGAAGATGTCCGAGGAACTCTGGCTCAACTCCCTCAAGGGCGGACTGGGCACCCTCCAGAACCAGATCGCCCATCTCGAAACCTACTTCGTCACCAGCCCCATCGGCCGAAACATGGGCTTCGACTTCGCCGGCCTCCATATTCAAACCGTCCAGACGGTGCATTACATGGACGGCTACGAGATCGTCCCCTCCTACGGCCTGCTCATCCCCACCCCCGCCCCCGCCCCCGGTTTCGCCCCCGGTTCCAACTCCGGCATGATCTTCCTCACCACCGACACCCAGTTCACCCCCGGCCACCTCATGGCCTTCTATCAGAAGGCCACGATCATCTTCCACGACTGCGAAACCGGGAAGAACCGTTCGGGCATCCACGCCCATTACGAGGAACTCAAAACGCTGCCCGAAGAAATCCGCGCCAAGATGTGGCTCTACCACTACCAGGACGGCGACCTCCCCGACGCCAGGGCCGACGGCTTCGCGGGCTTCGTGGCCAGGGGGCAGGTGTTTGAGTTTTAGAGGACGGGGAAGGAGCAGCGGCAGGAGACAGGAGCAGGGATTTGTAGCCGCAGCGTCCTCGCCCAAGCCGCTTGCGGCTTCGCGATCCCCTGGTTCACGATATATCGGGGGTTATTCAGAAGTCCCACAGGGGAGAGATTGAAAAATGGCCATTGCAAAATGCAAATTGCAAAATGGCGGAGCGGACAACCCGATCACCTGGGGCTGCACGTCTCCCTCTCCTCAATTTGCAATTTTCATTTTGCAATGGCCATTGGCCATTCTCCCCCTCTGTTCTCCCCGTTCCTCTAATTCCCCGCCAGTTCATCATCCGGGCCGTCGGCGCTGCCTGCTCCGACGGGTTCGAGCAGGGCGACATCCTGCCGGCCCGCGAAGCCGGAATCGACTTCGTGCCAGGCGTTGATCGTCGCTTCGCCCTGATGCCAGCAGAGGCAGATTTCCCGGCCATCGTGCCAGGCGGGAAAGTCGATCAGGCCGCGCTCGAAGTCCTTCAGTTCCACGCCGACCTGTTGAAGCTCGTCGATGAGCGTGTTGAGCTTGGCCATGCCTGTGTCGTAGTCGCGCTTCAGCTCGGTGTTGGTGTCCTCCGGGCGGGGCATCTCCAGCCGCTGGCGGATGTCGAGCACCTCGCCGTAGCAGCGGGTGATGTCGCCGACGATGCGCGAAACATAACCCAAAGCCCGGCGGGCTTCGTCGAGCGTGAAATACTTCCTGCCGGCCTTGGGGCGGGAACCTGCTGTCTTACGCGGTGAGGGCATTGGAATTCATCCCTGAAGGAGTGCTCAACGATAGACCGCATCACGATGATGAGTCAACGCCCAGGCGCACCATTTGCAAACTCGCCTCGGCGTCCCCCGCTCCATCCTCTATCGACCGACCAGGGATGAAGGTTGCAAAAAGATCGGGAAGCGGGAAGCGATCAGCCGTCAGCGATCAGCGATCAGCCTCAAGGCAAGGGACTCCATTTTCTGGCTGATGGCTGAAAGCTGACGGCTGATCGCTTCCTGCTTTCAGCCATCAGCCGGAAAACGCAGTTCCCTTGCCTTGAGGCTGATCGCTGATCGCTGACGGCTGATCGCTTTCTGCTGATAGCTTTTTCGTTATCATGCCGCCTCCCGCAACCCTTAACGAAAGGTTTCCCGTGTCAGACAAAACCGATCCCAACGCCACCCTCGGCGGCATCGCCAACACCCAGCAGATTCAGGTCGAAGTCGATGACGAAGGCGTGCCCGTCACCTACGGCAAGCTCGTCCGCGTCGGCGCCAGCGCCGAGGAAATCACCCTCGACATCGCCGGCCCTCTCAAGCAGACCGCCCAGAACCGCGCCGTCATGAAGGTCGAAAACCGCGTCATCCTCAACCCCTGGGCCGCCAAACGACTGGCCATGGCGCTGGGACAGACCGTCACCAAATACGAAGAAATGTACGGCACCCTCGAAATCGACGAACGCAAACGCCTCAAGCAATGACCGCCGCTTGCGGCGTGGCAACGTCAGCGCATCAACGTACACAACCTCGACCCGCATCGAGGTTGTGTCTTTTTAATGTGGAATCACCGTGCCTTCTCATCCCGCCTGCCGGTGAAACTTCTGACGATGAACATCGGCCGGTTCTTCACCTCGTCATAGATGCGCCCCAGATACTCACCCAGCAGGCCGATGGCGATAAGTTGGATGCCGCCCAGGAAGAGGATGAGCGTGATGGTGGTGGTGAAGCCGGTCTGCGAGGTTTCAAAGCCTGCGATCCGTTTGATGATGAAGTAGAGCGCGACGAGGAACGACATCATGCTGACCATCGCCCCGGCCCACATCATCAGCCGCAACGGCTTGTAGGAAAAGCTGAACACGCCGTCCATCGCGTACTTGATCAGCCGCTTGAAGGTCTGCTTCGGCTCGCCCGCCGCCCGGTCCTGTCGATCGTAATACACCGTGCGCTGATCGAAGCCGATCCACGCGCGAAGCCCCGGAATGAAGCGGTTGCGCTCGGTGAGCTTGACCAGTTCCTGGTGGGCATCACGATCCATCAGGCCGAACACGCCGGTCTGCGAGGGAATCGGAAAGTCGCTGAGCCAGCGGAAGAATTGGTGGAACAGATCAAAGCCGACGCGGCGAAGCCCTTTCTCCGCGCGGCTCTTCCGCTGCGCGAGAATCACCTGTCCGCCTTCGCGCCAGGCCTGCACAAGCTGCGGAATCAGCTCCGGCGGATCCTGCAAGTCGGCATCCATGATGACCACCGCATCGCTGTCCGCATGGGACAACCCCGCCGTGATCGCCGCCTGGTGCCCGAAGTTGCGCGACAGCCTCACGAGGTTGAACCGATCATCGGCGGCGTGCTGCTCCAGGGCGAGCTTCACCGTCTCATCCTTGCTGCCGTCATCGACCATGATCATCGACCACGACAGATTCTCCACCGAATCGCACGCCGCCTTCACCCGCCGGCAAAGCTCCGGGAGATTCTCCTGCTCGTTATACACCGGCACGACCACGGTCAGTGTCCGCAAGGCAGGGGGGCTGTCGGAAGCTGAGGACAAAGTCATCGCAATTCCCTGAATCAGTGAAATCAACCGCTGCGACCGCTGTGCAAACACTATCGGCAGAATCGGGCGATGACCTATCAGGAGCTATCAGCCGTCAGCCGTCAGCCATCAGCTTTCAGCTTAAGGCAATGGAGATTTCCGAATAACCCCGCGTCCAAGCCGCTTGCGGTTTCGCGATCCGTACATCCGGGGTTATCCAGAGTCCCCATTGCCTTAAGCTGAAAGCTGATGGCTGACGGCTGACAGCTTCCCCCTTTCCCTCCCCCGAACAAAAATTGAACAAAAAGACTTGACAAGCCGATCTGTTAGGTACATGATAGGTTGATCGGTTAGGTTATTGAACGGTATCAATCCAGTCACACCCAGCCACGAAAGGATTCACCATGCTCAGCGTCCATCAGATCGAACGTCACTTCCGTGCCCGCCATCTCGATGCCCTGCTTCGCGGCGTGGCGCCCATCGGCCTCGATCTGCCGCTGCCCCTTCTGGTGCGGCTCAGCGGCGAGCCGGTGGCGGTGCTCGCCCTGGCCCTTCGCCGGGTGCTCGAACTCACCTACGGACCCACCCCCCTGAGCCGGGAACTGACCGCAACCCTGCTCGACCGGCAGAACAACGACGGCTCCTTCGGCGAAGGCGTATCGGGCAACCCCGATGGCCCCGGCGACCCGCTGGCGACCGCAGCCGTCATCGCCGCCCTGACCGCGCTCCTGCAAGAACACGCGAGCACCCCCCACCCCGAGGCTGCCTTGGCGCGCGAACGCGCCATCGCAGCTCTCGCCAATTCCCAGGCTGATCATGGCCTGTTCGTTTCACCTGCCGACCGCACCGATCACGACCAGGCCCTCGCCACCGCCTTCATCCTCACCCTGCTGGCCGGCGATGAGGATTTTCGGCAGTCCGTGCGCTTTGCCGACCTGATGAACTGGTTCGACGAACATGACGATGAACTGCCCGCCCATGCCGACACCCTCCTGCGCATCGCCCGCGCCCAGACCCCCGTGTGTCACCACCCGTTGCAAACCCCCGCCGCCATCGCCGCCTGACCAGCATGGACCCGATCCGGCGCATGTCAATCCAAGCCGCTTGCGGCTTCGCGACCCCCGGATGGATGGATGGGTTATCACAAAACCCCCCACAAAAATGGATCCTCGCATGGCTAAAACAAGCCCGCCTGGATTCGAACCAGGACAGTCAGGACCAAAACCTGAAGTGCTACCGTTACACCACGGGCTTATGCACCGGGAGTGTAGGCGAAGAATCGAAGGGGTTCAAGAATGAGGAGACAGGCAATGAGGCACGAAGGCACGGAGGGGGAAAGTTCCGAGTTCCGAGTTCCGGGTTCCGAGTTGAAAGGCAAGGGGAAAAAGGCACGGAGG
>CAZYPK010000084.1:0-21398 GCA_964649195.1 uncultured Phycisphaeraceae bacterium
CGAAACTCACCTTTTTCTTTCAGCCTCGATCGGCATCCGGTCGTTTTCGCGTCCCATGATCCGCTGCGCGATGGTCACGCCATTCTTGTCGTTCACGTCCGCGACGTGTTACGTCGCGGCTCATTCTTATCCCAAACTCAGGTTGTGACGAAATATCTCCATCGATTCCCCTTCAATCTCAACGCGGCTGCTAACCGATCCCGGCTAGACTTACAATGGTTCCGGGAGGTTCCGGGGGATTGTCGCGGTCACTTTTAACAGAGGTTCTCGCATGATGTCTTGTCGCCGATCAAGCGGATGGAACTGGGCCGTTGCCGTGGGTTGTCTGGCTTCGCTGTGCGTTGCGTCCGCCCGCGCCGCTGACGGGGAGTTCGCGCCGGAGGCGATTCAGTTCTTCGAGGCCAGGGTGCGTCCGGTGCTGGTGGAGCATTGTCATTCGTGCCATTCCGGCGAGGCGAAAAAGCTCAGGGCCAACCTTTTTCTCGACAGCCGGGCCAACATTCTCAAGGGTGGCGACACCGGCGGGGCGATCGTGCCGGGCGATCCTGAGAAGAGCCTGTTCATCGAATCGATCACTTATAAAAATGTTGACCTTCAGATGCCGCCCAAGAACAAGCTGAGCGATCGGCAGATTGCCGACCTGACGCAGTGGGTGAAGATGGGGGCGCCCTGGCCCAAAGAGGCGGCGAAGGCGGGAAGCGTTGAGGCGTTTGATCTTGAAAAGCGAAAGCGGGAGGCGTGGGCCTTTCAACCAATCAAGCCGCGACAGGTGCCGGCGGTGAAGGATGCGGCGTGGGTGAAGACGCCCATCGATGCGTTCATCGCGGCGAAGCTCGATGCGAAGAACATCAAGCCTTCGGCGCAGGCCGATCCCCGCGCCCTGATCCGCCGGGTCTATTTCGACCTCACCGGCCTGCCTCCGACGGCGGAGCAGGTGGAGGCGTTTGTTGCAGCGACACGACAGGAAGCCCAAGCGTTGCAGCAAACATCCGGATCGGGCAAATCCGAAATCCCAAATCCGAAATCCGAAATTTCTCCAGCCTACGTCAAAGTGGTCGATTCGCTGCTCGCCTCGCCGCACTTCGGCGAGAAGTGGGCGAGGCATTGGCTCGATCTGGTTCGCTTCGCCGAGACCTGCGGGCACGAGTTTGATTACCCGTTGCCTCATGCCTGGCGGTACCGCGATTATGTGATTCGGGCCTTCAATGATGACGTGCCTTACGACCGGTTCACGGTGGAGCACATCGCCGGCGATCTGCTGAAGAATCCCCGCTTGCATCCGAGCGACCAGACCAACGAATCGATCGTCGCCACCGGCTTCTGGCATCTGCATGAAGCGGTGCATGCTCCCGTCGATGTCCGGCTCGATGAGGCGATCCGTGTGGACAATCAGATCGATGTGTTCAGCAAAACCTTCCTCGGACTGACCGTCGCCTGCGCCCGTTGCCACGATCACAAGTTCGATCCCATCTCGACCAAGGATTTTTATGCTCTGGCCGGCTTCCTGCAAAGCTCGCGCAGGCAGGAAGCGCTGCTCGATCCGCAGCACAGAATCGCCAACGGCGTGAAGGCGCTGGAAACCGAGAAAGCCAAAGCGCAGCACGCGCTGCTTGCCGCATTGCCGGGTGACGCCAAGGCGATCGAAGCGGAAGTGGCCCGGTATCTGCTGGCGGTGCGCGAGCTGCACACGACGGACATCAAGGCTGCATCGCAGGCTTCATCAGCGCAGAACAGCCGCGACATCCTTTTTGAAGACTTCGAATCCGGCACCTACCGCAACTGGACCATCACCGGCACCGCGTTCGGCGACAAACCGCAGACGCAACAGACCATCGGCAACTATCAGGGCGATGTCGGCGCCAAGGGCAAGTGGTTCGTCAACTCTCACAACATCCGTAAAATCGGCAACGACGTCGGCAAGGGGGATGCGCACACCGGCACGCTCACCAGCAAAACATTCACCATCGAACGCGACCACGTCACCTTCCTCATCGGCGGGGGCGCTCATAAGGATCAGACCTGCGTCAACCTTCTCGTCGATGGCAAAGTCGTCCGCACCGCCACCGGCGGCAACGACAACCGCATGTCACCGGCTTCGTTCGATGTGCGCGATCTCAAAGGCAAAAAGGCCCAGCTTCAGATCGTGGACAACCACGCCGGCGGCTGGGGCAACATCGGCTTCGATCATGTCGTCTTCACCAACGATCCCGCAGGCGACGGCAAGCAGGTCGTCACGCTGCCCATCGCCGAAGTCGCCAGGCTGCGCGGCCTCGATGCCGACCGTCTTTCACGCTGGGTCGATGCCCTCACCTCCGAAGAGGCGAAGCACCCTTCGCATCCGCTCCATGTCTGGCAGCGGGTGATGAAGCTCAAATCGAACGACCCCGCCGCCATCACCCGGACACTGACGGCAATAACGCAGGCCCGCGAACAGTCCCTCGCCAAGGCGCAGGAAACATCGCAGAAGTCCACGCTCTTCGCGGATTTCAACGGCCGTGATTTCGGCGACTGGTTCGTCACCGGTGACGCCTTCGGCGCAGGGCCGACGCAGCCGGGGCAATGGGATGCGATCAGCGACTCACCGCGACTGGTCGAGCCGGGTGTCGCCCACAGCGGTGCCATCAGCCCGCGGCTGCGAGGCGCACTGCGCTCGCCCACGTTCACCATCACCTCGCCGACCATTCACTACCGCATCAAAGGACAAGGCACGCAGATTCGTCTGATCATCGACGGCTACGTGATGGATGTTTACAACGGCCTGCTCTTTGGCGACATCTCCTTCCGCATTGATACGAAAGGCCAGTGGGTTTGGCGCACGCAGTCCGGCGACCTGCGGAAATACATCGGCCACAAGGCCTACATCGAAATCCTTGATGACGGCGACGGCTACATCGCCGTCGATGAGATTCGCTTCGGCGGCAACGGCGGCGAGGCGGCCTCATCCCATGCCATCGAAGCACTCACGGCAAATCCCGCGGCCGCATCCTTCGACACCCTCGCAAAAACCTACGGCTCACTTTTCGCCCACAGCGTCCAGGCCTGGCGCGAAGGAAAACTCACCGGTGAACTGGCCCCGTTCACGCAGGCGGCCGTCTCGCATCAATTGTTGCTCAGCGCCGATGACGCGACCGAGCAGCGGAAAGCGATCGGTGAGGTGAAGAAACGCATGGCTCAGATCAGCGCGACGATTCCCGAGCCCGTCCGCGTGCAGGCTCTGGCGGAGGGCACCGGCGAAGATGAGTTCGTCTTCATTCGAGGCAGTCACAAGAATCTTGGCGATGAAGTGCCTCGTCGCCTGATCGAAGCGATCGCGCCTAAGCAGGAGGCGATCACGCAAGGCAGCGGACGATTGGAGCTGGCGCAGCGCGTCGTCGATCCGGGGAATCCGTTTATCTCCCGGGTGATCGTCAATCGGCTCTGGCATCACCTGTTTGGCCGTGGGATTGTGCCGACGGTCGATGATTTCGGTTACATGGGTTTGCCGCCGAGCCATCCGGAGCTGCTCGACTGGCTGGCGACCGATTTCATGAAGCAGGGGTGGTCGATCAAGCGTACCCTTCGGCAGATGGTGCTCTCGAATGTTTATCAGCAGTCCAGCCGCATCGAGCCGGGCGATGCTCGTCAGCAGGCGGACCCGACGAACGAGTTGCTTCACCGCTTCCCGATTCGCAGGCTTCAGGCCGAGGCGATCCGCGATGCGATCCTGACGGTCAGCGGCCGGCTCGATCGGACGGTGGGTGGTCCGAGCGTGCCGGTGCATCTGACGCCCTTCATGGAAGGTCGCGGCCGGCCCGGCAGCGGGCCGCTTGATGGCAACGGGCGAAGAAGCCTCTACACGGAGATTCGCCGCAACTTCCTGCCGCCGATGTTGCTCGCGTTTGATTTCCCTTCGCCTTTCTCGACGATGGGCCGGCGAACGGTGTCGAACGTGCCCGCACAAGCTTTGATCCTCATGAATGATCCGCTGGTGATCGAGCAGGCCGGACGTTGGGCGCAGCGCGAAGTGAATGCCGGCGGTGACGCGGGCATGCGCATCGATCGCATGTTCCTCACCGCGCTGGGCCGATCGGCGACGCCTGTGGAGCAGGCCGCGCTGAGTGAGTTCATCAGTGAGCAGGCAAAGCTCTATGGCGGCAGCGAAGAGGATGTTCGCGTGTGGTCCGATGTGGCTCACGTGATTTTCAACATGAAGGAATTTGTGTTTTTGAACTAGAGCGTGTTATGAACTTTGTGAATGAAAAGGCTTAAAATCAAGCTGTTTCCGCACTCCCCTCCCTCTTAGGGAGGGGCGGGAAGCCCACGCACTCCTGTGCGTGGGTTCGAGACGGCAAGTTTCCGCACTCCCCTCCCTCTTAGGGAGGGGCGGGGGAGGGTCGGCAACTAATAAAGGATGACGGTTGTGATTCGAGGACAATGGAAAAACACGGCGTTTGTCGGTGTTTTCGAACCGACCCTCCCCTAACCCCTCCCTAAGAGGGAGGGGAGTAAAGACATCAGAAGTGCATAACACGCTCTAGGCTCTGTTTCAAAATTCGAGGATTCGTCTGAGCCGCGAAGCGTCAGCGAGCGGATGATCCGAATCATCCCGTGATTCTTACCATCCGCAGGCTTACGCCTTGCGGCTCGGATCATGATGAGGCGTTGGGAGACAGCGCCTAGAATGATGCCGTCCCTTGCGGCTTTGGAGATTCGACCGTCATGGCTCTGGCCGAACTGCCCATCGTTGACGAAGCGCTCCTCGCGGAGGCGGTCCGCCGCATCCGTATGGCGGGCGATCCATTGAAGATCGTTTTATTCGGTTCTCATGCCCGCGGCACGCCGCACGAGCACAGCGACCTCGATTTGCTCATCATCGAGGAAAACGCCGGGTCAATGTCTCAGCCTCGCGCGACAAAGTACTACATGGCGCTGGGAAGCCTTCACCCCGCAAAGGACATCATCGTCTATTCACCGGAGGAAATCGCGGACTGGGCGAATGTGACGATGGCGTTTCCCACCACGATCATGCGCGAGGGAAGGGTTCTCTATGAAAGACCTTTCTGATCTGGTCAAAGGGTGGTTCGCAAAGGCCGAGAATGATCTGCTCGCGCTTCGACTGCTTGCGGAGGCCGGCCCTTATGACATGGCGTGCTTTCACGCCCAACAATGCGTTGAGAAATATATGAAAGGCTTCCTCACGCTGGGTCAGAAATCGTTTCCGTTCACCCACGATCTCAGGCCGCTCGCGGACATGTGCTTCGCTTTGGACGCACGGCTTGACCTGCGAACCCCCGGCGTCATCTTGTTGACCGAATACGCCGTGAAACTGCGATACGACAACAGCTTTTCTCCGATGAAGCAAGTCGTCCTTGAAGCAATCGTCACCGTTGAGCAGGCACGTGAAAGCGTCCGCGCCTTAGTGCCGTCCGTCATGTTGCCGTAGGTTTTTCAGGAGTCTCCCATGCATTGCCGCAACTACATCGCACCTTCCCTGACGCGCCGTGACATGCTGCGCCGCTGTGCCAATGGTTTCGGCGCCGTGGCTTTGACGGCCCTGCTGGGCGATCGCGCCTTCGCATCGCCGGGGGCGGTTCCGGAGGTGGGGGGGATCAGCACCGATGTTCGAAATCCGCTGGCGCCCAGGCCGACGCATTTCGCGGCCAAGGCCAGGTCGGTCATCTTCCTTTATATGGACGGCGGGCCGTCGCAGGTCGATACCTTCGATCACAAGCCGATGCTTGACAAGTACCATGGCCAGGATCCGCGCAAAGCCATCGGCAAACTGGAGGACACGCAGTTCAACAACATCGGGGCCGTGCACAAGTCGCCCTGGGCATTCAAGAAGCATGGCCGCAGCGGACAGATGATCAGCGATCTGTTTCCGCATGTCGCCAAACATGCCGATGATCTGGCGATCGTGAAGTCGATGGTGTCGCTCTTCCCCGAGCACACCGCCGCGAACTATTTTCTGCACACCGGCAGCGGCATCCAGGGCCGGCCGTCGATGGGCGCGTGGGTCGGCTACGGCCTGGGCAGCGAGAATCAGAATCTGCCCGGCTTCATCGTGCTCAACGGCGGCCTCATTCCGCCGGGCGGACTGGACAACTTCAACTCCGGTTTCCTGCCCGCCGCTTACCAGGGATCGATCTTCAAGCCGGGCCGTCATGCCGTGGCCAACATCACCCGCACCGAAGCCGGCGATCAGCATCAGCGCAACAAGCTCGATCTGCTCCGCAAGCTCGATCAGAACACGCTCAAACAAACCGGCCGCGACGACGGCCTCGAATCCGCCATCTCCAACTACGAGATGGCCTACCGCATGCAGAGCGCGGTGCCCGAACTGATGGATGTCTCCGGCGAATCCGAGGCGACCCGACAAGCCTACGGCTTCGATGAGAAACACAAGGGCACGCAAACCTTCGCCCGTCAGTGCCTGCTCGCCCGCCGTCTCGTCGAGCGCGGCGTGCGCTTCATCGAGCTGACCTGCCCCGGCGTCGGCCACGACCGCTGGGATCAGCACGCGAATCTGACCAAGGGGCATACGGACAACGCCATGGCCGTCGATCAGCCCATCGGTGCGCTGCTGGCCGATCTCAAGTCGCGCGGCCTGCTCGATTCGACGCTGGTCATCTGGGCCGGCGAGTTCGGCCGCACGCCGTTCGCCCAGGGCGGCGATGGCCGCGACCACAATCCTTATGCCTTCTCCATCTGGATGGCCGGCGGCGGCGTCAGGGGCGGCGTGAGCTACGGCGAAACCGACCCGTGGGGCTACAAAGTCGTCAGCGGCAAAACCGAAATCCACGACCTGCACGCCACCATGCTCCACCTTCTGGGCGTTGATCACACCAAATCCACCTTCCGCTTCAGCGGCCGCGACATGCGCCTGACCGATGTGCATGGCCACGTGGTAAAGGAAATCCTGGCGTGACATCTCCCGAAAGATGATGCCTGAATCAACGATGCAGCCGCGACTCTCCCGAATGCTCCGACGCCATTCAGCGGGACGATTCACATGAGCATACGAAGCGTGGTCGCCATCACGATGCTCTTTGCCTCGCCGGCGCTGGCCATCACGGACAAGGAACGGCGGGACGCCTTTGCCTGGTTCGATTCGCTCGATTACCCGGACACCAAAGAGAAGCCGTTTGTGCGGGCCAGAATCGGCGGTTACATCGATCCGCAGACAGGCGACCCGGCAAGCTGGTGGACGGAAGGATTTTTGATCGCGCACGAAGGGGATCACTTCACACTGCTCACGATACACCTGACGACGGAGTCGTATCAAACGACGAAACCCGCAGAACCGGGGGTGCCCGATCATGAGCGGGTGGGATTTGAGCGTGTCGATTTTCGCAAGTGGGCGGCGGCGATGCTGGCCGAGCAGCGGAAGATTCCCGCGGACGACGCCGGCGAGGTCCGGCACTGGAAGGATTCGTGGTCCCCGCTGAACCCGGCCCGCAAGACGCGCCTGTTCTTCATCGCCCGTGCGCTGGACCGCCAGGGTCACGCCGACATGGCGCGACAGATGTGCGACTTCGCGGCGGGCCTGACGGACCTTGACGAAGACGCGGACCCCGATGCCGCACGCGGCTTGCCTGGTTCCATCCAATACGATCTGGCAACGGTTCACTTCGAGCGGGCCTCCAACCTGTTCGCCGGCGACGGTCCCGGACGGGCGGAGATTCTCGGCGCATTCGAAAAATTCACGCGGGACTTTAGCCCCTCGCATCACGTGAACCCGGAGCGGATTGCGGATGCGAAATACACCGTCGCGCTCCTGAAGCAAATGCTGGCTGAGGATGCCCGACACGCCAAGCGGGCGCGAAAGACCTGGGAGGAATCGACTCAGGCTCAGCGGATCGCGGAGTTGATCCATCGATTGCGCGATCCGTTCGAGCCGGCGGCGGGGTTCGCGGGGATGAAAGGCGACCAAAGGCCCGCCCAACTGCTGGAAGAGATCGGATTCGACGCCATCCCGGCGCTGATTGAAGCGGCAGGCGACAGGCGGTTCTCGCGCGGCTTGGGGCAGGATCAGACGTTTGACCGCTACACCGGCGTGCCGCGCATCGGCGACGCGGCGGTCAACATCATCGAGTCGATCGCCGCCCGGCGGTTCAACCTGGGCAACACCGCCGACGCCGACATCAAGGGCGAAATCCAGGCGTGGTGGGATGCGGTGCGCACGCGCGGCCAGCGGACGGTGCTCGTCGAAGGCATCGAAGTGCTGGATGAAAACTCGCCGCGGCAGGCGTGGCGGCTGCTGCAACTGGAGGATGCGGTCAATCGCAAGCGCTGGCTGGGTGATGAGCGCGGCCGTCGGGCCTGGGAGGAAAGAGCCGGCGCCATGAAAGATCGCACCGGCTGGGAGATGATCGGCGCCGGGATGCTCGACCGGTCGCAAACCCTGGAACACGCGCCGGCGGTCGGAGCGCTGCTGCGGGTGATTGAAAATGCGGACACGCGCGGACGAGGCGGTCGCGGCGGGGAGGCGCGGTTTCAGTTGATGGGAATCGTGCAACTGCTCGACGATGGACGGGTCGATGAGATGTTCGCGCGCATGATGAGGGAATCAGGGGACATGCACCTGCGATGGCGTGCGGCGATGTGCCTCCATCAGCGCGGATCGAAGGAGGCTGTGCCGGCGCTGCTGGCGGAACTGGCGCTGCTGCCGCGGGTGCAGCCGAAACAGGACGATGGACGGTACGGGCTGGTGGAATTTCTGGTGGAATGCGGCGACTCGGCGGCGCTGGAGGGGCTTGCGCGGCTCCTGCCTTTGTTCGAGCCGAAGGTGCGGGTATCGGCGATCATGCGAATCGACGAACTGCGGCTGCTGGGGATGTGGCTGTTGCATGCCCGATCGCCGGTGGACGATGCGCTGCGGCGGGCATTGTCGGCCCGGCCGCTGGAGACCTGGCTGGCCGGCGAGCTGCGCGAGCGCGGAGCCGTCGCCGGAATGTCCACCTCGGTGCGACAGGACCATCTGAACGTGCATGTCGGCCATCCGCGCGTGTGCGATATGGCGGCCAACCGGCTGGAGCGACTGGCCCCGGCCAGGTACGGCGGGATGTTCGACATGCGCGGCACCATCGCGCAGCGCAACGCCTGCTGCACCGCCATGTGGCGCCAATGGAAACAAACGCAGCCGTGAACGCAGTTTCAGTTTCGCAGTTTCAGCGTGATATCTCTCGTGACATCTCCCGTTCAGCCGCCGCACGCTCTTCGGGATACAATGGATCAACACAGGAGCATGTCATGGTTCGCATGAACATCGACGAAGCGGCACGCAGGCTGTCCGAGCTCATCGAGCGCGTCGAGCGCGACGGCCAGACCATCGAACTGTCGCGCGGCGACCGGGTGGTGGCCCGCATTTCGCCGGCCGAGGGTGATGGCCGGCTCCAGGGGAAGGATCTCAAGGCGTTCTTCGCCTCATTGCCCGACATGGGCGATGACCGCGAAGCCTTCGCCCGTGACATTGAATCGGCGCGGGATATCTACCTTCCGGATCGGGACCCATGGGCGGATTGATCGTTGACACATCGGTCTTCATTCACCTTGAACGCCAGGGCGTTTCGCCCGACTTTGCGAGATGGCGCGAATATGGTGACGTCTTCATCAGCGCGATCACGCTCTCCGAGATGCTTGTCGGCATTCACCGCGCGAACACCATCGATCGTCGGGTGAAGCGACAGGCATTCATTGATGCGGTCCGAAGCCGCATCGCGGTGCTGCCTTTTGATGAAATCGTGGCAATCACACACGCACAATTGGCGGCATCGCTGGCGGACGCCGGCACGCCGATTGGAGCGCATGATCTGTTGATTGCGGCAACCGCCATCACCAATGATTGCGCACTGCTGACCGCCAACTCACGGGAATTCAGCCGGGTCACCGGATTGGATGTTCTCCCGTTCTGAAATTCATGCGGTTACCGCGCATCGTTACACTGGCGCCATGAAACGATCACCCATCAGCGAAACCCGATCGAGTTGCTCCATTGCGACCGATGCATGCATTCTCGCTTCATCACTGCTCTGCTTTTTCGTTCTCTCCGGCTGCGGCCCCGACGCATCCAACCCATCCACATCGTCGGACACCCAACCCGCCGCGCGGCGCATCGAGGTCGGCGACGCCAAAGCGCCCGCGCCCGCCCCGCCCGGCATGGTCTGGATCCCCGGCGGCACCTTCACGATGGGCAGTGACTGGGCCGCCGCCAAGCCCGATGAGAAGCCGGCGCATCTGGTCCGCGTCGATGGCTTCTGGATGGATGAAGCGGAAGTGACCAACCGGCAGTTCGCGGAGTTCGTGAAGGCGACGGGCCACGTCACGCTGGCGGAGAAGACGCCGACGCGGGAGGAGTTTCCCGATGCGCCGCCGGAGAATCTGGTGGCCGGTTCGATTCGCTTCATGGTCCCCGAAGGTGTGGTGTCGCTGAACAATCATTACCAGTGGTGGGCCTACGCACCGGGCTGGAGTTGGAAGGTTCCCGAAGGCCCCGGCGGAGTGAGCTATGAGGACCGCCTGGATCATCCGGTGGTGCATGTCTCCTGGGATGATGCGGCGGCCTACGCGAAGTGGGCGGGCAAGCGGTTGCCCACCGAAGCCGAGTGGGAGTTCGCGGCCCGCGGCGGCAAGCTGGAGGAGTGGGAATCCAGCGATGCGCTTTACGCCGACGCGAAGGCGAAGAAATGGAACGCCAACATCTGGCAGGGCCGGTTTCCTTACGTCAATGATTCATCCGACGGTTTCGAGCGGACCGCGCCGGTGAAGCAATATGCCCCCAATGCGTTTGGGCTTTACGACATGGCGGGCAACGTGTGGGAGTGGTGTGCCGACTGGTACGCGCCGGATTACTACGCGAAGCAGTCGGAGTCGATGGTGGTGATGAAGGACGGGGTGCGCGTGAATCCGCAGGGCGTGCCTCGTGAAGCGAGCTGGGATGCGCGAACGCCCGGCGGCGGACCGACGAAGGTGGCGCGCGGCGGATCGTACCTGTGCAGCGACCTCTATTGCCGGGGATATCGCCCCAGCCAGCGGTCGCCGACGACGGCGGACACCGCGCTGCCTCACACGGGATTCCGCTGCGTGAAGGATGCGAAGTAGGCGACGGACAAGGGCCGGGTAAAGAGGTCAGAGGTCAGAAGTCAGAACCCGTCAATACCGAAACTCCACGCGATCGAGCTTTCGTTTCTTCTCCCCTGCCGTCACCGGCACCTCCAACTCGATCGCTTCCTTCGTGTTCAGATCGCGGATGCGGAATTCGCCGTGGGCGAAAATGTCGCCCTCCGCATCGATCAGTTCCAACCGCACATACCCCCGGGCGATCGCCTCCAGCGCCAGTTTCTTCGCCAGCGTGTCGGCTTTCGCGTGAGCCTCCTGGAGCAGCGCGTCGGTGGCGGGGTAATCCTTGCCGCGTTCGACGGTGATGATCAGCACGCGCGAGCCTTGCGAAAACGCCTTGGGCTTCGCCTTGATCAGGTCGCCGAAGGATTCGACGCCGATGACGACCTTCTCCACCGTCACCGGCTTGATCGACCCGATGAACTGGGCGAACTTTTCGCGCACCGGCGGAAAGAGCATCAGGATGCCGAAGATCGCCAGCGCCAGCGCCAGACCGATGAGCGCCAGTTTCACCCGCTCCTTCACGGATACGGGCTTGGGCGGGGCGACCGTCCTGGCCGCCACCGACCGGCTCTGCACCTGCACCCGCCCGCCAGGCTCGACCACATAGAGCGACTGCACCTCCTCGCCGGTGCGGTACTCGGCGCTGCGCAGCGTCGAAAACACACTTGCCCGATCCTGCGGAGGCAGCACCCCCACGAGCTGCTCGATCGCCTGCCGCACCGCATCCTCGGGCGACGGGCCCAGTTTGTGAATCGAAGTCGGATGATTGTCCGGCAGCACGCTGAAGGCCGACCCGCTCATGTCGAGGTTGAACTTGAGGCCGAGCGTCGCCGCGAACTCCACCCATGTCTCCAACCTGGCCTGCACCGCTTCATCGCCCGACAGCCGACCTTCGATCAGGCCGTCGAGCAGGATCATGCCTTCGGTTTTGTCGTGGGGGGTCATGCCCGGACCTTTCAGGGATCATCGCGGGGGATCGCGAAGCCGCGAGCGGCTTGAGTGCGGGGGAGCGAAGCCGCGAGCGGCTTGAGATTCACGCCTTCACATATGGCCTTAGCGCTCCGATTTGATTCGCGGCGCGCCAGTCGTGGATTTCTTCCGTCCATACCAACGTCGAACCCGTGATCTGACCGGCCTTGAGCATCGCCAGCAGTTGCGATTCCGGGATGGGTCCCACCGCCTGGCCGTGGGCTTCGTAATGCCATTGCCGAACCGTCGGTTTTTCAATCTGCGGGGCGTGATGCTGAACGTGTTGCACCACCTGCCGGGGTATGGGCTGTTCGAAGTCGCTGTTCGCATCCATGATGTCACCCTCGCTCTGCGCCTGAACCAGTTGATCCAGGTCGGACGGGGCTTCGAGCATGTGCGGCTGCTCCGCGGAGTGGCCGGGCAGGGCGGTGTAGGTCTGCCTGGTGTCCACGCCAAGCTGATGATCGTGGGCATCGAGCCGGGCGAAGGTATGCTGGCGGAAGGCTTCGTTCTTGAGTCGTTCCTGGCGAAGCTGTTCGCGGAGGCGGCGATTCTCGCGGGCCTGGAAGTCGCGGTGCGATTGCTCCTCCTTCAGATTCGACAGGCAGGCGACGACGACGATGGGAATCCATCCGCCCAGGATGCCGGACAGGAACCCGATGGCGAAACCGCCGGCAAACCAGCCGCCGGTTGATCGCCCTTTTGATGAGGCGATACCTGCACAGATGCCGCCGATGATCGAACCCATCAGTATCAGAATGATCAACATTTCCATGACGGCACAATTCCCCAGGGAGACGGATCGACCGAAATCAGCCCACCGGCGGCGATTCTAACAAGTGATCACAGATACGGAAAAACCTCGATCACCACCAGGTTGTGCAGAAAGTGGATGAGCATGGCCGGGTAGAGGCTGCCGCTTTTCCACTTCGACCAGCCCAGCAGCATTCCGACGAGAAACAGGTAAGGCAGGCCGACAATGTTTCCGTGCATCAGGGCGAAGAGAAAGGAGGCGAGAATGATCGCCCGCCAGGGCTTGATGGCGATCTGAAGCCAGTGCTGAATCAGGCCGCGAAAGGCGATCTCTTCGACGATCGCCGGGAAAACCGCGATCGCCAGGATGCGAAACAGTTGCTGATCCATCGCGGCCATCCAATCGACCGGCGTGACGCCGATCCCCTCGAGCAGCCAACGCCAGAGCAACGACCAGGCAAAGTTGAGCGCGAGCAGCGGGAAAAGCAGGCCGATGGCGATCCACGATTCCCGGCAACCGAAGCCGATCCGCGTCAGTTGCGCGGTCAGCGAAGTCCAATACATGGCTGCGAAGATGCAGGTGGTGACCAACAGCGCCGCCATCTGAAACAACAGGCCCAGTTCCGGCTCGCTGCCGCTGATGACGAAAGCGGAGACGCCGCCGCTGACGAGAATGACGATGAGATAGGTCCAGAACATCGGCCAGACCGCCGGCGCCTTCAGATGGACCAGTTCGCGTTCGGACAACTGGCGCGGCATCTCGGGGCTGAGCACCGCGGCCGATTCCTTGTAGGGCATGCCGCAGCCGGTGCAGAAATAAAAGAAGGCGTTGAGCGGTGCATTGCAATAAGAACAGCGCTGCTGCGGCACATGCCGATCGACAGAGGCGGCGGGCTTGCGCGAAAGCTGAATGTCGAATTCATCCATAACCAGGCTCGCGGCAGACCGTAGAATCATAACAGGCAGGGAAAGGCATTGAGGCACGAAGGGGGAAGAGGAAGGCATTAAGGCACGAAGGCACGGAGGGAAAGGCACGAAGGCTGAATGCTGAATGCTGAAGGCTGAAGAGGGAGAATGGCCAATGGCCATTGCAAAATGCAAATTGCAAAATGGCGGAGCAGATAACCAATCACCTGGAGATGCACGTCTGCCTCTCCTCATTCAGTATTCAGCCTTCAGCCTTCAGCATTCAGCATTCATGCCTTTCCCTTCGTGCCTTCATGCCTTCATGCCTTCATGCCTTCGTGCCTTCGTGCCTTCGTGCCTTCATGCCTTTCCCTTCGTGCCTTCGTGCCTTCATGCCTTCATGCCTTCGTGCCTTCAGCCTTCATGCCTTTCCCTTCGTGCCTTCTGTTCCCTTCCCCTTCTTCTTTCCAGCGAGTTCTCATGCCCAAATCCACCACCATCGGCAAGTACCTGATTCATCGCCTCGAAGAGGCCGGGCTCAAGCATGTCTTTGGCATCCCCGGCGACTACGTGCTTTCGTTCTACAATCTGCTCGTCGCCAGCAACATGCAGCTCATCGGCACCTGCACCGAACTGGGCGCGGGCTTTGCCGCCGATGGGTATGCCCGCGTCAACGGGCTGGGGTGCGCCTGCGTCACCTACTGCGTGGGCGGGCTGAACACGCTCAACGCGGCGGCCGGGGCCTATGCGGAGAAGTCGCCGATGATCGTCATCAGCGGCGCGCCGGGCATGCGCGAGCGGGCCAAGGCTTCGCTGCTGCATCACAAGATCCGCGACTTCCATACGCAGCTTCAGATTTATGAGAAGGTCACCGTCGCCTCGGCCGCCCTGGAGGACGCCCACACCGCGCCCCGGCAGATTGACGAGTGCATCATCGAATGTCTCCGGCAGAAGCGGCCGGTGTATATCGAGCTTCCCCGCGACATGGTCGATGCCCCCTGCGACGCCCCGCAGCCGCTGCCGCCGAACGTGGAGACGAGCGAGCCGCTGCCGCTGAGGGAAGCCGTTGCCGAGGCGGCCGCGATGATCAAGGGCGCGAAGAATCCCGCGATTCTCGCCGGCATCGAGGTGCATCGCTACGGCTTGCAGGACGCCCTGCTCGAACTGGTCAAAAAAACGGGCCTGCCCATCGCCGCCACCCTGCTGGGCAAGAGCGTCATCAGTGAAATCCACCCGCAGTACGTGGGCGTCTATGAAGGGGCGATGGGCAGCGAGCTGGCCAGGCGGATCGTCGAGGACGCCGGGGCGGTGCTGATCCTGGGCGCCTTCATGACGGACATCGAGCTGGGCATCTACACCGCGCAGCTGCACGATGTCCGCACCATCAACGCCACCAGCGACCGCATCAATGTGAAGCATCATCACTACGAGAATGTCGCCCTGCGCGACTTCATCACCGGGTT
Organism: uncultured Phycisphaeraceae bacterium; assembly: GCA_964649195.1. Lineage (GTDB taxonomy): Bacteria > Planctomycetota > Phycisphaerae > Phycisphaerales > Phycisphaeraceae > JTS-RE9. The sequence continues at coordinate 15,192 of CAZYPK010000084.1, forward strand.
GACCAAGGCATTGACCACCGGCAGGAACGCGCTGAAGCCGACCCGCAAAAAATGGAGCAGGCCGCCCAGGCCCTTCAAGCCGCAGCCTGACAAACCCTGCACCATTGCCCGGTTTTTCGAGCGCATGAACGAATACCTGGATGAGCAGACCGTCGTCGTGGCCGACATCGGCGACAGCCTTTTCGGATCATCCGATCTGACCATTCACCGCGGCACCGAGTTCATCAGCCCCGCCTACTACACCGCGATGGGGTTCGCCGTCCCCGCCGCCGTCGGAGCGCAGGCCAACCGCACCGATCTGAGACCGATCGTCTTCGTCGGCGACGGCGCCTTCCAAATGACCGGCATGGAGCTGTCCACCGCCGCGAAATACGGCCTGAACCCGATCGTCTTCGTGCTCAACAACAAGGGCTACACCACCGAACGCTACATCCACGAAGGCCCCTACAACGACATCCACGAATGGGCCTACCACCTGCTTCCGCAGATTCTTCGCAAAGGCTGGGGCTGCGAGGTGCGCACCGAAGGCGAACTGGAGGAGGCGCTCGTCACCGCCAAGAGCCACACGCAGAGCTTCAGCATCATCAATGTCCACCTGGACAAGATGGATCGCTCCAAGGCGCTGGAACGGTTGGGCGAAAGCCTGAGCAGGCAGGCGGGGTTGAGCAAGTGACGCGAAAAAGAAAAATGGAAGGGCCACCTATGAAAACCGCAAGCTGGAAGAGCATAGCGAAAGACGTACCGGGCCGGTTCGACGAGCTGGTGCGGATGCTGCCGCCCCGGTTCATTTGACCTGCACCCCCTGCGGGGGACGCCGATCAGACACATTTGTAAGATACAAGGCTTTGCGCAAGCCCCGGCCAAGCGACCTTCGACTTTCAGTTGCGCCACCTTGCTTCGCGCATCCGGGCCGGGGCTTCGCGGACTCAGCCCCAGCCACCCGGTCAGCCCCAGCCCATCACCCGGAATACCTGCCACCCGGAATAAGAGCTTGCCCCGTTCGATCAGAAGTCGAAGATGCTCTTGCGGTTTTTCCAGTAGGAATCGGGCAGCACCTCTTCGCGGAACTCGGGTTCCACTTCCATGGGCACAGGTTCGATCATCGCCGGGGGTTGCTCCGGGGGCGGTTCGGGTTTGGGTTCAGGCCGGGGGCTGGGTCTGGGCTCGTCCCTGGGTTCAGGTTTGGGCGCAGGCCTGGGCTTGGGCGCGACCGCTTGAGGTCCGGGCTTCACCGGGTTCGCACCGGCGATGGCGATGCCCAGACGCTCGCGCCGGCTGGCGGCCAGCTCATCCGATTTCTTCGGGTCGATCTTCAGCGTCGTCAGCATCAGCGCCACCTTCGTCGCGCCGGCCTTGGCGTCGGCGTCATCCGGCTTCCCGGCCAGGGCGTGGGCGTAATAAACCTTGGCACGGATCAGCATGTTCGTCTTCGCGTTGGCGCCGCCTTCACCGGCCAGCGTGACGTACCACGCCGCCAGCTTCACCGCCTCCTCGCCCGCCAGCGACTGCACCGGTCGGCCCGCCAGTTCCATCAGGTCCACCGTGGCCTGCGGCTCGATGATCGTCGCGTAGGTCCTGGCGCTGACTGGCCGATCCAGATCCTTCAGATACAGATCGGTGAGGGTCCGCGCCGCATCCTTGTCCGCCGGGTTGCGGGTCAGCGCCCGGCGGGCGGCTTGAATCTTCGAATCGATCGGCGCCAGCGGCGTCATCTCGTCGATCAACCCCTTGATGTCGCCATGCCTGTCGGGATACGCCACGCTGCGCGAGATGCCCATCGCCTTGTTGAGCAGGGCGATCGCCGAGACATACTCGGCCCGCTTGCGCTTGGCCTGGGCGATCTCGACGATGAGATCGGTCGTCGCGGCGCCGGCCTTCTTGTGTACGCCCTTGTCGCTCTTGCCGGCGGCGTTGCGAAAAACGATTTCGTACAGGCTCAGCAGTTTCTCCTGCGATTCGAGCTGCCTGCGGGGCACGATATTGGCAATCTGCTGGAGGGCGTCGGCTGCCGCCTTCATGCCGTCGGTGTGCTGCCTGCCCAGTTCGTAGGTCTGCTCGAGGAGCAGGAGGGTATAAGCCTGGCTGTTGGCCTTGTTCTGGGCGGCTTCGAGCAGGACGATGGCGAGTTTGGCGTCATCCGCGGTGGAACGGGTCCCTTTCACGCCGCGCAGGGCGACGCCGTAGGTCTTGTCGAACTCCGCCTTCGCATCGGCGGCCGCATCGGCGAAGACGCCTTCCGCCGCGGTCAGCATCAGCATCACGGCAAGACCCTTGGCGATGAAACGGTGTAAGCATGAAAACATGAGCGCCCCTTTCAGATGGCGACATTCTACCCCATTGGGACGCACCATCGGGAGAAATGTTCGCGGCGGTGATATGCTTTATCAGGTCACAGGAGAAGGCATTGAGGCACGGAGGGGGAAAGTTCCGAGTTCCGAGTTCCGAGTTCCGGGTTCCGAGTTGAAAGGCAAGGGGGAAGGCATTGAGGCACGAAGGCACGGAGGCACGGAAGCACGGAGGGGGATTGAAAAATGGCCATTCTCCCCTCCATACCTCAATGCCTTCCCCTTCCCCCTTGCCTTTCAACTCGGAACCCGGAACTCGGAACTCGGAACTTTCCCCCCCTTCGTCCCTTCGTGCCTCAATGTCTTCCCCTATCCCCTTACCTCTCAAGGACCAGTTCACATGGCTGAATACCAGGCCAAGGATGGGCAGATGGATCGTCACGGCGAAATGACCGGGGCGATTTCGCTGAACATGATGTTCACCATGACACCCGTGGCGGCGTGGAGTTTTTTCATCGGCCCCTGGCTGCTGGGGGACCGCGTGGGTGTCGTGGTGACGGTGGCGGTGGTCATGGCGGTGGTGTTGCCGTTTGTGTTCCTGCGGCTGAGCCGGGCGATCTGGGCGTGGTTCAGCGACTGGACCGACAAGTGGTGAAGAGGGGAAGGGGAAAAGTTCCGGGTTCCGAGTTGAAAGGCAAGGGGGAAGGCATTGAGGCACGAAGGCACGGCGGGGGAAAGATTGAAAAATGGCCATTGCAAAATGAAAATTGCAAAATGGCGGAGCAGACAACCAATCACATGGGGAAGTCCACATCTGCCTCTCCTCAATTTTCAATTTGCATTTTGCAATGGCCATTTTTCAATCTCTCCCCCCTCCGTGCCTTCGTGCCTCCGTGCCTTCGTGCCTTCGTGCCTCAATGCCTTCCCCCTTGCCTTTCAACTCGGAACCCGAAACTCGGAACTCGGAACTTTCCCCCTCCGTCCCTCCGTGCCTTTTTCCCCTTGCCTTTCAACTCGGAACCCGAAACTCGGAACTCGGAACTTTCCCCCCTTCGTGCCTCAATGCCTTCCCTCCTGATCACTCATCTTCCATCCTGCCCAGCGCCTGCCAGAGCGCATCGAGCGATTCGCGTGGCGGCAGGACATCGGCATGGCCCAGTTTTTCCAGGGCCTTGACCATCGGCTCCACCGCGGTGATCAGGCCCTGCCGGTAGGCGGTGACCAGCAGCGACAGGGCGCCTTCGCACTTGATGAAACTGAGCTTGGCCCGCTCCTTGATCGGGCCATCGATGAGCACGAGCGAAGCGGGGATCGCCAGGGCCAATCGCAGCGTGGCGGCTTCGCTTTGCGTTGAGTTCATCGGATGATCGACGCGGGCCGGCAGCGGCTGGGCGGGTTGATCCTCGGCCACCAGCAGCCAGTCGATGCCCGGCGCGGGGGTGAATGATTGCCCGTTGGGAATGGTGACGGCTGCGCCGGAGCCGGTGATCACTTCCGCAAGCTGCGGCTGCAAACGGTTGTAGATGGAGAGCGCCACGACGATGGAGCCATGCAACTGCGGCAGCAGCTTGTGCCGGCGAATGGCGAGCATGGCCGCGAGGGTTTTTTCGCTTGCGACAACGGGTCCGCCGGGACGTGTGAGGGTCTGTCGCTGCATGGGGAAGGGGAAGGGGAAGGCAATTGAGGCACGAAGGCACGAAGGCACGGAGGGGGGAAGTTCCGAGTTCCGAGTTCCGAGTTCCGAGTTCCGGGTTCCGAGTTGAAAGGCAAGGAGGAAAAAGGCACGGAGGCACGGAGGGGAAGAGATTGAAAAATGGCCATTGCAAAATGAAAATTGCAAAATGGCGGAGCAGACAATCAATCATCTGAGGATGCACATCTGCCTCTTCTCAATTTTCAATTTGCATTTTGCAATGGACATTGGCCATTCTCCCCCTTCCGTGCCTCCGTGCCTTTTTCCCCTTGCCTTTCAACTCGGAACCCGGAACTCGGAACTCGAAACTTTTCTTCCCCCTCCGTGCCTCCGTGCCTCCGTGCCTCAATGCCTTCCCCTGTTCTCTCACACCGGGGCGTTGATCGAGGCGAGGAGTTCGTTGCCGCTGCGGACGCCGAGAAGGAAGGCGTCGAACTCGGAGAGGTCGGCCAGTTTCTGATCCGCCTTGCCGCCGGGGCCGGTGGCCATGATGGCGGGTGAGCGGGAGAGGTGCGGCTCGTTGGCGAGGTGGCCTTGCCAGCCGCGGGCAAGGGCATCGGCGAGAATCTCCTTCGCCCTGCCGTTGCCGGTGCCGATGGGCACGTGGGAGCATTCCCTGGTGCTGTCCTTGAGATGAAAGGCATCGGTGAAAGGCTGGAGTCGTTGCCAGGCGGCCCAGACATCTTCGCCGACCTGGTTGTAGTTGTCGAAGTCGAAGATGCAGCGGAAGGCGATGCTGCTTCCGGGAGTGCCCTCACTTCCGGGGGCGTTTCCGGGGGTGCTTCCGGGGTCTCCTTCATCGCGCAGGCAGCGGGCGATGGTTTCGTTCTGCCAGACCTTGTCGCCGAAGATGTCGTGCTCGTTTTCGTGGTAGAGGCAGAGCTTCAGCGCCGCGGCCTGCTCCTTGAGCGCCCCCAGACGGCGCAGCGATTCGCAGGCCCAGGTGAACATCGGGCTGTTGTTCCTGCGGTTGAAGTAGGAAAAGATTCGCACCTTCCGGCAGCCGAAGATGTCCGCCAGCTTGGCCAGGTGATCGAGCTTTTTCACATCGATGTCGAAGTCATCGGCGATGTCGATCTTGCCCAGCGGCGTGCCGAACATGCCCACGCCGATGTTGGCGCCATCGAGCTTGTCCTTGACCGCCTTGGCATGATCCAGGGGCAGCACGCTGATGTTGTGACCATCGACATTGCGAAGGTCGATCAGCTTGAGACCGCCCGCAAGCGTGGCGCGAATCTGTCCATCGATGTCTTGTGCCGCCTCATCGGCGAAGGCGCTGAGCGTCCAGGTCATCATCAACTCCGTGGGGAAGGAAAGCTATCAGCCGTCAGCTTAAGGCAAAAGAGCGGAATATGCCTGCGGTCTTTTCTTCTGGCTGATAGCTGAAAGCTGATAGCTTCTGGCTGATAGCTGACAGCTTTACCGATCATTGGCGCCGGGGCCGGTGGGGGTTTCGGTGTCGGCTTCGAGGCGGCTTCGCTGGAGGGCGGCATCCACGGGGATGTGCCATGCGTGCAGCCGCTGGACGTGCCAGCCATCGAAGAACTGCCACTTGAGGTAGGCGGTGACCAGTTGAAGGGGCGAGCCGGGCGTGTTGGGATCGCTGGGGCGAACGACATCGATCTGGGCGGTCCAGCCTCGGATCATGACCTGTCGCACCTGAGCCGGCGGCGGCTTGGCGACATGACCTTCGACCGGAATCGAGCTGGCGTCGGGCAGCCTGATGCCATGCGTGGCCAGGTCGCCCAGTTCCTCCTGCACCACGGCATAACTCTGGGTGTTGGAACCCGGAGGCAGAATGAACATGTATTTCATGCTCGCACTGGGGCGATCCTCGATCACCGCCTTGATCGCCTTGGCCTGCACGGTGACGACATCCATGACGTTGGGATCATTCCCCGCAACATCCCCGGTCTGCGGCGGAATGTTGACGTAGGTCGAGCAGCCGGTGAAGGCGATGAAGGAAATCAGAAGCGCGAAGAAGGAAAGGGAAAATCCGGGGGCGGGGGTACCGGGGGTACCGGGGGTGGCGGTCTTCATGACCAAAGCTCCTTTGACCATCATGGTCGTGGGCATTGTAGCGAAAAAGTTTGGTTCGCAAAGGAGAACGGTATGGTTCACCAAGGCAAAAGCATATGGCGGGAGAACGGAAGCCTCCCGCTGGGAGGGCGAGGCTCCCGCTGGGAGGGCGAGGCTCCCGCTGGGAGGGCGAGGCTCCCGCCGAGCCGT
>CAZYPK010000085.1:0-21380 GCA_964649195.1 uncultured Phycisphaeraceae bacterium
AGATCAGCGGCCTGAAGGGGCGTTGCGCACGCCTTGCGTTGCAAGCCTCGAACACGGTTGCGCGGCAGGGGTGTTGTCACCGGTCATCCTTCGTGAAACGTACCACTCTTCTTCCCGTTCACGTCCGCGACTCGTTGAGTCGCGGCTCTTGGAGCCGCGACGTAACACGTCGCGGAGATCAGCGGCCTGAAGGGGCGTCGCGCATGCCTTGCGTTGCAAGCCTCGAACACCGCCGCGCGACATGGGCGCTTTTATCCGTCAACCTTCGTGAAACGTACCACTCTTCTTACCGTTCACGTCCGCGACTCGTTGAGTCGCGGCTCGGGGGCTCATGCGGTGATGATCACATTGGCCAGTTGTGAGGCGAGGGTGTTGTTGGTTTCGATCGCTTCGGCCACGGCGTTGTTGTGATCGACCACGAGGATGATGAAGTAGCCGCCGATGGCGGAGCCGGTCAGGCCCAGGCCGGTGATGTTGAAGTTGCCGGCGACCTTGCCGCTTTTGCCGGCGGCCAGCGGGCCGAGGGTCATGAAGCCCAGTTGAATATCACCTTCGCCGCCCGTTCGATCCTTCGAGAGCAGCACGCGCACCTGGGCGTTGCCGGTGGTGGCGGCGTTGCCCTGGTTCTTGATCGTGGCGGCGATGGCCAGGCCGGTGTTGCCTGCCGAGAGCCTGAAGGTGTGGGGCTTGTTGGTCAGTGCAAGGGGCGTCAGGTCCGCGCCGGCCAGCGGGGGGCCGTTGGTGATGTTGACCGTGGCGCTGCTCGCGTTGCCGCTGAGGTGGTGGCTCTTGCTCTTGGCGAGGGTGAGGATGACAGTTTCCGTCGGCTCCGCGAGGGCGTCGGCCAGCGGGTTGATGTCGAGATCGACAAACGCGGCGCCGGCGGGGATGGTGATCTTGGTTCCCAGCTTCGCGTAGTCGCTGCCGCCCTTGGCGGTACCCGACGCCTTGAAGGTGACTTCCAGCGGGTCGCCGGTGTTGCCGGTGCGGCTGATGCGGAAGCGTCCGGTGTTGCCTTCGCCGCCCGGCTCGGCGGCGGTGGGATCGACGGCGACGATGGAGACGGTCGGCTCGTTGTCGGCAATCGTCACCATCGCGCCGTGTCGGGTCTTGTCCACCGGCAGCGAGTAAGCCTTCTTGTTCGCGCCCAGCGTGAGGATGACGGTCTCGGTGGTCTCCACCAGGGCGTCATTGACCGGCATCACGAAAACATCCACAAAATCCGCGCCGGCGGGAATGGTCAGCACCTTGCCCGTCACCGTCTGGCCGTTCACCACGAGGGTGTAATCGGCGATCTTGCCCTTGCCCTTGGCCGTGCCGGAGAGCTTGAACTTCACATCCAAGGCCCGCGCGATCGAGCCGTCGCGGGTGATGCGGAAGAAGGCGGTGTCGGCCGTCTCCCCCGCACCGCGCTCGGCGGCCTGGTTGTCGGCGCCGATGAAGCCGGTCGAGGCGATGGCCAGCGTCGGCTCGTTGTCGGCAATGGTCAGCGAAACCTCGCGGGCGGCAACCGCGGCGGGAATCGTGTAGCCCTTGCCTGCCGCGAGCTTGAGCAGGACCACCTCGCCTGCATCGGGAACGGTGTCATCGATCACGTTGATGTTGATATCGACAAACGCCTGACCTGCGGGAATGGAAACGGTCTTCGCGGTGAGGTTGGTCTGGCCGATGGAGAGCGTGTAATCGCCGGCGGGTCCGAACTTCGCCTTGCCGCCGCGGGCGAACTTCACCACCAGCGGAGCATCGAGCGAACCGGTCCGGCTGATGCGCACCACGCCGGGCGTCTGCGGGGTGTTCTCGCTGAGAACGCCCTGAATCGCGGCGATCTGCACCTGCACGGCATCGTTGTCGAGGATGGTGACCGCCGCGCTGTTCCGGTCGTTGTCGATCGCGTAAGCCGCGTTGGAGGCCAGCGTGATGGTGACGTTTTCGGAGAACTCGCTGATGCCGTCGTCGATCGGGGTGATGCCCAGGTCGATCGAGCTTTGGCTGGCGGGGATGGTGATCGTTTGCGGGATGAGTTGGTAATCGACGCCGTTCTGCGCCGGGCCGGTGATGGTGTAATGCACGGTGAGCGGCTGGCCGAGGTTGCCGTCGCGGGAGAAGCGGAAGAGGCCGGTGTTGGCCGGTTGATTGCCGTTCGTTTCCGCGGCGGTTGCGTCAATGGAGGTGACGGCGACCGAGGGCATGTCACCGGCGATGTTCACCGTCGCGCCGCCCGGCCCGGTGATGGTGTAGTTGCCGTTGGCGCTGAGCGTGAGGATGACGGTTTCGTTGCCCTCGCTCAAGCCGTCGGCCAGCGGGGTGATGGTGATGTCAACGGAAGTCTGCCCTGCGGGGATGACCGCCGAGAGGGGGATGGCCTGATAGTCGCCGCCGTTGGTTGCGGTGCCGGCGACGGTGTAGTGCACCGTCAGCGGGGCGGCGGTGGAGCCGGTGCGGGTGATGCGGAAGACGCCGGGGTTGGCCGGCTCCTGCCCGATCGGTTCGGCGGCCTGGCTGTCGATGGCGGCGATGCTCACGCCGGCGATGGAGACCGTGAAGGTGACCTCGGTCGAGCGGCCTGTGAGGTCGGTGGCGCGGATGGTGATGTCGCCGGCGCCGGTGACTCCCTGGGCCATGTCCAGATTGAGCGATGCGCCATCGAGCGTTGCCGCGACCAGCGCGGGGTTGGTGTTGCCGACGATGGCGAACGAAAGCGGGGCGATGGCGGTGACGGAGTTGATCTTGATCCAGTTGGCGTCGGCGATCGGCTGCCCGGCGACGTAATCGCGCAGCGGGAAGGCGGTCAGTTGCGAGCCGTCGGTGAACCGCGGCAGGGCGACGATCTGATCCACGATCATCATGCCGTCGCCGATCACTTCGCCGAAGACGGTGAATCCGCCGTTCTGGTTGTCGAGGTTCGTGCCGTTGTCGCCGAGGTTGAAGAACCACTCGCTGGTGGCGGAGTCGATCACGTTGCCCGACTTGGCCATCGCCAGCGTGCCGCGCTGGCTGGAGATGGCGAACTCGTTGACCACCGGCGGATCGGTGGGGATGCGCAAGGCGGGCAACTGCGGCCTGAAGCCGCCGGCCTGCACCACGAAGTTCGTGACGACGCGATGCACGATCGTGTTCACCCAGTCGCCGCCGGCGGCGTAGTTCATGAAGTTGGCGACCGTGGCCGGGGTGATGTCATCGAACAGATGCACATCGATGTCGCCCAGCGATGTCGAGATGCGCACCACCGTGCCGTTGATGTCCGCATCGCTGAACAGGTCGGCAAGATTGAGCGTCTGATCCGATGAAGGCCCGCCGGCACCCAGCGCGATGTCGCTGATCGAACCCGTGGGCGAATCATCGACCGGCGTCACTTCGATCCGAATCAGCTCCGGGCTGCCCACGCCCGCACCGCCGACGAACGGCTTCACGCTGAACGCCCCGATCGTGCGGTTGCCATTCGCCGGCGGCTGCCAGGTGAGCGACTCGCCGCCACCGATCGTCGTCACTCCAGGAACTATTGGCACGCCGTTTTTCAGCAGCGTGCCCGACGCCACCGAATCGATCACGTAATCGCTCGTGCCGCTCTCGCGCATCGCCGCGTTGAGCATCGCATGGGTCACGATGAAGTCGGCGTCCTCCACCGCGCCGCCGATGCGATTGGCGATGCCGGCGCCTTGAATAGCGAAGGTGTAGGCGGCTTGATCAGGATCATCGCTGAGGATGGTGACCGTGGCCTGGTGCAGGCCGATGCGCTGCGGGTTGAAGGTGATGGTGAAGTCGCGGGTGGCGGTGGTCTGCCCGCCGGGGGGGACGATCGGCGTCGAGGGCTGGGCGACGACGGTGAAGGCCGAGGCGTCCGTCCCGCCGATGGCCACCGCCGGGCTGCCGGTGAGGTTCAGCGTGCCGGTGGCGGTGATGCGGAAGGTCCACTGCGCCGCCCCGCCGCCGAGGGTGACCGAACCCATGTCGGTGTGATCGGCGATCGAAGGCGTGGTGTCGCCATTGGCGATGGGGATGACGCTGCCGCCCTGCGGCGAGCCGACGGCAATCTCCGGCGCAACGCCGACGCCCGAAATGGCGAAGTCGTAAGGCGACTCGTCGCCGTCATCATTGATGATGTTCACCGTGGCGGTGCGCAGGCCGGTGGCGGCCGGATCGAAGCGGACCTGGAAGGTGGAGCTCGCGCCCGGTTCGATGGCGGCGGCGGGCTGGGAGATGACGGTGAACTCGTCCGCGTGCGTGCCGGTGATCTGCACGCGCGGGCTGCCGGTGAGGTTGAGCGTCGCGGCCCCGGTGTTGTGAATGGTGAAGGTGCGCGTGAGCGTCGCGCCGGTGACTTGCACGTTGCCGAAGCCGGTGTGGTCGTTGCTCGTGGGCGTGGTGTCGCCATCGACGATGGAAACGGAGTTGCCCGTCACATCGATTTCAGGGGCCAGCGAATCGATCTTGACGTTGTCGGTGGTGACGATGATGTTGTCGCGCACGATGGTCTGCGCCAGGCCGCCGCCGCTGAAGGTGACGCGATAGGTGCCCGCCGGCACCGCCACCTGCCAGCCGCCTGCGGTCATGGAGGTGGCGTTGAATTCACCCGTCGTGCCGTTGATGCCCACCACCTGCACGCTCACCCCGCCCAGCCCTTCGCCGATGTCGTAAAACGCATCGCCATCGGCGTCATTGAAAGCCACGCCCAGCAGATAAGGCGGCGAGCCGGCGACGCCGCCGAAGTCCTGCGTGATCACCAGCGGGCCGACATCCGTCGCCGGGTTGCTCTCGGGCGTGATCCTGATGCCCACCTCGCGGAAGGCCGCGTTCATGATCGCCTCGCGGTGGCCTGCCGGTGTTTGAATCCCGCCGGGCGAACCCTCGTCGCCCCAGTCGATGGCGAAGCCCGCGTGGGCATGAAGCGCTGATTCGCCGAACGCGAAGATGTTCTCGCCGATGGTCGATTGCGGGCTGTACCCCTGGTCATTGAACCGCGTGCGCAGCCCGCCCGAAGCCAGCGGCGGCTCGCCGGGGGCCTCATGCGACTGCACATCCGCCGCGATCATCGCCTGGTTGTGGGCCTCGGCCACGTGGATCAGCGACTCATTCCACGCCAGCGGCGGGGCGGCGGCGAGCAGCGAAAACTGCTCCGCCAGCATCGTGCCGTTCACTCCGAAAAACACCAGCGCATCATCGATGTCCGAATCCGCCGAGCGGGCCGGCGTCCCCAGCGAAGTCGTCAGCCGCGCCAGTTCGCCCGACGGGTCCATGCGCATCCGGTTGACCAGTTCGAGCATGAGCTGCTCGGACGCGGTGGGATCGAAGCTCATGAGCAGACGCGGCTCCAGCGCATGCAGCGCCGCCGGCCCCTCGCCGCCATGCGACAACCACGCCGCCGCCCGCGGCGCGGCAACACCGCACTGCCTTCGCCGCCGCTTCACCGCGGCGCGAATCATTCTCCGCAAAAAACCACGCATCATGATTAAACCTCTCCGTCCCATCGCGGGAGTCCACAATGATGCCTCAAGACCGCGCGGAATGCAATCAAAATCACAACACGAAGCGATTTTCATGAAGATTCTCAGCGGCGTCCAAGCCGCTTGCGGCTTCGCGATCCCTGGTTCACGGTACATCGGTGGGTTATTCAGAAGTCCCTATTGTCTATATTGTCAGCCGCTCACCTGCCTATAATGGATTCATGGCGGATTCGGCGCAGTAACCTTCAGCATCATCCCCGCAAGTGATCTGCGCAAGCAGCCGCGCCGCCTGATTAACGACCGAGGTTTCATGATGGTGAACACGCTCCGACAAGTCGCACCCTGCGTCGTCAGTCACAATCTCGCCCTCGGCGGCGCGCAGACCGCTGTCCTGCGCATGATCTCCTGCATGCCCGACTGGGTGCGCCAGCGAACCACGCTCTACTGCCAGTCCGGCGACATGCCCCTGCTCGATGCCGCCGTCAGCAAACACAACTTCTCCGTCGGCCACATCACCACCCACGCCCCCTCCGATCCTTCAAGCTGGATGCTCAGCTACGGCAATCTCAAGGGCCTGCCCCAGCGCCCGACTTCGCTCATCCTTCACTCATGGGATGACGAAGGCTGGCGTTACATCACCAAGACCTATGGCGAGATGCGAGGCCTGACCGTCGCCGCCGTCTCCAGCAAGGTGCTCGCCCGCTACGCCGACTGGATCAAGGAAGGCGGGCATCATGTCGCCGGCGTCCTGCCTCCGCCGGTCACGCAGATGTGCATCGCCAAGGGAGAAGCGACGCGTGATCGCATCGTCGTCGGCTGGATGGGAAGACCGCTCGATTCCAAAGGCCTCATGACGCTGCCCTGGCTCCTGAAGATGGATGAACGCATCATCGTCCGCGCCTACACCGGCGCCGACACGGCAGGCCTCGCCTACACTCGCAAGGTGCAGGGCGAAGCGATGGACCGCGTGATGAAGCTCGCTGAAGAACTGGGCGTTCTTCATCGCTTCGATATCCGCCCGCTCGATTTCGATCCGTTCGCCTATCGCCATCGCCTGGAGGGTTGTCATGTGCTCCTTGGCAACAGCCGGGCGGAAGGTTTTCTGCTCACCGCGGCCGAGGCGCTGTCGTGCGGCATCCCCGTGGTCGTCACGCATCAGTGCGGCATCGCCGACTACATCCACGAAGGACACAACGGCTACCTCATCAACTGGAACGAAGACCCCCGGAAGCTGGCGCAGGATTCACTCGAAGCGATTCGCCGCGCGGTGAAGCTCGATGGAGCCGCCTGTGTTCGTTCGGTGCAGAATCTCACCACTGCCGGCCGGTACAAAACCGTCTTCGGCCTCGCGCTGGCCAAACTCACCCACACCGAGCTGCAACACGATGACGCCCGCGTGACCATCGGCGTGCGCATCCACAAGAACACCGATTGGACCCACCTCGATGACGCCATCGCCTCCATCACGCAGCAGACCTACCGCAGGTTCAAGGTCGTGCTGCTCGTCGATGGCCCCTGGCGCTACGGCCAGATGCTCGCGGATCGCTTCGCGCTGCCGCTGATCTGCACCGGCGAGGAACCGGACATCACCCATTGCTCCTGGCTGCATCGCCAGGCCGTGGCCATGTGTGACACCGAGTTCTACAAGCCGCTGGATTACGATGATCAGATGTTGCCTCAGTATCTGGAGCGCGCCATTGCCACGCTTGATTCGCTCAAGGCCGATGTCTATGGCTGCAAGCTGATGACGCTGCAAAACGGCGAGATCACCCCGCGCCTCCACTGGCCCAACAAACCGATCGAGACCATGTTCACCGGCAACAGCGACCACAACCAGTTGCCGCATTCCTCCGTCCTCGCCCGCACCGACATGATCCGCGCCGCGGGCAACTACCAGGAGCGAGCCGTGGGCCTGGGCGCCGATGACTATCACCTCTGGTATCGCCTGTTCAAGGTCGGCGCGAAGTTCGTGCGCGACGATGCGGTGCGCAACGTGGTCTATCGCATCCACGAGAAGAACTCGCTGAACATCCGCCGCGCTCGCTACGGCACCGGCGCGAAAGGCGCCCTGATCGCCGGTGCGACAGCCGCCTCGATCGTCATCGGCCCGCTGTCGATGGGCCATGCCGCCGGCGACCCCAACGCGACGCTGCGCAAGAAGGACGGCGTGGTGTCGAAGGCCGATGAAGGCAAGGGAAGCGATGCGATGGATCCGCCGCATTCGTGAATGAACTGCAAAGGACAATGAACCATGGACGATTCCTGGCGAAAACGAATCACGCTCGAACCCGGCAAGCGCGGTGGCCGTCCGTGTATTCGCGGCATGCGCATCACCGTCTTCGATGTCCTCTCCTACCTCGCCGCGGGAATGACCACCGCCCAGATTCTCGAAGATTTTCCTTACCTCACCGCGGAGGACATTCAGGCCTGCCTCGCCTATGCCGCTGAACGAGAGCGGAGCATGACGGTGGCGGTGGCGTGAAACTGCTCTTCGACCAGAATCTGTCGCCTCGATTGGTCGTCCTGTTGGGCGATCTCTTCCCAGGTTCGAGTCACACGGCAAATCGAATCGGCGCCGAGAACTCGAGCGAATGAGATGGTGGCGCTTGATCAAGATGAAGCCACAGGCACGCTCATTGTGCGATGATCGCCCCATATCGTGAATTGATTCCGTTCCATTGATTATGGAAAATGCAAAGTGGAAGCGCTGAATCACTGTGCATCATCTGCCGGACTTGTCTTGTCATCTTCCGGCGCCATGCTGTCCTCTGCGGTCTTCCCGGCGCCTCGTGATTTCAAACACATCTTGACGCTAGGTAAATGTTAGGCCATCATGCGGCCGTGGATGACTCATCCCCTCAATCCCCGCAGGCGCCCGCAGGGCAGATGCTCATCTATCAGGATGGCTCGCTGTCGCTCAATGTGCGGCTCGACGGGCAGACGGTGTGGCTGACGCAGAAGCTGATCGCCGAGTTGTATCAGGTGACTGTGCCGACAGTCAACGAGCATCTGCGCAATGTTTTCGACGATCGTGAACTGGGTGCGGAGGCAACTATTCGGAAATTCCGAATAGTTCAAATCGAGGGCGGCAGACAGGTCAGCCGTGAGGTCGAACACTACAACCTCGAAGCCATCCTCGCCGTCGGCTACCGCGTCCGTTCCCCGCGCGGCACGCAGTTCCGCCAGTGGGCCACCAGCCGGCTCAGCGAACTGCTGGTGAAGGGGTTCACGTTGGATGATGAACGCATCAAGGCGGGCCAATCAATCGGCGCGGATTACTTTGACGAACTGCTCTCGCGCATCCGGCGGACTGCCGGCGCCATCAATCGCCGGCGGGTGATGACAAGGGGGAATTTTACGAATTTTGTGAATTTTAACCCTGTCAAATGACTCTAGCGCAAAAAGTGTGATTCAATGCGGGGCCTCGGCGGACGTGCGTTGGAGGGGTTCGGGAGCGTTTGTCGTTCGTGTTCATTTGTCGTTTGCAGGGTGTTTCATTTTTTTTCAGAAGGAAAGGATGAGTACAATGAGATCTCGATTTTTGCTGACCGTTTCGGCCTTGGCGGCCTGCCTCGGGTTGATTCAGGACACGAAGGCGGTCACGCTTTCGCAGGACAAGCCATACGCTTATTTCCTGAATGTTCCGGGCGTTCCCGCCAACTTTTACCTGGACACGCCTCACGCGGTGAACACGCTGGGCCTGGGCGTGTATTCGACGGGCGACCTGACCGACGGCGTACTCCAGCCTGCGGCCGGCATCACGAACAACCCCAGCCCGGCGATCGCGATGTATCGGCCGCTCGCCGAGGGCGGAGCGCCGGCGGTGGAGATCATCTTCGACCTGGGGCAGGTCTCGACGGTGCAGGACATTGTCATCGGCGCCGTGTCCCGCAACTGCTGCGCCTCTGGCGGCGACCTGCCGAGCGGCGTGAACATCTCCTTCAGCGCCGCCACCGATGCCGCCGCCGACTTCGGCGCCGCCACGAACTTCAGCCTCTGGGCGGTGAACTTCCTGCCCGGCGCCAACAGCGGCAGCTCCGTGCGCGATGACATGACGCTGAGCATCGGCGGCGAGTCGGCGCGGTATGTCAAGGTCGCGTTCGAGGGCATCACCAGCCGCGACCGCTACTTCCTCGATGAGATCGCCATCAACGGCGACGCGCCGCCCCCGCCGGCCAATCTTTTGAACCTGTCCGAAGGCAAGAGCTACGCCTATTACCAGACCGTGCCCGGCCAGGCCCCGTACTACAACGACGATCCACATGCCGTGAACACCGGCGGCCTGGGCGTGTTCAGCGCCGGCGACCTGACCGACGGCGTCGTCGGAACCGGCTCGACGGACGCGGACCTCCCCGCCAGCCCGGTCGTCGCCATCTACGGCGGCGCAGGTGCCGTTCCGGTTCCGGTCGATATCGTCTTCGATCTCGAAGACGTTTACGAAATCCACAGCATCGTCATCGGCACCTCGCTGCGAGGCAACAACGGCACGTTCGGCAACTTCGCGCCCGATGACGTCCTGATCGGATTCAGCACCACCGGTGAATTGCCGGCGGATTTCATCACCCTCACGCAGTACGCCCTGTGGGCCACCTCCGATCCGCTGGGGCTGGGCCATCACGAGAAGACGCTGACGTTCGGCGGCGAGCTGGCGCGGTATGTCCTGCTTTCGTTCAACGGGCAGGCCACGGAGAAGTACGTGCTCGATGAAATCACCATCAACGGCATCGCGCCGCCGGTCATCCCGGAGCCCGCCTCCCTGGCCCTGATGGCGATGTCCGGCCTGGTGTTGTTCCGCCGCAGGCGAATCGCCCGGCTCGCCTGAGCACCACCTGAGTTCGGGATAAGAGCGAGCCGCGACGTGACACGTCGCGGAGATCAACAGCCTGAAGGGGTGTTCATGCACACCCTGCGTCACAAACCTCGAACATCCCCGCGCGATACGGGCGCTTTCATCCGGCATCCTTCGTAAAAATGACCACCCTTCTTACCGTTCACGTCCGCGACTCGTTGAGTCGCGGCTCGTGGCGGAAGCTGGTGGTATTTTCTTGGCACCACGGCGGGTACATGAGCCGAAATGCCTGCAAGTTCGATCCCCGGACACTTGTCGTTGCGCGAATCAAGCCACACACATCTGAGCTTCGGCATCCGACTCCTTGGCGACTTCGATGAGCTTCTTGTAGGACGCGACCGTTGGCACATCGTCCGGCTTGAGGTCGGCAGCGGTCCAGAGGCGGGCGAGAAAGATGTGTTCCAGTCTTACCCGACCATCCTGCACCTCGATCTTGAATCCGGGAAACTTCCGGAGCATGTTTTTGCAGAAAGGAGTGATGCCCTTGATGAGCGAGCCGATCACCTCGTGCGTCTCCTGGCTGTAATAGACGGTCACGAGATCATCGACGCGCTCGCCATAAAAGGGTTCGGGCTTGGCGAGAAATTCGATGCAATCCCCATCGGCATCGTAGGTGGCGGTCGGCTTGAACTCCCCGGCGTCCTGGGCCAACCGCAGCATTTGCCGGGCAAATTCGTCGTTTGGCATGGTCATCATCGTAGTCTCTGCTTGAAGCGGATCGCGTGATCCACGGGTAAATCCGGATTGTCCGGGTCGGCTTTCTCCCAGCGCCAATTGTAGGCGACACCTTCATCATTCACGAACACGAGAAAAACCTGACCGGGATAAGGCCGCCGCTCCGTGCCATCGGCGGCGAAGGCTTTGTCGGGCCTGCCACTATAACATCGCCAGCCGGCGCCTGTGCGGTCCTCGTCCTCATCGCGCCGCAAGCCCTGAAAAATCGCCGTCGGCCGCTGGAGAATCATCGGCACAAGGAATGCGCATTCTTTGGCATTTCCCATGCCTCGTCTGGCCACGGTCTGCATTCGATCATGCGAAATCTGGACGACGCAGGGTTTGCCGTTGTCGGGATCCACAGCAGGCAATTTGAGGTGCTCGCGTCGTGTTTCGCCCTGATCGGACATGCATTAAGATTAATGAGAGGGGCATCATCGTGCAAACGACTGTGGATATCTCCGTTAAGTCACCACAATTCCAATCGGCACTCGATTGTCTATCGCCTGCGCCTATGGCGCCATCATTTTACCGCCCGGGGCTTGATTTCCCTCTGATGCCGCCTACTCTTGTCCGACCGCACAACGCCCGATGTAGTAACAGGGCCCCGCCCGTGCGGTTTGAACCTGCCTTGAAAATCGGAAGGAGCAAAGATGTTTTCCCTGCGTCATCAGTTGGCCGGGCTGTCGATCAGCGCCGGTCTCGTCGGTTCGGCCCTGGCGATCACCAGCGCCGATTTCCCGTTCGATCCGAAGCATTTCAACGTCTTCGCCGACGGCAACATCGGCACGTCCGGGCAACCCTACGGCTCCGATTATCAGGGCATCGCCGGCGTCACCGGTGATTTCTATGCCGCCGGCTTCTCGCTCCATGACATCGCCTCCTCCGGCCCGTCCACCGGCGTGTCGCTCTATGCCGGCGGCAACGTCAACATCGCAGGCTCCATCAACCACGGCGGCGTCGAGGCCGGCGGCCACGTCAACGTCAACCATGCCTCCATCTTCGGCCACGTCAACGCCGGCGGAAACCTCGGCGGACCCGGCGGCACCGTCCATGGCAACGCCAACCTCGCCGGCGCCAAGACCACCGGCAACCCGCTCACCGTCACCGGCGCCGTCAACACCGGCGCCGTATTCACCCCCACCGTCAACCTCGACCTCGTCGCCTCCTACTTCCGTCAAGCCGGCCAAGGCTTCGCCGCGATGAACACCCACGTCGCCCATAGCGAAGTCCTCTGGGGCGGCGAGATGAATGTCACCCTCCACTCAGGCCTGAACATCCTCAACCTCACCGCCGCCCAGTTCAATCCGCTCTGGGAACTGGACATCACCGGCCAGGCCGACTCCTTCCTCGTCGTCAACATCACCGACAGCGGCGCGATCAACCTCGACGCCCTCACCTTCCTCTTCAACGGCATCGGCCAGGACGACGTGCTCATCAACATCGCCAACGCCGACAGCCTCACCTTCAGCGGCGGCCAGTGGGTCTCCATCCTCGCCATCGACACCATGGTCAACTTCCAGCACGGCGTCCTCGCCGGCAACCTGATCACCGGCAACCTCACCGGCAGCGGCCAGGTCAACCACGGCTTCTTCAGCCACTACGACATGGGCATCCCGCCCACCGGCCTCGAACCGCCGCCCCTGCAACCCGAGGGCGAAGCCAACACCGCCATCCCCGAACCTGCAAGCATCCTCCTGCTCACCCTCGCCGGCGGCCTGCTGCTCCGCCGCACGCGCCGAGAGGCGGGCACTTGCACCTGATTTCCACGCCTGGTCGTGCCGCGCCTTCCGCGTCAGGTGTCATGTACAGGGGACAGGGGGCAGGAGACAGAGATTTGAGATTTGAGATTTGAAATTATTTTCAGATTTTCCATAACCGACCTCTGACCTCTGACCTCTGTCTCCTGTTTCCTGTCCCTGCTCCCGCCCCCGTCCTCCTCACCCCTCCAGCCAATCCAGCAATGACGGCGCGAAGTAGGTCACAATGAGGTCGGCCCCCGCGCGGCGGATGGCGTAGGTGGTTTCGAGCGCCGCCTGTTTCAGGTCGAGCCAGCCGCGATCGGCCGCCGCGTGCAGCATGGCGTATTCGCCGCTGACGTGGTAGGCCGCCACCGGCGCATCGCACGCCTGCCGCACCTGATGAATCACATCGAGGTACGCCGCCGCCGGTTTGACCATCACCATGTCCGCGCCCTGGGCCAGGTCCGCTTCGAGTTCCGGCCGCCATTCGCGCGACCTGCGGAAATCCATCTGGTACCCCTTGCGATCGCCGAACTTCATGCCGCCTTCGCCGGCTTCGCGGAAGGGGCCGTAGAAGTGGGAGGCGTACTTGACGCTGTAGGAAAGGATCGCGGTTTGGGTGAAGGACGCCCCATCCAGCGCCGAGCGGATCGCCCCGACCATGCCGTCCATCATGCCCGAAGGCGCGACGACATCGGCCCCGGCCCCGGCCTGCGCCACGGCTGTTTTCGCCAGGGATTCGAGCGTGCGATCGTTATCGACGATCCAGTGCCCATCCTCGCCAAGCTCGCCGCAGTGACCGTGATCGGTGTATTCGCAGAAGCACAAATCGGCATACATCACCGCATCAACGCCCTGCTCGCGCACCATCGCCAGCGTGCGGTTGACCGGGGCATCGGCGCTGCTTGCGAAGCTGCCTTGCGCATCCTTCTTCGACGCCGGCGTGACCCCGAAAAGAATGAACTGAAACAGCCCCCGCCGGGAAAGATCGCCGATCAGCTTCACCGCATCCTTCACCGGCCACTGACTGACGCCGGGCATCGAGGCGACGGGCCTGGGGCCATCCATCTCGCCGACAAACAGCGGCAGCACCAGATGGCGCGGCGCCAGCGAAACATCCGCCACCGCTTCACGAAGCAGAGGACCACGACGAAGCCGACGCAGACGCCGCATGGGAAAGTGAGGTTCCGACATCCGGTGCATCATAGCTTCGCCCTCTCCCCAGGGAGAGGACATAACATCGACATCGCTTTTCAACACCGTTACGATGCCCGCCGACGGGTCATGATGAAAGGCGATGAACACTCATGCGGCGATGGTGGACTGAAAAGCTCAAGCAACTGGTGCGCGTGCCGCTCTACAGATTTCTGCGCCGGGGCGGCCCGGCCTACGACTGTCCCATCTGCGGCTACCACGGACCGTTCAAGGACAAACGCATCAGCAAAACGCCCGATGTCGTGCGGATCAGTTCCAAGTGCGTCGGCTGCACCGCGACCGAGCGGCACCGGATGCAGCATCTGGTCGTCGAGGAACACCTGGCCCACTGGAACGCGAGCCACAAAAGCCTGCTGCACATCGCCCCGGAGTTCTGCCTTCAACCGCGGCTGCGCTCGCTGTTTGGGACCTATCACACCGCCGACCTTTTTCGCGGGGATGTGGACTTCAACGAGGACATCCAGAAAATGTCCTTCGCCCCGGACAGCTACGACTGCGTTTTTGTCTCCCGCGTGCTGACCATTCCGCCGGACCTGGACGCATCGCTGCGCGAAGTCCGGCGGGTGCTCAGGCCCGGCGGATTGGCCCTCATCTGCGAAACCTACACCCACGAGAAAACCGTCGAATACGGTCAGATGCGCAACGGTCGTTCGCGCATCATCGGCCTCGATCTGCTCGATCACATGGCCCGTCATTTTTCAAGGGTCGATCCGATTCTCTCCTCCCGTTACGACCCGAAACATCAGTTGATCAACCGCATGATGATCGATGGCCGACCTTCGGATGACTATCCGCGGATGCTGCGCGTGCCGGGCGTCGGCTTCATGGACCTGGTGGCGTTGTGTCATGTCTGATCGATCGCTTCCGTGCAAGTGAATGACCATGAGATTCATCACGCGATGGTTTCGACGCAGGCGCGACCTGGCGCTGCTTGCACCCCGCAGGCGGGAACTGGAGGCGGAACTGTCGCGCGCCCTGGGCGGCGCGGTCTCGCTGCAACCGGCGGCGACCAAGGGCGGGTACGACGAGGTGTTTTACGCCCGGCAACAAGGCCGATCAGTCGCGGTGGTGCGCATCAACAGCCCCTACAAGGAGAATCACGATCCCGTCGGCCCGCTCGATGCGGGCGTGCCCCTTGGACCGCGCGATCGAATTGATCGGGAATGGCGGGCCTATTCGCGCCTCGCGCCGGCGGGGCTGGCGCCGCGGCCGATCTGGCGAGGCGAGGATGCGATGGCCTGCGCCTGGATGCCGTGGGATCGGGCGGCAGAGCTGTTGAAGAAACCCCGCGACCGATTCTGGCCGCTGATCGAGCGCATCATTCCCGCCATCGCCGCCATGCACCGTCAAGAGGTGACCCATCTCGATCTGAACCTGGGCAACATCCTGAGCGCACCTGGCGGCGACGGCGTCGCCTTCATCGACTTCGAGTTCGGCCCGCGCCAAGGCGTCACCTGGCCGCAGCAGTGCGCGTATGACCATCTCCGACTGATCGACAACTGCTGCAAGCGAAGGCGCGGCGGGGCGGAGATGCTCGCCGACATCGACCGCCTGATCCGGCTGCTGGAAGAGCATGTCGATGCGGCGGCCCGCGACGCCGACATCGCCTTCAGCCTGGCGAAGCTGAACCTGCTGGCCGGGCAGCCTTCCCTTCTGACGGGGCTACGAACCCTTTTCCGCAAGCTGTAAGAGCTGCGCCAGCGCCTGCGCGCTTTCATCGACAGACCCATCGTTGTTGAAGGCGATGTAATCCGTCGGCGTCTGGCGGGTGAAGTGGGTGAACATGTCGCGGTCGTAGGCGGCGTGGCCGGTCATGGTCATTTCCTGCTTGCGTTTCATCACATTTTCAAACCGCACCAGGCAGTGGACCGTGCGGATGCGTCTGCCGAAGCAGCGCGAAAGCCAGGACCACCGGCTGAAGCGGGGTTCATCGGTCTTGCGGTTGACGTACAGAAAATCGACCGGCGAACGATCGATCAGCGTCAGCCCGGCTGCCCGGCCTTTGCGGTGGTGCGCGATGCCCAATCCGAGAGAGGCGCGGAGATAGACCAGCGGCGCCAGCGTCTCATCGAAGCTTTCGCGCGAGCGCATCAGCAGCGGACGGATGAAGATCACCGCGAGTTTGTAGAGGATCGATTTGCGATAGAGATGCTTGCCGGTGAAGACCGTCGCCGGCTGCGGCAGCAGCGGCGCGACGGCGTGAGCCAGCGTCGTCTTGCCCGCGCCGTCGCAGCCCATCACCGAGATCATGGAAGTGCGCTTCGGCGGCGCGAGCCAGGCCGAGCGCAGCTTCCCCATCCATTGCAGCGGTCCGCGCCTGGCGCGGGCGAGCCGCGTCCCTTGCGGGAGCGCGGCCACGATCCGTTGCAAGGCCATCGCCTCCTGATCCGCCGCGATCCGTTTCGACTCGCGTATCGCGCCGATCGCATCGGCCATCGCCGCGTCATTCATCTTCCGCAGCTCATCGGCATATCGGGCCAGTCGCGCCTGCGCACTTTCGCCTGCAAGATCCTTCCTCTTGCAGAGCAGATGATGCACATACAAACCGGCCTCCACCGCCGGCGGCAATCGACCGATGGCGCCGGTCGGACTTTCGACCAGCGCCGCAACATCCTCATGGCGGATCGCAAGCCGCCCGCGATCCAGTTGATTCAGCTCGATCCACAAGTCGAACCGCGCCACGTGCAGGCCATCCGTTGAAAACAGCCACCACTCCACCTTGCCGGGCTTGCGGGCGTTCACCCGCAGATGCGCGTGGCCGGCCTGCACCCATCGGCACGCCGCATCGCAAAGCATGTTCACCGACTCGCGGGCGCCCAGCAGGTCCACATCATCGCCATCGATGCGGCGCTCATCGATCGGTTCGCCGCGCAGTTGAATGAAACGCCAGGGGCCTGCCTTGATCTGCGACAGACAGAGCCGCAGCCTTTCGAGAGGCGACAACGCAGGCTCGACCGCATCGGTGGTGGATTGGGCTTTTTGTGGGAAGGGGGTCACATCAGTTCGACATGTGAAAAATCATCGAGGTTGCAGACCACGATTTCGCCGTCGTCCTTTTCGAGGGTCAGGCGATCGAGCCAGAGCTTGTCATCCTTGGCGTGGGCGAACCATGAGCCGGTCTTTTTCTGTTCGTATTTGACGACGATGCCGGTGATCTGCGTGGTCCAGACGCGGGCCCGCTGGGGAATCTGGTGGGTGACGGTGACCCGCTGGCCGGGCTTGAAGATGTCGATGATTTTGGGCATGAATACATTCCGAATCGGCAAGGCGAAGGGGACAGATTACCGCAAACGGGCCGCGCGGAAAAGGGCGGTGAGGAAACGCTTTCACTTCCCCGTTAAACTGCCCGCATGTCGCTGATTCTCGGCATTGAAACAAGCTGTGATGAGACCGCCGCCTCGGTGGTGGAGGATGGCGTGGCGGTCCGTTCCAACATCATCGCCACGCAGCACAAGCTGCATGAGCGGTACGGCGGCGTGGTGCCGGAGCTGGCCAGTCGCGCCCACCTGGAGCGCATCAGCCCGGTGATCACGGAAGCGATGGCGACGGCGGGCGCGACCTTTGCCGACCTCGATGCGATCGCGGTGGGCAATCGTCCGGGACTCATCGGCTCGCTGCTGGTGGGCGTCAGCGCCGCCAAGGCGCTGGCGTGGACGCTGGGAAAACCGCTGATCGGCATCGATCACGTCAAGGCCCATTTGTACGCGGGATTCATGCAGTTGAATGGGCACGCAGGCACGGGAGCTTCAAGCTCCCGTGCCTGCGCCCGCGCCTTCCCCGCCCTGGGGCTGGTGATCTCCGGCGGGCACACCTCTTTGTACGCCCTCACCTCCCCGTTGGACATGCGCATCATCGGGCGCACCATCGATGATGCGGTCGGCGAAGCATACGACAAAGCCGCGGTGATCCTCGCCATCGGCTACCCCGGCGGGCCCAAACTCGACAAGCTGGCGCAGACCGGCGATCCATCGAAGCACCGCCTGCCTCGCACGCTGCTGGGCGCCGACAGCCTCGACTTTTCCTACAGCGGACTCAAGACCGCCCTGCTCTACGCGGTGCGCGGCTACCCGGTGGGCAAGGGCGCTCAGGCGACATTCACCCGCACGGCGGCGGACCTCTCGGAAGAGGATCGCCGCGATCTGGCGGCGGCGTTTCAGGAGGTGGCGGTCGATACGCTGATCCGCAAGCTCGACCGTGCCGTCGATCAACTGACCGCGCAGGGAACGCGGCCGCGCAGCCTGCTCATCGGCGGCGGGGTCAGCGCGAACTCGCTGGTTCGCAAACGGGCGGTGGAATTGGGTGCCGCCAGAGAGTTGGAAGTCAGACTGCCTGCGATGCCGCTCTGCCTGGACAACGCCGCGATGATCGCCGGGCTGGCGCACGAGCATTTCACGCGAGGGGAGTTCAGCGATTTCCAGTTGCAGGCGATTTCGACTTCGAGGTGAAAAGCGGTGGGTGGCTGGGGCTCTGCGATGGGTGGCTGGGGCTGAAGCTTTGCGCAAGCCCCGGCCCAAGGGACCATCAGCGATCAGTTGCCTCACCTTGCTTTGTGCGCGCCGGGCCGGGGCTTGCGCAAAGCCTTCAGCCCCAGCCACCCGGCAATGGAACACGGCATCAATCCCGCCTTGCATCGAAGCCGGTGAAGGCCTGGACCTCCGGCACGCGGGTGCGGGAGATTTTGCCGTTGAGGACATCGTTGACCTGCGTGATGTCCTCCTGAATCTGCGCCGCCGAGGGAACGTGGCCGCCGGCGAGCATCTGCCGCCGCGCTTCGCGGACCTGGTTCATGCGCAGCACCAGTTCGATATCCATGTCATTGGCGACCGCCTCATCGACGGCGGCGGCGCGGCGTCCGGCGGCCAGCGTGTCGCGCGTCGGGCCTGAGACCTGCGGATTCTTCGAGTGCCTCAACCGGCGGGTCAGCTCATCGGCCGTCGCCAGCCCGGCCGGTGCGGGACCATGAAGGCCGGCCGATCCGTAGAGGATCGTGGCATCTTCGAGATCGACGCGAAGACGATTGGCGAGGATGCGGGCCTGGACCGGCCCGATGGACTGGCCATCCACCCCGTCGTCTTGGGCGACGACATAGGCGCCTTGGGCCTGCCCGGACAATCGCGTCGCCTTGATCTGGAGATATTCCTTGACGCCGACCTGGTTGAACAGGGCGTCAAAGTCCGCCGAGCGGGAGGCGACATACTGATCGCGGAAGACCTTGACATCCCCGCCGGCCAGCGCGGTTTCGCGCAGCGGCCTGGGGCAGTAGGCGACGCCGACGGCCTTGGACTCGGCGGCGATCCTGGCGCGGCGATCATCGGCCAGCCGTTCGTTGGCGCGGGCCTGCAACATCGCTTCGAGGGTTCGCTGGCGATTCTGTTCGATGAGCATGTCCAGCCAGCTCGGCGGGGCATAGCCGGGGCGTTGGATGATGCGGATGTGGCCGGGGTCATCGAAAAGTTGCGGAGGCGTTTCGCTGCCGCCGGGCATCATGGCGCGGGAGGGCTGCTGCTGAGCCTGCTCGGCGACGAGCGCCTGTAGCCTTTGATTTTCCTGACGCAGCGCGCTGATCTCGCCGCGCATCTCCTTGAGCTGCCCGGCCAGTTCCGCGAGCACCGCATCGCTTTTTTCATCCGCCCGGCTGACGGCGGCCAGGTTCGACGCCAAGGCGCAGATCAGCGCGGAAAAAACAATTCGCCGCATCGGTCACCCCACTTCCACAAAAAGTGCCAACGGAACGCCAGGAGGGAAACATTCTCGGACCCCCCGGATCGTAAGATTCTACTTGTGCGTATCAGGGATTGCAATGATTGAATGCTCGAAAAATCACATCCTTTTCAGGTTGACCCCGTGGATTGGGGTGCGACAATGAAGGGGGATTCCTGAACAACTCCCGCACCCAAGCCGCTTGCGGCTTCGCGATCCCCGGATTCAGGGCGCATCGGATTCAGAAATCCCAAAGCCTGAGGGAGTGGCGCGTCCGGCTGCCGACAAGCCGATTCATGGAAGAAGAGCTTTCGCTCGATGGCGCTGTTGAACGGAATCCGTTTCACCTGGTGAACTGGAGAGTTGTCATGCGATCCGCGATTTACACATTGAGCGTTGTTCTTCTGGCGGCTGCGATGGTGACGGCTTCAGGCCCGGTCCGGCCGGCCGAGCCGGTGCGCGGCGGCAAGGCGCCCTTTGCGGATGTGCCGTTCAAGGGCCGCGTGAAGTTCGACCAGAAGTTCGAACGGGTGCTGAAGATCAGCGTCGATCCCGAGGCGATGCCCTTCGATTCCGCCACGCTGACCACGGTGCTCAACAGCCCCGCCGTCGCCGGCGCGGCGGCGCGCGACACCTTCGGCCTGACGGCCGATGAATACCCGACCTACATCAAGCTGACGGCGACGACCTCGGTGAAGATCGGCGCGGTGATCGCCAGGCTCGACCTGGCCTGCCGCGCCGACGGCCGCATCCCGATGCCGGCGCTCAACGCCTTCGTCGAGAACCTTCGCAAGCATCTTCAACTCACCCTCGAAGCCTCGATCAACGTCGATCGCAAGAGCATCGAGAAGCGGCAGGACTCGCTGATCGAGCGGAAAAACTACCTGGAAAAGAAGTACGTCGAAGTCTGGACCAATCGCGTCCGGGTCGCCGAGGATGCCGGCCTGGCGGAACACTCCGTGGACGGCAAGCGCAGCCTCGTGGGCGAGATGGAGCAAAAGCTGCGGGCGACGGAGCTGGACATCCTGCTCCGCGAATCGCGCCTCGATGCGACGAAGAAGGAGATGGACACTTCCGCCGCCGACGCCCGCACCCCGGCCCCCGACCCGCTGGCCGATGAACTGGAAAAGCTGGTGCGCCTCCGCACGAAGCAGCTCGACGCCGCCGGCGCCGATGCCGACGGACAGGACGCCGCCGAGGCCCGCATGCTCGAGGCCAAGCTGCGCTGGATCGAGCGCGTCGAGGAACTCGAAAAACTCAAACCCGAAGCCCGCCTCAAATCGCTTCGGACGGAACTGGACGAGCTTCGGATCAAAAAGGATTTCTACAACAAGACGCTGACCACCAGCATCGACGAGGCCCGCTCCCTCTTCCGCTACAACGAGCACGTGCTGCTGCTGACCAAGAAGGAGGTGGCCCTCGACAAGGCCATCGACCGCATCGACGAACAGTTCGACGCACTGGCCAACTACTCCGACAAACTGGGTTCGATCACGGTGACGATCATCGGCCAGGAGTGAGGGGTTTCAAGAAGAGCCGCGACGTAACACGTCGCGGAGATGAACGGGAAGAGGGGTGGTACGTTTTACGAGGGATGCCGGATGAAGGCGCTCCTGTCGCGCGGGGATGTTCGAGGCTTGTGACGCGGGGTGTGTATGAACACTCCTTCAGGCTGTTGATCTCCGCGACGTGTTACGTCGCGGCTGGCGAGCCGCGACT